>NZ_JBFTLP010000010.1:0-128323 GCF_056396505.1 Arthrobacter sp. 05T410 | reverse complement strand
CGCGACCACCTGCGCATCCCGATCACGGACGACCAGCTCGAAGCGGACCTCTACCGGCCGCCGTACTACCACCCCGGCATGGACTCCCCGGAGATCCAGTACCTGATGGACCGCCGCAAGCAACTCGGCGGCTTCGTCCCCGAGCGGCGGCCGGACCATGCGCCCGTGGAACTGCCCGATCCCGCAACCTATGGGGTCGCCAAGCGAGGCTCCGGCAAGCAGCGCTCAGCCACCACCATGGCCTTTGTACGCCTGCTCAAGGACCTGCTCCGGGACAAAAAGTTCGGACACCGCATTGTCCCGATCGTGCCGGACGAATCCCGCACGTTCGGCATGGACGCGTTCTTCCCGACGGCGAAGATCTACAACCCGGACGGCCAGGGCTACCTCTCCGTGGACCGGGAGCTCGTCCTTGCCTATAAGGAATCGGCCCAGGGCCAGCTGATCCACCCGGGCATCAATGAAGCCGGGGCGGTGGCGGCCTTCACCGCCGCCGGCACGTCCTACGCCACGCACGGCGAACCGCTCGTGCCGGTCTACGTCTTCTACTCGATGTTCGGCTTCCAGCGCACCGGCGATTCCTTCTGGGCCGCCGCCGACCAGATGACCCGCGGGTTCATCATCGGCGCCACCGCCGGACGCACCACCCTGACCGGCGAAGGCCTGCAGCACGCCGACGGCCACTCCCCGATACTGGCGGCAACCAACCCGGCCGTCATCACCTACGACCCAGCGTTCGGGTACGAAATGGGCCACATCATCCGGGACGGCCTGGAGCGGATGTATGGGCCCGGTGAAGCCGGGAAAGAAATTGCCGACAACGATCCGCCGCGGAACGTGATGTACTACCTCACTGTCTACAACGAGCCGATCGTCCAGCCGGCCGAACCCGAAAACCTGGACGTCAACGGTGTCCTGAAAGGCATCTACCGGGTGTCGGCGTCGGACTTTGACGGGCCTAAAAGCCAGATTCTGGCCTCCGGCGTGTCCGTTCCGTGGGCCCTCGAAGCCCAGCGGGTCCTCGCCGAGGACTGGGGCGTCTCGGCGGATGTCTGGTCCGTGACGTCCTGGACCGAACTGCGCCGCGACGGCCTCGCGGCAGAAGAAGAGGCCTTCCTGAACCCCGGCCAGCCCGCCCGCGTCCCGTTCGTGGCCCAGCAGCTCGCCGGTGCCACCGGGCCGGTCGTGGCGGTCACCGACTACATGAAGGCCGTGCCGGACCAGATCCGCCAGTTCCTGCCGCACCAGTTCGCCTCGCTCGGCGCGGACGGTTTCGGCTTCTCCGACACCCGCGCCGCGGCCCGCCGTTTCTTCAAGAACGACATCCACTCGATTGTAGTGAAGACCCTCCAGCTGCTGGCCTCGCGCGGAGAGGTCGACGGCGGGGTGCCCGCCTACGCGATCGACCGCTACAAGCTCCTGGACGTCACCGCCGGGACCACCGGAGGAGCGGGTGGCGACGCCTGAGAAGCGAGTTATGGTGGGCAGATGAGCGACAGCAGAGCGCACGGCACCGGATCCGGCGGCACGACGGCGGTGCTGCTGGCCGCCGGAGCCGGGACCCGGCTGGGGCTCGGGCCCAAGGCGTTGCTCCCCTTCCATGGCCGCACGCTGGTCGAAGTGCTCGCCGACGTGCTGCTAGCGGGCGGCTGCCGGGAGGTGGTGGTGGTGCTTGGCGCGGATGCGGCAAGGGTCCGCGCCGCCACCGACCTCGGCCGGCACCGGGTCATCGACAACCCGCACTGGGCCAGCGGGATGGGCAGCTCGTTCCGGGCCGGTATCGCCGCGGCGGCCCTGGAGGCCCATGTGCTCATTGCGCTGGTGGACCAGCCCGGCCTGACCAGGGAGACCGTCACCCGGCTGCTGGCAGCCCACCGGCCCGGCCGGGTAACGGCGGCCGGCTACCGCGACGCGGAGGGGACGCTGCAGCGCGGACACCCGCTGCTGCTCGATGCCGGGCTTCGCACCGAAGCCGCGGAAACAGCAACGGGCGACGCCGGCGCGCGCGTCTTCCTGCGGGCGCACCCGGACCTGGTTGATCTGGTGGACTGCAGCGACCTCTCCGGCGGCGAGGACCTCGACTCCCCCGAACAGCTGCACCTCCTCGACTAAAGACAACGCGGGGTCAGATACGGCCCATTAAGGCCCCCTCGATGGGCCGTGTCTGACCCCGCGCTGGTTTTAGCGCGAGTGAGCCAAAAACTCCTGCAGGCCGCGCTTGAAATCGGACCGGCCGCCGTGGGCCGGGTGCCTGATTTTCGGGGCGTCCATGCCGCTGCGCTGCAGGCTGCGGTGCGCCACATTGCCCACGGCCACCACGGTTTCGATGGAAAACGCCTCGATCAGCGCCTGCCAGAACGGAGTTCCAAGGTCAGCCTCGGAGGCCCTCGGCGTGCGGTTGGACAGCGGCCGCCCGGGCACGTGGGTGTGCCACGGGCAGGCGCTCCACAGCAGGGGCAGGAATTCCAGCTCGGCCAGGACCTGCCACATCACCGTGGCCGTCGGCTCCGCAGCGATTCCCGCAGCATCCGCCGGGAGCACGTACCCCTTCCCGGGCCCAAACAGCCCAAACCCGTTGGCAGGGCCTTCGAGCATTGCGCGGTTCGTGAAGGGAATCCCGGTGATCCTCATGCCCCTGTACCCGGGGGCTTCGCCCAGCAGCAGGACCTTTGGGGCGCGGTCCTGCATCTCCCGCAGATAGAGCTCCAGGTTCCGCCGCCGCTGCGCATTTCCAGGCTCGGTGTGATCAAAGAAGTTGTTGCAGCCCGGCCCCGTTTCGACGGCCGCGAGAC
Organism: Arthrobacter sp. 05T410; assembly: GCF_056396505.1. Lineage (NCBI taxonomy): Bacteria > Bacillati > Actinomycetota > Actinomycetes > Micrococcales > Micrococcaceae > Arthrobacter > Arthrobacter sp. 05T410. The sequence goes on along the minus strand of NZ_JBFTLP010000010.1, from coordinate 125,531 downwards.
GGTCAACGAAGCCGTCGATGGAGGAAACAGTCATTCGTCGGCCCTTGGGGACACCCGGCAGAATCAAGCGCCCTACCAGCGCGGGTGGATGGTTTCACGGAAGTAGCGGTCATAGATTTCGCGGACGCCGACGTCGAACGTTGCGTCAATGCCGCTGACACCCGCCGCGGCGGCATTGGAGCGCGCCTGGTCCACGTTCCGCGCGCCCGGGATCACCGTGCTGACGCCGTCCTGCGCCGCGATCCAGGCGATGGCCGCCTGGGCGGTGCTGACGCCGTCGGGCACCAGTTCCTCGAACTCGGCCACCGCTTTGAGGCCTTCCCCGAAGTCCACGCCGGAGAAGGTTTCCCCGACGTCGAACGCCGATCCGGTGCGGTTATAGTTCCGGTGATCGTCCTCCGCGAAGGACGTCTCCGCGGTGTATTTGCCGGAGAGCAGCCCGGAGGCGAGCGGGACGCGGGCGATGATGCCCACCCCGGCGGCCTCGGCGGCGGGCAACACTTCATCCAGCGGCTTGAGCCGGAAGGCGTTGAGGATGATCTGCACGGTGGCGGTGCCGTCGTGGCGCATTGCTTCGAGGGCTTCCTCGGTCCGCTCCACGCTGACGCCGTAGTTGCGGATGGCCCCCTCGGCCACGAGCGTGTCCAGCGCGTCGTAGACCTCGTTGTTGCTGTACACCGCGGTGGGCGGGCAGTGCAGCTGGACCAGATCCAGCTGCTCGACGCCCAGGTTGCGCCGCGACCGGTCGGTCCATTCGCGGAAGTTGGCGAGGTTGTAGTTCTCCGGCCGCTGCTCCACCCGCCGGCCCATCTTGGTGGCCACCGTGATGTCCAGGCCGGGGTTGTCGGCCAGGAAGGCGCCGATGGCCTGCTCACTGCGGCCGTCGCCATAGACGTCCGCGGTGTCGAAGAACGTGACGCCCGCTTCGACGGAGGCCGCCAGGATGGCCTGCGCCTGCGCGGGGTCCACGTTGCCCCAGTCCGCGCCAAGCTGCCACGTCCCCAACCCGACGGTGGAGACGTTTCGTCCGGTTTTGCCCAAGATTCGTTGTTCCATCGTCCGACTATAGGCCGGCAGCGGCCTCAAAGCGGACGAACCAGCCCTGCTTCCTTCAGGCCCAGATAGATCTTGTCCCGGGTGATGGGCAGCTGGGAAAACCTCACGCCGGTGGCGTTCCGGATGGCGTTCGCGAGCGCCGGCGCCACCGGATTGAACGGGCTCTCGCTCATCGACTTCGCGCCCAGCGGGCCCAGCTTGTCGCTGGTGTCGGCGAAGTACACCTCGCTGCGCGGCACGTCGGCGAAGGAGGGGACGTGGTACTGCCGCAGGACGTCGGTGGTGACGCGGCCGGCGTCGTCCACTGTGACCTCCTCGTAGAGCGCAGAGCCGAGGGCCTGCGCGATCCCGCCTTCGATCTGGCCGCGGCACTGGCGCGGATTGACCACCACGCCGGCGTCGGCCGCCTGCACGCTCTGCAGGATTCGCAGCTCCCCCGTCCCGGTGTTCACCGCCACCCGGAAGCCCTGGACATTGAACGCCACGGAACGCGGCGTCCCGCCCCAACGCCCCTCGGCGGCGAGCTCGACGCCGGCCTGCTCCGCGGCGTCGTAAATGTCCGTCAGGGGCACCCGGGTTCCCTCGCAGTCCACAGCGTCCCCGTCCAGGACGCAGCCGGAGCGCGGCACGAGGCGGAGGCCGGCGGCGAAGGCGCGGATGCGGAGGGCGAGGTCCTCGGCGGCCGCGAGCGTCGCTTTGCCCGCCACTACGGTGCCGGCAGATCCGAACGCCCCGGAATCGTGGTCCACCAGGTCGGTGTCGGACTGCCGGAGGGTGACGCGGGCGGCGGAGGTGGACAGCGCGGTGGCCGCGAGCTGCGCGTGGACGGTGGAGGTGCCGTTGCCGAATTCTGCCGTCCCGACGTCGGCGGCGTAGGTCCCGTCGGGCAGGAGCCGGAGCCTGGAGTGGGCAAAGTGGCCGCGTGGCGGGACGGTGTCGATCATGGACAGGGCAGTCCCCTCCCCGACCCCCCAGTCCGGTCCCGGGCTGTCGAGGCCGGCGGCGCGGCAGCGTTCCCGCCCACGGGCCAGCGCGTCCTCGACCAGCTTCGTGCACTGGTCCAGGCCGTAGCTGCCGTAGCGGACGTCCTCCTGGGGCTCGTCGCGGATGGACAGCATGTCGTCGCCTTCCCGGACCATGTTCCGGCGGCGGAACTCCAGGGGGTCCATGCCGATCCCTGCCGCGAGCTCGTCGATGCCGGATTCGATCGCGAAGATCATCTGGCTGAGCCCGTAGCCTCGGAAGGCACCGGACGGCACCGTGTTGGTGTACACGGCGTGGGCGTCCACTTTCTTGTTGGCGCATTTGTACACCGCCAACGACTCACCGCAGCCGTGGAACATGACCCCGGTCGCGTGGTTGCCATAGGCGCCCGTGTTGGTGAGCACCTCCAGCTTCAGTGCGGTCAGCCGCCCGTCGCGGCTGGCGCCGGCCTTGAGATGGATGGTGAAGGGATGCTTGGTGGTGGCGGCGGTGAACTGTTCGGTCCGGGTGAATTCAAGCTGCACGGGGCGGTTGAGCTTCAGGGCGGCCAGCGCCACGACGTCCTCGGTGAGCACCTCTTGTTTGCCGCCGAAACCGCCGCCCACCCGTCCGGCCACCACCCGGATCTGCTCTTCCGGCAGGCCGAACACCCGGCCCAGGGTGCGCCGCACCAGGAACGGGACCTGGCTGGAGGTGCGGATCAGCAGCCGCCCGTCACCGCCGATCGAGGCGATGGAGGCATGGGTTTCGAGCGCCATGTGCTGCACCCGTTGAGTCCGGTACGTGTGTTCGTGGATGAAGTCCGCCGCGGCGAACCCGGCCGCCATGTCGCCGAGCTCGGAATGCAGTTCCGCGACGACGTTCCGCTCCGGCCGGCTGATGCGGGCCGTGGTTGCGTCCTTGTCCCCGTGGAGGGCGGGGGCGCCGGGGAGCATGGCGTGCTCCGGGGTAAAGACCGCGTCCAGCACCTCGTAGTCGACCTTCAGGGCCCGCACGCCAGCCTCCGCCGCCGCCACCGTCCCGGCGACGACGGCGGCGACGCGCTGGCCGGTGAACCGCACGACGTCGTCAAACACGCGGGTGTCGTCCGGGTCGTCGGTGTAGAGCTCGTGCTGCGCGGTCGAAAACAGCTGCGCCGGGGAGTCCTCGTGGGTGAAGACGGCCGCGACGCCGGGAATCGCCAGCGCGGCTGCTGCGTCGATGGAGCGGATCCGGGCGTGGGCATGCGGGGAGCGCAGCAGTTTCGCGTGCAGCAGCCCGGGCAGTTCATCGGCCGGGACGTCCAGGGTGTAGCGGGCCTGCCCCGTGACGATGGCGAGGCCGGCGGGGGCGGGAGCGTCGTCGCCCAGTTGTCCGGCGCGCGGCTCCGGCCGGCCAGGCCCCTCAGAAGGGGTGACCGGGCGGCTCCCCCTCCCGCAGACGGCGTCCTCGATGGCCGTGTACCCGGTGCACCGGCACAGGTTGCCCTTCAGGTTCCGCGGCAGGTCCGCCCTCTGCTCCTCATCGAACGTCGCTGCCGTCATCACCATGCCGGCCGTGCAAAAGCCGCATTGGAAGCCCTGCCGGTCCAGGAACTGCTGCTGCATCGGATGAAGCGCGGTGCTGTTGGGGTCACCGGGTCCGCCGGAGGCGCTGGCGGCGGCCAGTCCTTCCACCGTGGTGACCGCCCGGCCTTCCGCGCGGACCGCGGGATAAATGCAGCTGTGCACCGGGACCCCGTCCACGTGCACCGTGCAGGCGCCGCAGTCGCCGGCGTCGCAGCCCTTCTTGACGCCCAGGTTCCCCTGCTCGCGAAGGAACGTCCGCAGGCACTGGCCGGGACGGGGTTCGGCCTGCGCCGGGACACCGTTGATCTCGATTCTCATGCTCAGGCACCTTCCGTCCGGAGTCCACCGTTCAGGGTCCCGCCCCGCGGCGGCCAGAAGTCACCGGATATGCGTAACGGGTCGCGGCCTGCCGGGGCGGTGAGTTCGGCCTGGATTTCATGGGCCAGCCGGTACGTCATGTCCTTGCGCCAGGCGGGCAGGCCGTGGACGTCGTCGTGGTACAGCTCATCGGGGATGGCGGCATCCAAGGCCTCGGAGAGAGCATCAGTGAGGGCGCCGGCGAGCGCCGCCGCGGAGGACTCCAGGCGCAGCTGCACGGGGCGCTTGGTGGCTGCGGTGACGGTCAGGACCAGGGTGCCGCCGGCGTCGAGCCTTCCAATCAGCAGCACCGCTGACCTGCCCAGGTTGCTCAGCGACAGCCGGCGGAAGGCCACCCGGGAGGACAGTGCCGCCGCCGGCAGGCTCACGCTGCGCAGGAGCTCGCCGGGAGCGAGGCAGTTCGTCCCGTCGCCCGTAACGAAGTCCAGCACCGGGAGCGTGCGGCGGGCGCCGCCGGGGCCCAGAATGGTGGCCGTGGCGTCGAGCGCCGCGCAGAGCGAGATCATGGGCCCGGCCGGCAGGGAAGTGCACAGGTTGCCGCCCACCGTGGACATGTACCAGACCTTGAAGGAGGCCACAAAAGACTCGCAGCAGGGGCGGACGAGCTCCACGCCGGGCCAGTTCCCGGCCAGCCCCCGGCCGGCGGCCGAGCCGGCATCCGTATCCGCATCCGCATCCGCATCCGGGAATGCATACAGTTGCGCGATGGTGCAGGTCGCCGCCAGCTCGATGCCGGCCGCCGACACCGCTATGGGTGTCCAGTCCGTGGAGCCGAGGTCCAGGAGGCGCCGGAGCGGTTCCTGTCCGGCGGCGGGGCTCCCGGAGGAGAAAAGCACGGTGCCCCCCGCGAGCCAGGCGTCCCCTTCGCGCCACTGCGCCGGATCCGCGGTGCGGACCACGGCCTCGATGGTGTTCATGTCCACTGGGCCTCCTCAGGTTCCGGCATGCCGGCGCTGCTGTCGTGATGGTTGCGGCCGTGATGGTTGCGGCCGTGATGACTGCTGTCCTGATGATTTCGGGAGTAGTGGTGAATGGGGCCGCTGGCATCCTTCAAGGACACGCTGCCCTGGGCCAGCCCGGCGGCCTTGCTCCGGTTGGCCACGAGTTCTGCCGTGATGGAGACCGCGACCTCTTCCGGCGTGACGGCCCCGAGGTCCAGGCCGATGGGTGAGTGCAGCCGGGCCAGGGCGCCGTCGGCCACGCCGGCCTGCCGCAGAGCATCGATCCGCCCGCGGTGGCTTCGTCTGGACCCCATGGCGCCGACATAGTCCACGTCCAGGCCGAGCGCGGCCTGCAGGAGCGGGACATCGAATTTCGGATCGTGTGTGAGCACGCAGATGGCCGTCCGGGCGTCGGTGCGGCCGGCCAGCACTTGGTCCGCCAAGTACCGGTGCGGCCAGGCCGTGGCCACCTCGTCCGCGGCGCCGAACCTGTCCTGCTGTGCGAACGCCGGGCGCGCATCGCACACCGTGACATGGAAGCCCAGGAGTTTCGCGGCCGGCACGAGTGCCGCACCGAAGTCATTGGCGCCGAAGATCAGCAGGCGCGGTGCCGGTAGCCGGCTCTCCACCAGCAGGCTCACGGGTTCCTGCTGGCGCTCCCCCGCGGACGCGATCCGGACCAGCCCTGTACGACCTCCCCTCAGCAGCGGTTCCAACTGGGCTGCTGCCGCCCGCATCGCGAGCCCGGCACCACCGGAACCGCCCGCACCGAGCATCGCGGCGAGTTCGGCCGACTGCAGTACCTGGAAGGCCGCCGGGTCTGGAACCACGACGGCGCCGCCTCCGCCGGCGTCTACCCTGCGGATCAGCGCAGCGCCGCCGGCCGGATGCCTCCCGGCCAGGGCCAGCAGGCCGTCCAGCCGCAGCCGGCCGGGCCCCGTATCCACGGGTTCGATGTGGATTTCCAGCCTGCCGCCGCAGGTCAGCCCGGCGGCAAACGCGTCCTCGGCGCTGTAGCCGAAGCACTCCCGGCGCGTCCCGCCATCGCGCATTGCCGCCAGAGCCGCCTCCACAACGGCCCCTTCAACGCAGCCGCCGGACAGGCTGCCCAGCACCTCACCGGCCTCGGAGACCAGCATGGAGGTGCCCACGGGCCTCGGCACCGATCCGTCGGTGCCCACCACGGTGGCCACCGCGTAGCGCTGCCCGGACGCGGCCGGCCGCCATGTGCCCAGGTGCGGGAGCAGATCCAACATGGCCGCAGTCCCCGGCGCTAGTAGTCGGTCCGGGACTCAAGCGAGTTCCAGGCCTTGAAGGGATCCAATGCCGCGGGCGCTTGCGGGTCTGTCAGTTGCAGCCTGCCCACCGGCATGAGCGCGTCGCGCTGATCATTTTCGAAGTATTCGTAGAAGACGGCGTCATCGAACCCCGCAGCCGCGGCATCGTGCCGGTCCGCGGCGAACATCACGCGTGACACCCGCGCCCACAGTGCGGACGCCAGGCACATGGGGCACGGCTCGCAGCTGCAGTAGAGCGTGGCACCGCTGAGATCGAAGGTGCCCAGTTCGCTACAGGCCAGCCGGATGGCCGTCACCTCGGCGTGCGCCGTGGGATCGTTGGTGGCGGTGACGCGGTTGACGCCTTCGAACGCAAGCCCGTCCGCAGTGACCACTACTGCGCCGAACGGGCCGCCGCTGTTCAGGACGTTGGCCTTGGCCAACTCGATGGATCTCGCCAGGAACTTCTGAGCCGTACCGGTTGTAGTCATGCCGCCACTCCCTACCTGCGGAAGCCTGTACACCGTGACGGGTACGCAAGGGCCGTATGCGACGGTGACCAGTCTTCAGCATGTGCCTTGAAGGTTGCGCCTGGTAGATAGCTTCCCGCGTCCCGGGCTGCCCGCCGTTGGCAAGATCGACAGTAGCACCGGGATGTCCGCGCGGCGCGCCCAACTTGATGGAAGCCTGTTTTCGTTATGTGAAATCTCTATTTCCGGGTCTTCACGCCAACGCCGCCCTACCGCCCAAAAAAACGCCTACCGGCCAAAGAGCGGCAGCGCACGTAGCCATCGGGAAAAGCCGCGGTCCCTCCGCTCGCAGTCGGCCGGAATGTAGAAGTCCGGGTCCGTGGCACCGAAGTCCGCGGCGGCGAACGGCAGGTACAGCTCCTGGCCGGGCGCCGGAAATTCAACGGCACTGCCCTTCTCCTGCGAGTTCATGGATTCCTCCTCATGCATTGTGTGGCTGCTTCCTCGCACCGAACCGAATCATGCGGCTGAATTCCACATTTTGGAAATAATTTATTGCTATATGGAAAAGACTAGGGCGACGGAAGCCTGCGGTCAAGAGCCCTGACCGCCGCGGTCACAAACCGTTTTTTCGGAAAGTGATGTACACCACGCCCGGACCGGGCTACGCTTAATCCCAATTCGTGGCGCAGGTCACGTAACCTGGGAGCAGCAGGCAGGGTCGTAATGAGCTGGCATCAACTGATGTCGGCTCTTTTTTGTGGGCCGACGGAATGAGAAACGCGCGGGAAACAAGCGCTTAATTTCTATGTGGGACTTTGGTGCCACATACCTGAAGTTGGGAATCAGACCATGAGCAACAAGATCGTCCTGGGCCACAACCAGTACGGAAAAGCCGAAGTCCGGGTCGTCAAGATCACCCGGGACACCGATCGCCATGAGATCGAAGACCTGAACGTCACCTCCCAGCTTCGGGGTGACTTCGCGGCGGCCCACCTCGAAGGCGACAACAGCCATGTCGTGGCCACGGACACTCAGAAGAACACCATCTATGCCTTCGCCCGGGACGGCATCGGCTCCCCGGAAGCCTTCCTGCTGCGGCTGGGCAAGCACTTCACCTCGAACTTCGACTGGGTCACCGGCGGCCGCTGGGCGGCCGAGTCCTTCACGTGGGACCGGATCCAGGCCCACGGGGCCGGGCACGACCACTCCTTCGTCCGCAGCGGCCAGGAAGTCCGCACCGCGGTCCTTGTCCGCAACAGCGGTACCGAGCACCTCATCGCCGGGCTCAAGGACCTCACCGTGTTGAAGTCGACCCAGTCCGGGTTCAGCGGCTTCCCGCGGGACAAGTACACCACCCTCCCGGAAACGTCCGACCGCATCCTCGCCACGGACGTATCGGCCCGCTGGCGCTTCAGGACCGGCACCGATTTCGGCACGTTCGACTTCAACAAGAGCTACGAGGACGTCAAGAGCCTGCTGCTGGAGGGCTTCAGCGAAAACTACTCCCACGCCCTGCAACAGACCCTCTTCGACATGGGCGCCAAGGTCCTCGAAGCTCACACCGAGATCGACGAGATCAAGTTCTCCATGCCCAACAAGCACCACTTCCTCGTCGACCTCTCGCCCTTTGGCCTCGACAACCCCAACGAGGTCTTCTTCGCCGCCGACCGCCCCTACGGCCTGATCGAGGCCACTGTCCAGCGTGAAGACGCCAGCCCCGCAGAAATCGCCTGGTCCGGGATCGCCGGCTTCTGCTAGGACTCCCGGGCCGGCCGGCCGGCCCGGGCCTCCGGCGCCGGCACTACGGCACCCGTTAGCCAGACATTGTTAGCCGGACAACGACGTCCGCCATGAACCAAGAAGGTCTGCCATGAACGCACGCAAAAAATTGACCGCCCGGCTGCCACGCACCCGCGGCACCGGCGGCAATCCCCGCCCCGAGGACCAACGGGTCTCCGTCGGAAGCAGCTTCGCCTACGGCTTCCAGCACGTCCTGACCATGTACGGCGGCATCATCGCCGTCCCCCTGATCGTCGGCCAGGCCGCCGGCCTGGCCCCGGCCGACGTCGGGGTCCTGATCGCCGCGGCCCTCTTCATGGGCGGCCTGGCAACGCTGCTCCAGACCCTGGGCGTGCCGTTCTTCGGCTCCCAACTCCCCCTGGTCCAAGGCGTCTCCTTCGCCAGCGTGGCGACCATGGTCGCCATCGTCACCGGCAGCGGCGGTCTCCCGGCCGTCTTCGGCGCCGTCATTGCCTCTGCAGCCATCGGGCTGCTGATCGCCCCGGTGTTCTCCAAGATTGTCCGGTTCTTCCCGCCGGTGGTCACCGGCACAGTCATCACCACCATCGGCCTCACGCTGATGCCCGTGGCGGCCAACTGGGCCATGGGCGGGAACAAGAAGGCGGCGGACTACGGGAGCGTGGCCAACATCGGGCTGGCGGCTATTACCCTGGCCCTCGTGCTCCTGCTGAGCAAGGTCGGCAGCGCCACTATTTCCCGCCTGTCCATCCTGCTGGCCATGCTGGCCGGAACGGGGGTCGCCGTCGTAACCGGCATGGCGGACTTCTCGAACGTCGGCGACGGCCCGATCGTCGCCTTCCCCGCACCGTTCCACCTCGGCGCACCCACCTTCGAAGCTGCCGCCATCATCTCCATGCTGATCGTGGTGCTGGTGATCCTGACCGAGACCATGGCCGACATCCTGGCCGTCGGCGAAATCGTGGGCACCCGGGTTGATTCGAAGCGGATCGCAGCGGGCCTGCGGGCAGATATGGTTTCCAGCCTCGTGGCGCCGGTCTTCGGCTCCTTCACGCAAAGCGCGTTCGCCCAGAACGTTGGCCTGGTCGCCGTCACCAAGATCAAGAGCCGCTATGTGGTGGCGGCCGGCGGCGTCATCCTGGTGCTGCTGGGCCTGCTGCCGGTGCTCGGCCGGGTGGTCGCGGCGGTCCCGACGGCGGTCTTGGGAGGTGCCGGGATTGTGCTCTTCGGCACGGTGGCCGCGAGCGGCATCCGCACGCTGGCCAAAGTGGAGTACCGGAACAACATGAACCTGATCATCGTCGCCGCCTCCATCGGCTTCGGGATGATCCCGATCGCCGCCCCCACGTTCTACGACAAGTTCCCCAGCTGGTTCGCAACGGTTTTCCATTCCGGCATCAGCTCCGCAGCGGTCATGGCCATCGCGCTGAACCTGCTCTTCAACCACCTGAAGAAGGGCAACTCGGAGAACCAGTCGGTCTTCGTGGCCGGAACGGGCCGCGTCATCCGCGAGGAAGACCTTCAATGCCTGGCCGAGGGCGACCGTTACGAGAACGGCAAACTGATCGACTGCGACGGCAAGGAAGTCCCGGTGGAGTCCGCCGCGACATCCGAACACTAGCCCCCTAAGACACCACCGGCATGAGCGTTGCGGCCCCTCCCTGTGAAGGTAAAGGGGCCGCAACGTGGCCTGGCAGACGGCGGCACAGCCGCTGGAGGTCAGCTCTTGTTGAGGTCCTGGGAGATCGCCAGGGCTGCCTCGCGCAGCAATGGCACAGCCCGGTCCGCGAAAGTCTCGTCCACCCGGGAAACAGGCCCGGAGACGGAAATCGCCGCGGGGGTCGGCGCATTGGGGATGGCAATCGCGAAGCAGCGGACGCCGATCTCTTGCTCTTCCTCATCGATCGAATAGCCGCGGCCGCGGATCAGCTTCAAGTCGGCGAACAAGGACTCGACGTCGCCGATGCTCTTCGGAGTGGGGGTGGGCATGCCTTTCCGGGTCACGATGCCACGCACCGTCTCATCGTCCAGCTGGGCCAGGATCGCTTTGCCCATGCCGGTGGCATGCATGTAACCGCGGCGGCCCACTTCGGTGATCATCCGCATGGAATGCAGGGACGGGACCTGGGCCACGTACATCACCATGTCAGAGTCCAGCACGGCCATATTGGCGGTTTCCCCGAGCCGTTCCACGAGGGACTGGAGCTGCGGCCGGGCAAGCGCGCCGAGCTGCTTGTTCGCCGCCTCGCCCAGACGGATCAGGCGCGGGCCCAGGGCATAGCGCCGGTTCGGCAGCTGCCGGATGTAGCCCAGGGTGACGAGGGTGCGCAGCAGCCGGTGGATGGTGGGAAGCGGCAGGTCGGTGGAGGACGAGAGTTCGCTGAGTGTGACGTCGCCGCCGGCGTCAGTGATCAGTTCCAGAAGTTCGAAAACGCGTTCAACGGACTGCACGCCTCCGGGGGCTTTTTCCGCCATAACTTTGCTCTCCTGAGAGGTTGCTTCCGACAAATTTTATCCACATCGTGAAAAAAGTGCTTAGTAGACCCAAGATACAGTACCGCCGGCCCGCCGTCGACGGACCCTCGGGGCTTGTAATTCCACAAAGTAGATAATAATATCCATCATACGAAATAAGTAAGTGCAGCAAGAGCCCGTCCGCGGGCCGACTAGGAGGAAATTCAATGGCGAATCCGAGCCCCGGAAATTCGATCACCCTGCGTGTGGAGGCGCCGTCCAGCTTCAGTGCCACCAGCGAACTGGCCGCCGCCGTCGGTGCGGCCGGCGCCGCGATCACGGCCCTGGACGTCACCGAGTCCCACCACGAGACCCTGGTAGTCGACGTCACCTGCAACACCACGGACGACGACCACGCCGCACGCGTCAAGGACGCGCTCAACGCGCTCGACGGCGTCACGGTCCGGAACGTCTCGGACCGAACCTTTCTGATGCACCTCGGCGGCAAGCTGGAGGTTGTGCCGAAGGTCGCCCTGCGCAACCGCGACGACCTCTCCCGCGCCTACACCCCCGGCGTCGCCCGCGTCTGCCTGGCGATCGCGGAAAACCCTGAGGCCGCCCGGAACCTGACCATCAAACGCAACACCATCGCCGTCGTGACCGACGGCTCCGCCGTCCTGGGCCTCGGCAACATCGGCCCGGCCGCCGCACTGCCGGTCATGGAAGGCAAGGCCGCGCTCTTCAAGCAGTTCGCCAACGTCGACGCCTGGCCGGTCTGCCTGGACACCCAGGACACGGAGGAAATCATCCGGATCGTCAAGGCGCTCGCCCCGGTCTACGGCGGGGTCAACCTTGAGGACATCGCCGCTCCGCGCTGCTTCGAGATCGAAACCCGGCTCCGCGAGGAACTCGACATCCCGGTCTTCCACGACGACCAGCACGGAACCGCAATCGTCACGCTGGCAGCCCTGACCAACGCCCTGCGCGTCGTAGACAAGAAACTCTCCGAGGTCCGGATTGTCGTTTCGGGCGTCGGCGCCGCCGGCTCCGCCATCATCGCGCTGCTCAAGGCACAGGGGGCCCGCAACATCATCGCCGCCGGCCGCTCGGGAGCGATCCACTTCGGCGAACAGTACAACGACGAGCACCGCACGTGGATTGCCGAGAACACCAATGAACGTGGCTTCTCGGGCACCCTGCACGAAGCGCTCAAGGGAGCCGACGTCTTCATCGGCGTCAGCGCACCGCACGTGATCGGCGAAGAACAGGTGGCATCCATGGCCAACGACGCTATTGTGTTCGCCATGGCCAACCCCACGCCGGAAATCGACCCGGTGGTCGCATCACGGCACGCCGCTGTGGTGGCGACCGGCCGCAGCGACTTCCCCAACCAGATCAACAACGTCCTGGCCTTCCCAGGGTTCTTCCGCGGGCTGCTGGACGCGGGGGCGGCGGACATCACCCCCGAGATGCTGGTGGCCGCCGCCGCGGCGATCGCCAACCGGGTCGCCGACGACGAGCTCAATGCCAGCTACATCATTCCCAGCGTCTTCGACCCCCACGTTGCCGCCGACGTCGCCGCGGCGGTTGTCGCGGCTGCCCACGCGACGGTCCCGGCCGCCGCGCTGACCCACGCCTGATTCGCCGCCTGCTTCACCGACCAGGAAGGACCACAATGGCCCTCACCATTTCAGCCCGCCGCCCCGTTGACCGCGCGGAGGAGATCCTCACACCCGAGGCGCTGGCCTTCATTGAGCAATTGCACCAGCGTTTCGCCGCCACCCGCGCGGATTTGCTCAAGGCCCGCGCGGTCAAACGCGGCGAGGTGGCCCGCACCGGCCGGCTCGATTTCCTGCCGGAAACCCGTGATATCCGTGAAGGCGACTGGACGGTGGCCCCGGCCCCGACAGCCCTGCAGGACCGCCGGGTGGAAATGACGGGTCCGGCCGCACCGGCCAAGATGGCCATTAATGCCCTGAACTCCGGGGCCAAGGTCTGGCTCGCGGACCTCGAGGACGCCAGCACTCCCACCTGGTCCAACGTGATCGAATCAATCCTGAACCTCCGCGACGCCGCGGCGGGAACCCTGGCCTACACGTCCCCCGAGGGCAAGGAATATACGCTCCGGACCGATGCCCCCCTGGCCGTCGTAGTCGCCCGCCCGCGCGGCTGGCACATGGCCGAGCGCCACCTGCTGATCGACGGCGAACACACCGTGGGCGCCCTGGTGGACTTCGGCCTGCACTTCTTCCACACCGCCAGGCAGCTGCTGAAGAATGGCCATGGCCCGTACTATTACCTGCCCAAGATGGAGAGCCACCTCGAGGCCCGGCTGTGGAACGAGGTCTTCGTCTTCGCCCAGGACTACCTCGGCATTCCGCAAGGCACCATCCGCGCGACCGTCCTGATCGAGACCATCCCCGCAGCGTTCGAAATGGACGAGATCCTCTACGAACTCCGCGACCACGCCTCCGGCCTGAACGCCGGCCGCTGGGACTACCTGTTCAGCATCATCAAGTACTTCCGTGACGCCGGCTCGCGCTTTGTGCTGCCGGACCGCGCCACCGTGGCTATGACCGCGCCGTTTATGCGTGCCTACACCGAACTGCTGGTCAAGACCTGCCACCACCGCGGCGCCTTCGCCATGGGCGGCATGGCGGCCGTCATTCCCAACCGCCGCGAACCCGAGGTGACAGCCCAGGCGTTCGAGAAAGTGCGCGCGGACAAGACCCGTGAGGCGAACGACGGCTTTGACGGTTCCTGGGTGGCCCACCCGGACCTGGTGCCGGTCTGCCGGGACGTCTTCGACGCCGTCCTGGGCGAGCGGCCGAACCAGCTGGACAGGCAGCGCCCGGAAGTCTCGGTCACCGCGGACCAGCTCCTGGACGTCGCCTCCGCCCGTGGCACGGTCACCGAGGCAGGCATGCGCCTGAACCTCTACGTTGCCGTCGCCTACACAGCGGTGTGGATTTCGGGCAACGGCGCGGTCGCCATCCACAACCTGATGGAGGACGCGGCGACGGCGGAAATCTCGCGGTCCCAGGTCTGGCAGCAGATCCGCAACCACTCTGTGCTCGCCGACACTGGCCGGACCGTCACCCGCGAGCTGGTATCCGGGATCCTGGCCGAGGAAACCGAGAAGCTCCGGGGCGAGGTGGGCGAGGACGCTTTCGTGAAGCACTACCTGCCCGCCAGCAAGCTCATCGGCGACATCTGCCTGTCCGAGGACTACACGGACTTCCTCACCACGCCGGCGTACGAGCTGGTGGGCTGAGGCATGGCAGCCACCTCCGCCAGCGCCAGGCCGCAACCACGCAGCCATCTGCAGCGTCAGGGTCCGGTGACGCCTGCCCTCTCCGGGGCCGACCTCGCCCGGATCGATGCGCAGCTCGCCGACACCGACCGGCTGCTGGAGCGCAGCTACCCGGGCGACGACGGCTCCCGCCAGCCGGTGCACACCGTCTACGTTCCGGCCGACCGCTTCAGCCCGGAGTTCGCCGCGGACTGGGGCGCCCAGGCCCTCGCCGCGGTGGACGCCCGCGGCGGCGTCGAAAGCCTGTGCGCGCTGCAGGGCCAGGAAACCGAACTGGCCGCCGCCGTCGCGCCGCGGGTCCGGGCCAAGCTCTCACGCGAGCCGATCGAGGACCTCCGTCTGGACTTTGAGGACGGGTTCGGGGACCGGGGCGACGACGCCGAGGACGCCGCCGCTGTCGCCGCGGCATCCGCCGTGGCCGCCGCCGTCGCCGCCGGTACCGCGCCGCCGTTCATCGGGATCCGCTTCAAGTGCTTCGAGGCTGCCACCCGCGCCCGGGGTCTGCGGACCCTGGATCTCTTCGTCTCGCAGCTGGCCACGGCCGGCGAACTGCCGGACGGGCTCGTCCTCACCCTGCCCAAGGTCACCACGGTGGCACAGGTGGAGGCCATGGCCTTCGCCGTGTCCCGGCTCGAGGAAGTCCACTCGCTCCCCGCGGGCCGGCTCCGCTTTGAGGTGCAGGTGGAAACGCCGCAGCTCATCCTGGGCCCGGACGGAACCTCGCCGGTGGCGCGCCTGCCGCACGCGGTGCCCGGCCGGATCAGCGGGCTGCACTACGGCACCTACGACTACTCAGCATCGCTGCAGATCTCCGCCGAATACCAGTCCATGGAACATCCCGTGGCGGACTTTGCCAAAGAAGTCATGCAGCTTGCCGCGGCCGGCACCGGGATCCGGCTCTCCGACGGCTCCACCAACATCATCCCGGTGGGCGGGAACGTGGAGCAGGCCTGGCAGCTCCACGGCCGGCTGGTCCGCCGCTCGCTGGAACGCGGCTACTACCAGGGCTGGGACCTCCACCCCGCCCAGCTGCCCAGCCGGTTCGCCGCGACCTACGCCTTCTACCGGCAAGGGCTCCCGGCCGCCGCTGCCCGGCTCCGCAATTACGTGGACCAAACCGCCGGCGGCGTTCTGGACGAACCCGCCACCGCACGGGCTCTGGCAGCCTTCGTGCTGCGCGGCGTCCAGTGCGGCGCCGTCGGCACCGAAGAAGTCCTGGCGCTGGCCGGCGTCGGGCTCCCCGAACTCACCGCACTGGCCCACCCCCGGCTGGCCAACACCTCCACTCCCTCCGCAAAAGGAACGCACCCATGAGCAACTATTTCTACCCCGAAGGCGGGCTTCCGCCGCAGACCCAGATCCTCTCCGACCGGGCCGTGGTCAAGGAGGCCTACACCGTCATTCCGAAGGGCGTGCTCCGGGACATCGTCACGAGCAAACTGCCCGGCTGGACCAACACCCGCTCCTGGATCCTGGCCCGGCCCATCGCCGGTTTTGCCACGACGTTCTCGCAGCTGATCGTCGAGGTGGGACCGGGCGGAGGCTCGGAAAAGCCCGAGCCGGAGGCCGGCGTCGAAGGCGTCATCTTCCTGACCAAGGGCGCCCTGGCACTGACCCTTGAGGGGGAAATCCACAGGCTGGGCGAGGGCGGCTACGCCTACCTCGCCGCGGGGGCCCAATGGTCCGTGACGAACGAGTCCGGGGAGATCGCCAGTTTCCAGTGGATCCGGAAGGCCTACGAGCCGCTGGACGGCTACACGGCGAAATCCTTTGTAACCCGCGACCAGGACGTCGCACCGCGGGCGATGCCGGACACCGACGGGGCCTGGGCCACCACGCGTTTCGTGGACCCGGAGGACCTCGCCCACGACATGCACGTCAACATCGTCACCCTCAAGCCCGGCGCCTCCATCCCCTTCGCGGAAACCCACGTCATGGAGCACGGCCTCTTCGTGCTGGAAGGCAAAGCCGTCTACCGGCTCAATGACGACTGGGTGGAGGTGGAGGCCGGCGACTTCATGTGGCTGCGTGCCTTCTGCCCCCAGGCGTGCTATGCCGGCGGTCCGGGCAACTTCCGGTACCTGCTGTACAAGGACGTCAACCGCCAGATCCGCCTGACCTAATACCGATCCACCAATACCGATCCACCAATACCGATCCACGTAGTGGAGTCCGCCCCGTCTGACGGGGCGGACTCCTCCGTGGTTCCGCTGGCCGCGCCTCGGCACCAAATCTGGTCACCCAGCCCGGAGCCCTTGCGGCCCGGGCGATGCTTGCTAGCCTGAGGCTGTGAAGTACGAATCCCTGTGGATCGGAATGCTCCTTGGCGCGGCCCTCGGCTTCGCCATCGGAGTCACCACCGTCGACAAGCCATTCACTGGCCTGCTGATCGGCCTCGGGGTCGGCGCACTCGTGGGCCTGGGCATCCGCAAGGACCCAACGAAGCGGTAGGGAATTTCGCCGCATCTGCTGCCCGCGCGCCCTGAACTGCCGGAACCTGAAATACCGTAGGCTCCCGCGCTCCGAGGTGCCGGGGCAAGAATATCGGGGTCCCTCGCGCCTCACCCCGCAGCCACACCCCCATTCGCTCACCCCTTGACTCCCCGACCCAACCTTCCCTACACTTTTCATAAAGCAGAATCTTAATTCCACAAAGCGGAAAACAAGCAAGGATCTGCAAGGCAAAGGTGCCCGGGATCCAGCTCCCGCCCACACCGGAAGGAACCCACAATGACGTACACCGTGAACTGCTCCATCCTCCTGACGGAGCTCCCCCTCTGGGAACGCCCGGCCGCCGCGAAGGCCGCCGGTTTTGACGCCGTAGAATTCTGGTGGCCCTTCGAGACCTCCGTCCCCACCGACGTCGAGGTTGCCCGGTTTGAGAACGCCATTACCGACGCCGGCGTTCAGCTAACGGGCCTGAACTTCAACGCGGGCGACATGCCCGGCGGCGACCGCGGCCTGGTCTCCTGGCCCGCGCGCTCCACCGAATTCCAGGACAACATCGACGTCGTCGCCGGCATCGGTGAGCGCCTCGGCTGCATGGCCTTCAACGCCCTCTACGGCAACCGCATTGACGGCGAATCCGCTGAGCAGCAGGACGCCATTGGCGCCGAAAATCTCGCGACGGCGGCTGCCGGCGTGGCCCGCATCGGCGGTACGGTCCTCCTGGAACCCGTCAGCGGCGCCCCCCGGTACCCCCTGCTCAAGGCGCAGGATGCCCTCGATGTGATCGCCCGGGTCAAGCAGGAATCCGGCGCCGGGAACGTCAAGCTCCTCGCGGACTTCTACCACCTGGCCGTGAACGGTGACGACGTCGCCGCCGTCATCGAAAAGCACGCCAAGGACTTCGGCCACATCCAGATCGCCGACAACCCCGGCCGCGGGGCTCCCGGAACCGGGCAGCTTCCCCTCGGCGAATGGATCGCCCGCAGCCGCGCACTCGGCTACGAGGGCTACATCGGCCTCGAATACAAGGAACCCGCGGGGACCGCATTCAGCTGGGCCATCCGCCAGCGCGTCCCGCAGTAATCCCCACCCGCTCCCTAAGCTCGCAAGCTCGGCCAGGGAACCCGGCGGGCGTGGGCCCACCGCCCGCCGCGACAAAGAAGCACACCCGCGCTACATCGAACACAAAGACTTCAGAAAGAGAACCACAATGAGCAACATCGCAGTCATCGGCCTCGGTATCATGGGCCTGCCCATGGCCATCAACCTCGTCAAGGCCGGCCACGCGGTCACGGGCTTCAACCGCAGCCAGGACAAGACCGACAAGCTCGTCTCCGAAGGCGGCAAGGGTGCCGCGAGCATCGCGGAGGCCGTCAGGGACGCCGACGTGGTCATCACCATGGTGCCGGACTCCCCCGACGTCGAAGGCGTGGTCAGCGGTCCCGACGGCGTGTTCGACAACGCCAAGCCGGGCGCCCTGTGGGTTGATGCCAGCAGCATCCGCCCCGACGTCGCCAAACGCCTCGCCGACGACGCCCGGGCCGCCGGGATCCGTCCCCTCGACGCCCCGGTCTCCGGCGGCGAACAAGGCGCCATCGACGCCGCGCTCTCCATCATGGTGGGCGGTGACGCCGCCGACTTCGAGGCGGCACGGGATGTCCTGGCCGCCGTCGGCAAGACCATCGTCCATGTGGGGCCCTCCGGCGCCGGCCAGACCGTCAAGGCAGCCAACCAGCTGATCGTGGCCGTCAACATTGAAGTCCTTGGCGAGGCGATCGCCTTCCTCGAGGCCTACGGCGTGGACACGGACGCCGCCCTCAAGGTCCTCGGCGGCGGCCTGGCCGGCTCCAAGGTCCTGGAGCAGAAGGGCCAGAAGATGCTGGACCGCAACTTCGACCCCGGCTTCCGCCTGGCCCTGCACCACAAGGACCTCGGCATCGTCACCTCCGCGGCCCGCGAGGCCAATGTCGCCGTCCCCCTCGGCGCCATCGTCGCGCAGCTCGTCGCCGCCACCGTCAACCAGGGCGACGGCGGACTGGACCACTCGGGCCTTTTCAAGCAGGTCCTGAAGCTCAGCGGCCGCAACTAAGCGGCGCTGCCGCCCCGTCAAGGGGCACTTCGACACGAACGCACCGGCCGGCGTCGAGATTTACGACGGCGGCCCGCCCTCCCCCCAACAAGAGGTGCCCGCGACGATTCGCCGGGCCTCCCTTCAGCACACCCAAAAACAGACTTTCAAGGAGCACACCATGACGAAGATGCGCACTGTAGACGCAGCCGTCGCCATCCTGGAAAAGGAGGGCGCCACCGAGGCGTTCGGCCTGCCAGGCGCGGCGATCAACCCGTTCTATTCGGCCATGAGGGCCCACGGCGGCATCCGCCACACCCTGGCCCGCCACGTTGAAGGCGCCAGCCACATGGCCGACGGCTACAGCCGGGCCAAGGACGGCAACATCGGCATCTGCATCGGCACCTCGGGCCCCGCGGGCACGGACATGATCACCGGCCTGTACGCGGCGTGGGCCGATTCCATCCCGATGCTCTGCATCACCGGCCAGGCACCCGTGGCCAAGCTGCACAAGGAGGACTTCCAGGCCGTGGACATCGAGTCCATCGCCAAGCCGGTCACCAAGTTGGCCATGACCATCCTTGAACCCGGCCAGGTTCCCGGAGCCTTCCAGAAAGCTTTCCAGCTGATGCGCTCCGGCCGCCCGGGTCCGGTCCTGCTGGACCTGCCGATCGACGTGCAGATGGCCGAGATCGAATTCGATATCGACACCTATGAGCCCCTGCCCGTTGAGAAGCCCAGGGCCAGCCGGAAGCAGCTGGAAAAGGCACTGGACATGCTCACCGCAGGCGAGCGCCCGCTGATCGTGGCCGGCGGCGGCATCATCAATGCCGGAGCCTCGGCGCAGCTCGTGGAACTGGCCGAGCTGCTGGGCGTCCCCGTGATCCCCACCCTGATGGGCTGGGGCGCGATCCCGGATGACCACGAACTCATGGCCGGCATGGTGGGCCTGCAGACCAGCCACCGGTACGGCAACGAGAACTTCCTGCGCAGCGACTCCGTGATCGGCATCGGCAACCGCTGGGCCAACCGCCACACCGGCGGCCTGGACACCTACACCGCCGGCCGCACGTTCGTGCACATCGACATCGAGCCGACCCAGATCGGCCGCGTGTTCTCCCCGGACTTCGGCATCGCCTCCGACGCCGGCGCCGCCCTGGATGGGCTGCTGGAGCTGGCCCGGGAACGCCGGGACGCCGGGTCCCTGCCGGACTACACCGCCTGGGTTGACGAATGTTCCGGGCGCAAAGCCACACTGCACCGCAAGACCCACTTCGACAACGTGCCGATCAAGCCGCAGCGCGTGTACGAGGAAATGAACAAAGCATTCGGCAAGGACACCACGTACGTGTCCACCATCGGACTGTCGCAGATCGCCGGCGCCCAGATGCTGCACGTGTTCGGCCCGCGCAAATGGATCAACGCCGGACAGGCAGGCCCGCTGGGCTGGACCGCCCCCGCCGCGCTGGGCGTGGTCCGGGGCAAGCCGGACCAGACCGTGGTTGCCCTCTCCGGCGACTACGACTTCCAGTTCATGATCGAGGAACTGGCCGTGGGCGCGCAATTCAACCTGCCGTACATCCACGTTGTGGTCAACAACTCCTACCTCGGCCTGATCCGGCAGTCCCAGCGCGGCTTCAACATGGAACAGAACGTGTCCCTGGCGTTCGAGAACATCAACTCCACGGATCTCTCTGCAACCGCAAGCGGCTACGGCGTGGACCACATTAAGGTGGCCGAGGGCCTGGGCTGCAAGGCGATCCGGGTGGAAAACCCGGAGGACCTGCCTGCCGCGTTCGACAAGGCCAAGGCGCTCCTGGGCGAGTTCAGGGTTCCGGTGGTGGTGGAAGTCATCCTGGAGAAGATCACGAACATCTCCATGGGCACCGAAATCAACGCCGTCAACGAGTTCGAGGCCCTGGCCGAGACCGCCGAGGACGCCCCCACCGCCATTCTGGCCCTGCAGGCCTGAGATGCGCGTCGTCATAGCGCCGGACAAGTTCAAGGGATCGCTCTCGGCCCCGGACGTCGCCCGGCACCTCGAAGCAGGGCTGCAGAGGGCTTGCGGTGGCAATCTGGAGGTACTGCGGATTCCCGTGGCCGACGGCGGCGAGGGCACCCTCGATGCCGCCGTCGGCTCCGGCTTCACCCGCCGCAGCGCCGTCGTCAGCGGCCCCACCGGCGCGCCGATCCGGGCGGAGTTCGCGGTCCGCGGACGCGAGGCGGTCATTGAGATGGCCGCCGCGTCCGGCCTCGCCGTCCTGCCCGGCGGCAGGGGCGGCCGCCCTGATTCCGCCTCCGCCAATGGCGCCAGCAGCAAGGGAACCGGCGAACTGATCCGGGCCGCGCTCGACGCCGGGTGCCGGCAGATCATCCTGGGCGTCGGCGGCAGCGCCAACACCGACGGCGGCGCCGGGGTCCTGCAGGGACTCGGTGCCAAGCTCCTCGACGCCGACGGCAACGAGCTTCCGCCCGGCGGTGCGGCCCTGGCCCGGCTGGCCTGGATCGACTTCTCCGGCTTCGATTCCCGCCTGGACGAGGCACGCTTCGTACTCGCCAGCGACGTCGACAACCCGTTGCTTGGTGCCCAAGGCGCCGCTGCGATCTTCGGTCCGCAGAAGGGCGCCACCCCCGAGGACGTAGCAGCCCTCGACGCCGCCCTGGCCCGCTTTGTGGACGTGCTCTGCGCCGAAATCGGGCCCCGCGCGCGGAAGGCTGCGGACGCTCCGGGTGCCGGGGCTGCCGGCGGCGTGGGCTACGCAGCCATCGCGGTACTGGCCGCGACCCGCCGGCCCGGCATCGACGTCGTCCTCGAATTCACCGGGCTGGCCGAGCGGCTGGCCGGCGCGGATCTGGTGATCACCGGCGAAGGCAGCCTCGACGAACAGACCCTGCTGGGCAAGACTCCGGTGGGCGTTGCCCGGGCGGCGCGCCGCGCCAAGGTTCCGGTGGTCGCGGTGTGCGGCCGGTCCGTCCTGACCCCGGAGCAGATCAGCAGTTCCGGGTTCCTCGCAGTCCACGCTTTGACGGAGCTGGAAAGCAATGTAGACACATGTATAACCGACGCCGCGGCGCTGCTGGAGCGCCTCGGACGGCAACTCGGCGAGCAATTGGCCAACGTGGCGCACTCCGCGCAGGGCGCCCGCGCCCTGGACAGTGCTCCGGGAAAGGAGACCCTCAGTGTCTGAAGAAACCTACGACGTCGTCTTCCGCGGGCAGCGGGTGCTGACCACCGCCGGCATCGCCGCCCGGGAAGTCGGCATCCGCGGCGGCGTGATTGTCGCGATCGAGCCGCTGGGCAACGGCCTCTCCGGCCGTGAAGTCATTGAACTCGCCGACGACGAGACCCTCCTGCCGGGCCTCGTGGACACCCACGTGCACGTCAATGAGCCCGGCCGGACCGAGTGGGAGGGATTCGCGTCCGCCACCCGGGCGGCAGCGGCCGGCGGCGTCACCACCATCATTGACATGCCGTTGAACAGCATCCCGCCCACCACTACCGTGGAGGCCCTGAAACTCAAGCGGGAGGTGGCCGGGGACCAGGTGTTCGTGGACGTCGGCTTCTGGGGCGGAGCCGTCCCGGGCAACAAGAACGAACTGCGGCCGCTGCACGACGAGGGCGTTTTCGGCTTCAAATGCTTCCTGCTGCACTCCGGCGTGGACGAGTTCCCGCACTTGGAAGCGGACGAAATGGAACAGGACATGGCCGAGCTCAAGTCCTTCGACTCGCTCATGATCGTCCACGCCGAGGACTCCCACGCGATCGACCACGCGCCCCACCCCGGCGGCGACCACTACTCCACGTTCCTGGCCTCCCGCCCGCGCGGGGCCGAGAACAAGGCCGTCGCCGAGGTCATCGAACGGGCCCGCTGGACCGGAGCCCGCGCCCACATCCTGCACCTTTCCTCCTCCGACGCGCTCCCCATGATCGCCACCGCCAAGCGCGACGGCGTTCGCCTCACCGTGGAAACGTGCCCGCACTACCTGACGCTGACGGCCGAGGAAATCCCGAACGGCGCCACAGCCTACAAGTGCTGCCCGCCGATCCGCGAAGCCTCCAACCGCGAACTGCTGTGGGCCGGCCTGCAGGACGGCACCATCGACTGCATCGTCTCGGACCACTCCCCGTCCACCCTGGACCTGAAGGACCTGGAAAACGGTGACTTCGCCGTGGCCTGGGGCGGCGTCTCCTCGCTGCAGCTGGGCCTGTCGCTGATCTGGACCGAGGCCCGGCACCGCGGTATCCCGCTCGAGCAGGTTCTCTCGTGGATGGCGGCAAAGCCGGCCCAACTCGCCGGCCTGGGCAACAAAGGCCAACTGGCGCCGGGATACGACGCCGACCTCGCCGTATTTGCCCCGGACGAGGCTTTCGTTGTGGATGTCTCCAAGCTCAAGCACAAGAACCCCATCACCCCGTATGACGGCAAGGCGCTTTCCGGCGTCGTCCGGCAGACCTACCTCCGCGGCACCCTGATCGACGGCCGGACCCCGACCGGCAAGCTGATCCGCCGCGGCGGCGTGTGAGCCAGGCGGCCGTGGCCGGCACCCCGCCCGCCGTTCACGCACGGGCCCGGCATAACGGGCAGGCACGGCAGGCCGGCCTCACCGCGAAGGGACTGGCGGTCTGGGTCACGGTGCCGGACGACGCCGACGTTGACCCGGCGTGCCTGGCCCGCGCGGCCGAACTCGTGCTCGGCCGCGCCCTCAGATGTGCCCCGGAGGCGGAAGTCCACTTTAGGCCCGCCGCCGGAGCCGCAACATCCGCCGTCGTCCGGTCCCCCGGAGACGACGGCACCCCGGCGGGAACAGCAGATCCCGCCGGGGACACCGGCGGGGCGGGCCTGGAGCCCGTCCCCGGCAGCATCAGCCGGCTCGCCGTCGACCTCGCGGCCGGAGACGCCAGGCTGGACGGAGAGCGGGTGCCCCTGACGGATCTGGAGTTCACGCTTCTGAGATGTCTCGTGCAGAACTGCTCCCGCACGGTAAGCCGGCAGGAGCTGCAGCTTTGCCTCGACGCGTTCGACACCCCGGGCGCGGCAACCCGGTCCATCGACGTGTACGTCGGCCGGTTGCGCCGGAAACTCAAGGGCTGCCGGCACGCCGTCGTCACCGTCCGCAGCGGCGGCTACCGCTTCGTCCCCGGTCCGCGGGCGACGGTACGCGGACCAGCGGAATACAGCATCTGAGCTCCGCTGTCACAACCATCCCGACCCTCGATCGAAGGAACTGCATGCAATCCACCGTGACCACCAAGCTGCACGCCATCACTAAGCTGCACAGCGAAGATCCAGCACCCGGGTTCACGCTGCCAGATGCTGCGGGCCGCCGGATCTCCCTGGCCGATTATCGCGGCAAAAGCGTCATCATCTACTTCTACCCCCGCGCAGCCACTCCCGGGTGCACCACCGAGGCTTGCGACTTCCGAGACAGCCTCGCTGCCCTCCACGGCGCAGGCTTCGAGGTCCTTGGCATCTCACCCGACGCCCGGGAGGCCCTGTCCGCCTTTGCCGCGGAACATGCGCTCACGTTCCCCCTTCTCGCGGACGAAGACCACGCTGTGGCCCTCGCGTACGGCGCCTGGGGCGAGAAGCTGATGGACGGCGAGGTCCGCGAAGGCACGGTCCGGTCCACCGTGGTTGTCGGTCCCGATGGCAACGTGGTCTTGGCGCAATACCACGTCAGTCCGCAGGGCCACGTGCGGGCGCTGCGGGAGGAGCTTGGCATCTAGGGGCTCGGACGCCATGCGGGCGGACCCGGACGTGCGCGGGCTGGAAACGGCCTAGAAGAGGGCGTCCGCCACCGCCTGCGTCAGCTGATGGATCACTTCAGTGCGTTCCGGGACGTCGCTCAGGTCCTGGCCCTTGGTGTAGATGACCAGCGCGTATGCGGTGCCGTCCCGGGCGAGGATGCCGGCGTCGTGCAGCTCACCGCCCAGGAGCCCGTACTTGTGGAAGACCGTGATCCCTTCCGGAACGGCGGCGGGAATGAGCGTTTCGTAGTTGGTGTCCTGCATATAGGACAACAGCTCGGCGGTGTCCCCGGCGTTCAGGAGCGTCCCGGAGTAGACCCCCGCCAGGATCGTCGCCATTTCCGCCGGTGTCAGCGTGTTGGTTTCCGGGTCATAGCTCACACCCAGCGACGCCGCGTACTCTGTCAGTTCCTCGTGGCCCACTGCGTCCATGATCAGCGACCACGAGTCATTGTCGCTCTGCTGGATCATCTCCCGGAGCTGGAAGCCGGCGGTGTAGCTCCCCAAAGGGTCATCGAGGCTGGCCGCCCCGGTTTCGACCAAGTGGTAGTAGGCCGCCGCGGCCAGGACTTTGGCTGTGCTCGCGGCCACGAATTTCTCCCGGACACCGTATTCGTGGACGTCCGCGGTACCGGCGCCCTGGGAGAGGCCGATCAGCGCCACGCCGATCTGGTACTGGCTGTTGGCAGCGAGAATGGCCTGGATGCGCGCGTCCAGGGCAGCGTCCACCGCGCTCGACGCCGGGACCGCCGGGACCGCCGGATTGAGACTGGCTGACGGCGAAGCACCGGCCTCAGCCGTCGTCGCGGCAGACGGCGCGGCCGACGTCGTCGTGGGATTCGCCGCCGTGGGATTCGCCGCCGTCAAGCGGGCTTGCGCAAAGGAATAGATACCTGCGGCCAGGACGACCGCGAGCACTGCTGCACAGACCGCACCCATCAAGGCCCGTGGCCGGACGGTCACTCGACGCGCCCGCGGCCGGAAGTGCGCCCGAATCCAAATCGTCGCTGCTGTGGATTTCGCTGTTCCATAATGACTTCAATCTAGCTACGGCAGCTATGCCGGAGCTATGAAAAAGCTGTCGGCCCCAAGCCTGCCAAAGCCGCCCCGGACGGGTCCTTGCCAGACCCAGGCGGCGGAATACAGCCTCGGTCCACGATGTTGTGCATCACAGACCCGTTGTCCACCCCCGAAGGATCATCATGAGCGCAAACATGACCGTCAAGCTTCAGCCGGGCACCCCGGCCCCGGATTTCACCCTGCCTGACGCCGAAGGCAAGCCGGTTGCCCTGGCCGACTACCGCGGCAAGAACGTCATTGTGTACTTCTACCCGCAGGCGGCAACCCCCGGCTGCACCACCGAGGCGTGCGATTTCCGCGACAACCTCGCGTCCCTGCAGGGCTCCGGCTACGAGGTCCTGGGCATCTCCCCCGACGCCCCCGAGGCCCTGGCCCATTTCACCGGCGACTTCGCCCTGACCTTCCCGCTCCTGGCCGACGAGGACCATGCCGTGGCCCTCGCCTACGGCGCGTGGGGCGAGAAGCTGGTCCACGGCGAGGTCACGGAGGGCATCGTCCGCTCCACCGTGGTGCTGGACCCCGAGGGCAAGGTCAAACTGGCGCAGTACCAGGTCAAGGCCCAGGGCCACGTGGCGTCGCTGAAGGAAGCGCTGGGCGTCTGACGACGCACCGCTCCACGGCGTTCTCGCGGCGTTCTCGGGGCGGATTCGGACCACCGCGGCGGAATCGGACAGATGCAGCACGGATCCGCGGCGCGCGGTTCCCATAGCTGCGCGCCGGTCCGAAGCCGCAGCGGAGTAGTTTTCCACATCCGCCCCGCCGGTGGTTGTCCGGCCCCGCAGCGAGGGCCACCATCGGGGCATGGACCTACCCCGACTGATTCTCAGCAGCGACCTCGCGCGCCTCGGCCAGGACGCACGGGGCCTTGCACGGCAGGCGAAAGCCGGGCAGCTCCGGCGCATCAGGCAGGGAGTGTACGTCCGGGCCCACGAGTGGGAGGCGCTGCCGCCGTGGGACAGGAATCGGGTCCTCATCCGGGCGGCTGCTTCCACATTGCGGAGCCGGACCGTCTTCTGCCGCCAGTCCTCCGCTGTGCTGTGGGACATGCCGGTTCTGGGCCACAGCCATCTGGTGCATGCCTGCACGTCCGACGGCGGCGGCGGGCGCTCGCGCGCCGGGGTCCGCCGGCATCTGGTCGATTTGGACTCGGTGCAGATCGAGGAACGTCACGGGCTCCTGGTCACAGACCGTGTCCGGACAGCACTGGACCTGGCCGCCTTCGAATCGTTTGAGCAGGGCGTCGCAGTATTCGACCATGTCCTGGGGCCGCGGCCTGGCAACCTGGCACCGCTCAGCCGCGGGGAACTCGACGCCGGCATTGGCGGCAACTACACGGCAGCCGCGGCCCGGCGGATCCGGACCGCCCTGCAGTTTGCTGATCCTGCGTCCGGCTCCCCTGGAGAATCGGTGAGCCGCGCCCTGATGCATCGGCTCGGCTTCCGGGTCCCCCTCCTCCAAGTCGAAATTCGTGATGCCCGGGGGCTGGTGGCGTTCACTGACTTTGACTGGCCCGATGATCAGCTTTGCGGAGAGTTCGACGGCCTCGTGAAGTACCGCAAGGCGGAGTATCTCCGGGGCCGGACGCCAGCAGAGGCCCTCACCGACGAGAAACGCCGGGAGGACCGGATTCGTGCCACCGGCCGCCGGGTGATCCGTTGGACGTGGTCGGAGCTGGCCAATCCCGGAACATTCGGCACATTTCTGGCGGCGGCTGGCGTTCCCCGGCGGCCGCTCCCGTCCTGCCGGCGCTGATCCCGCCACGTTCCCGGGAATTCGCTACGAAATCGGACCCGTGCAGCGCGGATCCCCGGCGCGCCCGTCCGAAACCGCAGCCCCTGTCCGAAAACGCCGCGAAAACGGGCCCGGGACGCCAGCCGGCTACACCTTTGTCCCCGCCACCACGGTGGCGGTGGACCGGAGCCGGATCGCGCCGTCGTGCTCGTAGCGGCCCAGCAGAGCGAACACATCCGAGCGGATCAGGGCCCGCGACTCCGCGTCCGCCTTGGCCAAGCCCATCGCCACGGTGGTCGCGATGTCGGTCATGAACTCCCAGTAGCTCTCCGGGGATTCGTGCACCAGGTCGGTGCTGACCTGGTGCTCGGCCACCTCGGCGAGCCCGGCCTCCTTGAACATCCGGGTCATGAACCCAGTGGGTGCGCAGCGGAACAGCCCGGGAGTCTCGGCGGGCGGAATGGGCAGTTCCCGGTGCCGGGCAATTGTGCCCAGGATCAGGCTGGCCCAGGGGTTTGCCGCCGCGCGTCCCCAGACGACGGCGCCCACCCGGGCGCCCGGCCTCGCGGTGCGCGCCATCTCTGCCATGGCCGCGGACATCACCGGGAAGAACATCAAACCGAAGTGGCTGTACACGGCGTCGAACGTGTTGTTGCGGAACGGCAGGGCGGCCGAATCGCACACTTGAAAGTCCAGGTTGTTCAGGCGCCGGGCCAATGCCTTCTCCTCGGCCACCCGAAGCATTCCGGCCGAAATGTCAGTCAGGACCACACGGCCTTCCGGCACCTGCGCGGCCACGTTAAGGCCGGGCTCCCCCGTGCCTGCCGCGACGTCCAGCACCACTGAGTCGGGGCGGAGCCGGAGCTCCTGGCGGAGGGCGTCGCCAAACGGGGCCTGCCAGCCGAGCAGTTCCGCGTCCCATTTCTTCCAGCCCGCCGAGAACTCATCCCAGAGCAAGCGCTGCTCCTCACGAACACGGTCGGCTGAGGCTAACATGGCGGATCCTTAGCTCGTCTGTACCTAGCCCTAGTCTGCTCTGGGATGCGGTCCGCGGCAATGAGTCGAAGGGCAGTAGGCTTAACGGCATGTCTCCCCACGAAACCCCCGGCACAGCAGGCAACGACCCCCAGCGGGAACCGGCACAGGGCAACGTTCAGGGCGGCGTTCCGGAGCGCCGCGAGGTCACCGTCCGCCGGGCCCCGAAATATGTGCCCTTCCTGATCCTGGGCGGGCTCCTGGGCGTGGCCGTCGCGGCCATCATCGCCTACGCCCTGCCCGGTGACCCGAGCTTCGACCGCTCCTCGGTCTTCGGCTTCTTCATGGTCCTCTGCGCGGCCGGCGGCGTCATCGTGGGTGCCGCGATCGCCCTCGTCCTGGACCGGCGGAGCGTCCGCCGCGCCGAGCACGCCGTCGTTGAATCCGCACCGGACGCCGACGACGACGAGGGCCGCGACGGGAACCTCCGCTGAAGGGCGTCAGGTCATAAACCGGCCGCCGGAAAAGTCTTAGCGCACATCGTGAGATAATCGACCAGTGGCACGCGGCGATGGAAAACTTTCTCATGATCTTCTCCCAGGCGAAAAAGGCCCTCAGGACGCATGCGGCGTCTTTGGGGTCTGGGCACCCGGTGAAGAAGTAGCAAAACTCACCTACTACGGGCTGTATGCACTGCAGCACCGCGGTCAGGAGTCGGCTGGCATAGCAACCAGCGACGGCAAGCGGATCAACGTCTACAAGGACATGGGCCTCGTTTCCCAGGTCTTCGACGAGACCACGCTGAACACCCTGACCGGGCACCTGGCCGTCGGCCACTGCCGCTATTCCACTACCGGTGCGAGCCACTGGGCCAACGCCCAGCCCACCCTGGGCGCGACGTCCACGGGCACCGTGGCCCTGGCCCACAACGGCAACCTGACCAACACGGCCGAGCTCAAGGCGATGATCGAGGACCGCAACGGCGGAAACCTCAGCGGCGAGATGAAGCAGGGCAACACCTCCGACACCGCGCTGGTGACCGCGCTCCTGGAGGGCGAAGAGGGCAAGTCCCTGGAGCAGACGGCCATGGAGCTGCTGCCCATGATCAAGGGCGGCTTCTGCTTCGTCTTCATGGATGAAGGCACCCTCTACGCGGCCCGCGACACCTACGGGATCCGCCCGCTGTGCCTGGGCCGGCTCGAACGCGGCTGGGTGGTTGCCTCCGAGCAGTCCGCCCTCGCCACCGTCGGCGCCAGTTTCATCCGCGAAATCGAACCCGGCGAATTCATCGCGATCGACGAGGACGGCGTCCGCTCGCAGCGCTTCGCCGAGGCGACGCCGGCCGGCTGCGTTTTCGAATACGTCTACCTCGCCCGCCCGGACGCCTCCATTGCGGGCCGCTCGGTGTACGAATCCCGCGTCGAAATGGGCCGCCAGCTGGCCCGCGAAAACACCCAGGAAGCGGACATCGTCATTCCCGTGCCCGAATCCGGCACCCCCGCGGCGGTGGGCTACGCCGAAGAATCCGGCATCCCCTTCGCGCACGGCTTCGTCAAGAACTCCTACGTGGGCCGCACGTTCATCCAGCCCTCGCAGACGCTGCGCCAGCTCGGCATCCGGCTCAAGCTCAACGCCCTCGAATCCGTGATCCGCGGCAAGCGTGTCGTCGTGGTGGACGACTCGATCGTCCGCGGCAACACCCAGCGCGCCATCGTGCGGATGCTCCGGGAGGCGGGCGCCGCAAGCGTCCACATCAAGATTTCCTCCCCGCCGGTCAAGTGGCCCTGCTTCTACGGCATCGACTTCGCCTCCCGGGCGGAACTGATCGCCAACGGCGCCACCATCGACGAGATCACCCAGGCCATCGGCGCCGACTCGCTCGCCTACATTTCCGAAGACGGCATGATCGACGCCACCCGCCAGCCGCGCGAGCGTCTCTGCACCGCCTGCTTCACCGGCAAGTACCCGATTGAGCTGCCCGGCGCTGACAAGCTCGGCAAGAACCTGCTCGAGCGCACCGACCTCGGCGGCCTCCCAACCGCCGCCGGCGCGGCTGATTCCGCCGCGGCGCCCTCCGGTGCCGCCTCCGACGCCGAACCCGGCACCTCCATCGCCGACGATCCGGCCGAGAAGGCCGGCGCCACCGGCTGCGATCCGGGGCCGGACTCCGAATTCGAAGAACTGCTCACCGATGCCGACCGCGTCACCACAGCCGACAAGAAAGAGCCAGTATGACTTCCGCCTCCCCGGCCGCTGACATGAACGCCGCCCAGAACGCCGGCATCACCTACGCCTCCGCCGGCGTCGACGTCGAAGCGGGAGACCGCGCCGTCGAACTCATGAAGGACGCCGTCAAGGCCACCCACAACGCCTCGGTGATCGGCGGCGTCGGCGGGTTCGCTGGCCTCTACGACGTCTCCCGGCTGCTTACCTACAGGCGCCCGCTGCTGGCCACCTCCACCGACGGCGTCGGCACCAAAGTGGCAATCGCTCAGGCCATGGACATCCACGACACCATCGGCTACGACCTCGTCGGCATGGTGGTGGACGACATCGTCGTCGTGGGCGCCGAGCCGCTGTACATGACCGACTACATCGCCTGCGGCAAGGTGGTCCCGGAGCGCATCGCCGACATCGTCCGCGGCATCGCGGCCGCCTGCTCGGTCGCCGGCACCGCCCTGGTGGGCGGCGAAACCGCCGAACACCCCGGCCTGCTCGGGGAACACGAGTACGACGTCGCCGGTGCCGCCACCGGCGTTGTCGAGGCCGACCAGCTGCTCGGCCCGGACCGCGTCCGCGCCGGCGACGTGGTGATCGGCATGGCCTCCTCCGGCCTGCACTCCAACGGCTACTCACTGGTCCGCCGCGTCATCAACCACGCCGGCTGGGCCCTGGACCGCCAGGTCTCCGAGCTAGGCCGCACCCTGGGCGAGGAGCTCCTCGAGCCCACCCGCGTCTACGCCGCGGACTGCCTGGACCTCGCCCGCACCTTCCCGGTGAACGGCTCCGCGGGCGGCAAGGCCGTCCACGGCTTCAGCCACGTGACCGGCGGCGGCCTCGCAGCCAACCTCGCCCGCGTCCTCCCGCAGGGCCTGCTGGCCACCGTCGACCGCTCCACCTGGGAGCTCCCGGCCATCTTCAAGCTGGTTTCCGAGCTCGGCAACGTCCCGCTGGCCGACCTCGAGCGCACCCTGAACCTGGGCGTGGGCATGGTCGCCATTGTTTCGCCGGAAGCGGCCGACGCCGCCGTGAACCGGCTCAACGACCGCGGCCTGCCGTCCTGGATCATGGGCACCGTCGAGCAGAACTCGGATGCGGCCCTCAAGACCGGCCCGGATTACGTCCAGGGCGCCAAGGGCGTCGACGGCGGCGCCGTCCGGCTGGTCAACGCCTACGCCTAAACGGGCCCGACCCACGTCGAGTGCTCCCCAGCCGTTTTGAGGTCTCAAAACGGCAGCCGGTCCCACGCCGGCAGGGTTCCCTGGCCGAGCTTGCGAGGCGAGGGAGCAGGTGGGAAGCACTCGATCCGATTAAGCCGCGGTCCTAAACCTCCAGCAGGCTGAAGACGCCGCCCTGCGGATCCTTGAGGGTGGCGATGGTGCCGGCTTCCTCGATCTCATCCGGTTCGATCAGCACGACGCCGCCCGCGGCCACCGCAGCCTGCACCGCCACTGCGACGTTGGAGACGCCGAAGTAGACCTGCCACCCCGGCTCGAGGGTGTCCTGCGCGTCGCCGGGAACCCGGGCGATGCCGGCCACCTCGGCACCGCCCACCATGAGCGTGGTGTAGGTGCCGCCGTCGTCCTGGGGGTATTCGGTGACGTCGTGCCCGAAGAGCTGTTGGAAGAAGCCGACGGCGGCCTGCGGTTCCGGCGTGAGCAGTTCAGCCCAGGCCAAGGTGCCCGCTTCCTGGCTCCGGCCGGCTCCGATGTGGCTGCCGGCCTGCCAGGCCCCGGTGGTTCCGCCGCCGGGCGGGGCGAAGAAGACCATGACGCCGGTATCACCGATCTCCTCGGGGCCGAATTCAAGGTGCCCGGGAGAATGGGCCAGTTCGGTGGCCAGGTCCCGGGCGTCGTCGACCGCGAAATACACGTTCCACCGGCCCGGTTCAGCCGCGGCTTCCTGCTGTGGGTTCTGCGGCGCGAGCACGGTAACCAGGTCGTCGCCCAGGAAGGCTTTCGCGTAGCTGCGTCCGTCCGGAGTGGGCAGGTCTTCGTACCGCCAGCCGAAAACCTCCGCGTAAAAGACCTTCGCCGTCTCCACGTCGGGGGTCTGGAGGTCCGTCCAGCAGAGCTCGCCCTCGGCGAATCCTTTGCGCATGGTCATGGCAGTCCTTCCGGGGCATCGGTGTGGCGTCCGGGAAAATCCGGCACGAACAACCTAGCCCGGCGCCCCGCCGGTGACAACTGCGCCGGCTCATCCGCGGCGAAGCGCGGGCCAGCCGGCCGGCCCGGATACGGAAGGCTGCGGTCACAAGAAAGGCCGCCGGCCACGCCTGTTACAGGTGTGGCCGGCGGCCTGAAAATCTTTGGCTGGCACCGCGGTGCCGGATGGATCCCCCGGAGAAAACTGCCGGAAGGAAGCGTCGACTAACCTATGCGACGGGAATCAACCTCGTCGTCGTCGTCTTCCACATCGTCCGCGTACTTATCCACATACGCTGAATAATCCGGTTCAACCGGGTCATCCGCGAAGTGGCTCGTGGCACGACTTCCCGGGCCCGTGAGCTCGCGCTGGAGGGCCGAATAGTCAGTGTTCGGGGAGTAGTACTTGATGTCCCGAGCCTGCTTGGTAGCTTTTGCCTTTTGACGGCCGCGCCCCATGGCGTGACCCCCTTTTGTACTTGGACCGGAGGTGGTCACCTTTTGGCGATAGGTGAGGCCCCGGAATGTTTGGTCAATTTGTCGTACACCTAGATTACATGCTTTCGGCGCCAACTGCTCGCCGGCCCGCCCCCTGTGGACAGTGTGGCGCCTCCCGCAACGGTGGCCGGAGCCACCGGCGCATGCGCGGTGCCGCGCATCTTCGATAGAGTTTCGTGATGTGCGCCCAGAAAAGGGCCGCTACGCCGGGCCTCCAGCCCCGGCAAAGACGCACGGAAGTGGTGAATTTCTCAGTGACCGAAGAGAATCCAAGGAACGACGCCGGGACTATCCCGCCGCCGCCCTCGAGGCCGCCGACGTCCGCCCTGCCCGTCATTACAGCCGACCGTGCGCGGCCCACGAATCCTGCGGCGGCACCCGCAGCGGCGAAACCCGCGCGCCCGGCCCTTGCCGGCACCGCTTTCGCCGGCGCCAGGAAAGCGCTCTCACGCACCACGAAGGCTCTCTCACGGCGGGCACGTCCCCTGGTCCGCCGGATCCGCCGGCAGGGGCCAAAGCGGCTCGGCGCGGCCGCGGCCGTCCTGGTGGTGCTTGCGCTTCTGGTCTGGTGGGCTGTGGCCGCATTTGCCGGCAGCGGCCAAGCCTCCGCGGAAAACGACAGCCCGGCCCCCGCCGCTTCGTCGGCGTCCGCCCCCGCCAGCCGCGGGGCGTTGCCGCTGGAGGGCGTCAGCCCCCTGGACTTCCAGCTGCGGGACTGCTTCAAGGACTTCGACCCGGATGCGCAACAGTCCACCGTCGTGGATTGCGCCACCGGCCACTCGGCGCAGCTGGTCGCCGTGGAAAAATACGGGGCAGATGACTCGTACCCGGGCCGGGACCAGCTCAAGCAGAAGGCACGCGATGCCTGCAAGGCGGCTCCGCTCACGGCAAAGGCCGGCGACTACGACCTGAGCTACAAGCTGGCCTACCCGAGCCCGCGCAGCTGGGAGATGGGTGACCGGCGGGTCGACTGCTACGCCGCGACGAACGGCGGAAACGTCATCAAGGAGTCCCTGCTGCCCTAGGCTTGCCCGGCGGCGCCTACTCCTTGCGCCGGACCGAGAGCCCGGTGCCCGTGGCTGCGCCGCCGGTGGTCAGCTCACTGTCCGCCAGCCCGCCCATGGTGAGTTCCATCAGGTCCGGCGCGGTGTCCACCAGGACGGTGTCGCCGTCGGCGATTTCGCCGGCCAGGATGGCCTTTGCCAGCCGGTCGCCGATCTCGCGCTGCACCAGGCGGCGCAGCGGCCGCGCGCCGTACGCCGGATCGAAGCCGGATACGGCCAGCCAGGCGCGGGCACCCTCGGTAACTTCGAGGTTCAGCCGGCGGCCCTTGAGCCGCTCGCCCAGCTCCTTGACCTGCAGTTCCACGATCCGGGAGAGCTCCTCCACGCTCAGCGGATCGAACAGCACCACTTCATCGAGCCGGTTGAGGAACTCCGGCTTGAAGGAGGCGTTCACCGTGGCCATGACGGCGTTCTTCTTGGCCGCGGCGTCGAGGTTGGGGTCCACGAGGAACTGGCTGCCCAGGTTCGAGGTGAGCACCAGGATCACGTTGCGGAAGTCCACGGTGCGGCCCTGCCCGTCGGTGAGCCGGCCGTCGTCGAGCACCTGCAGGAGGATGTCGAAGACCTCCGGGTGGGCCTTTTCCACTTCGTCGAGCAGCAGCACGGAGTACGGGCGCCGCCGCACGGCCTCGGTAAGCTGGCCGCCCTCCTCATAGCCGACGTACCCGGGAGGCGCCCCGACGAGCCGGGCCACGGAGTGCTTCTCCGAATATTCGGACATGTCGATCCGCACCATCGCGCGCTCGTCGTCGAACAGGAAGTCCGCGAGGGACTTGGCGAGTTCGGTCTTGCCGACGCCGGTGGGGCCGAGGAACAGGAACGAGCCGGTGGGCCGGTTGGGGTCGCTGATCCCGGCGCGGGCGCGGCGCACCGCGTCGGAGACCGCGGCGACGGCCTGCTTCTGGCCGATCAGCCGCTCGCCCAGCACGTGCTCCATGTTCAGCAGCTTCTGGCTCTCGCCCTGGAGCATGCGCCCCGCGGGGATGCCGGTCCAGGCCGAAATCACCTCGGCGATGTCGTCGGCGGTAACCTGGTCGGCCACCATCTGCCCGGACTTGTCCGGCACGGCCGCTTCGGCCTCGGCGGCGGCGTTCAGTTCCCGTTCCAGGGCGGGGATCTCGCCGTAGAGGATCCTGGATGCGGTCTCCAGGTCCCCCTCGCGCTGGGCCTTGTCCGCGGCGGAGCGGAGCTCGTCAAGCTTGGCCCGCAGGTCGCCCACCCGGTTCAGGCCCGCCTTCTCGGCCTCCCACCGGGCGTTCAGGCCCGCGAGTTCCTCCTTCTTGTCCGCCATGTCCGCCCGCAGGGCCGCGAGCCGTTCCACCGAGGCGGGATCGGTCTCGCCGGCCAGGGCCAGTTCCTCCATGGTCAGTCGGTCCACCTGGCGGCGCAGCTGGTCGATCTCCTCCGGGGCGGAATCGATTTCCATGCGCAGCCGGGACGCGGCCTCGTCCACAAGGTCGATCGCCTTGTCCGGCAGCTGCCGGCCGGAGATATACCGGTTGGAGAGCGTCGCGGCCGCCACGAGGGCGGAGTCGGAGATGGAGACCTTGTGGTGGGCCTCGTAGCGTTCCTTGAGGCCGCGCAGAATGCCGATGGTGTCCTCCACGCTGGGCTCGCCCACGTAGACCTGCTGGAACCGGCGCTCCAGGGCGGGGTCCTTTTCGATGTTCTCGCGGTACTCGTCCAGCGTGGTCGCACCGATGAGGCGCAACTCGCCGCGGGCCAGCATCGGCTTGAGCATGTTGCCGGCATCCATGGAGCTGTCCCCGGTGGCGCCGGCACCCACCACCGTGTGGAGTTCGTCGATGAACGTGACGATCTGCCCCTCAGAGTTCTTGATTTCCTCCAGGACAGCCTTGAGCCGCTCCTCGAATTCGCCGCGGTACTTTGCCCCGGCCACCATCGAGGCGAGGTCCAGGGCGATCAGCGTCTTGCCGCGCAGGCTTTCGGGCACGTCGCCTTCCACGATCCGCTGGGCGAGCCCCTCGACGACGGCGGTCTTGCCGACGCCGGGCTCGCCGATGATGACGGGGTTGTTCTTGGTGCGGCGGCTCAGGACCTGGATGATCCGCCGGATCTCGGCATCACGGCCAATCACAGGGTCCAGCTTGCCCGAGCGGGCGACCGCAGTGAGGTCCGTGCCGTACTTCTCCAGCGCCTGGAACGAGTTCTCCGGGTCCGCGTTGTCCACTTTGCGGTCGCCGCGGACGCCCGGGAGGGCGGCCAGCAGCGCCTCGTGGGAGGCGCCGGCCTCGCGCAGGAGCTTCCCGACGCCGTCGCTCCCGGCGGCAAGGCCCAGCAGCAGGTGTTCGGTGGAAACAAAGGCGTCCCCGAGCCGCTCGGCCTCGTTCTGGGCATTCTTGATCGCCTGCAGCCCTGCCCGGGACAACTGCGCCTGCTGCACGCTGCTCCCGGAAGTCGACGGAAGGGCCTTGATGGCGGTGCTCGCCTGGACACTGACGGCGTCCGGGTCGGCACCGGTGGCGCGGAGCAGCGCGACGGCGACGCCCTCCCGCTGGTCCATGAGGGCCTTGAGCAAGTGAGCGGGCTCGAGCTGCGGGTTGCCTGCGGTCGAGGCGTTCATGGCGGCCGCAGCGAGGGCCTCCTGGCTCTTGGTGGTGAATTTGGCGTCCAACGAGGGCTCCTTCCGGAAAGGTTCTGATATCAAAGTTGAGTCTACATCGCTCAACTTTGATAAGAGGGCGGCTGGCTCCATGTTTGCCGACAGCGAAACGCCTGTCTAGGGCCGACCGCCCGCGGCCACCGTGCGCCCCGCGGCCGCGCACCCCGGCCGCGCACCCCGGCCGCGCACCCCGACCGAGGGCCATGCCCCCCCTGGGCACCCCGCCGCTGGACATGCCCTCCCCCGCGCCCGAAGAGTGGCCATAGTGCCACTATGCCCAGCGCCCGGGCCCACGGCTGGACATGTCCCCCCGGCCCGGGCGCGAACAATGAGCATGCCCCCTCGGCCCGGGCGCGAACAATGAGCATGCCCCCTCGGCCCGGGCGCGAACGATGAGCATGTCCGGCACCAGTCGGCCTGCACGGCCCGCGTGAATGACTTAACGTTGCTTAACGATCGGCGGGCTCCTTACTGTAACTGGGGTCACAGCAAAACGAACCGACGCGAAGGAGGGCCGGACATGCACGAACACGCCATAAGCGTCACCGTCGACGGCCCCGTACCGCCGGTTTCGGCCGCTGCCGTGGCCCGCGCCGCAGGGGTTTCCTCGGCTGCGGTTTCCTACGTCCTCAACGGCAAGGGCGGCGTCTCGCCCGAGACCCGACGCCACATCATCCACGTGGCGAACGAGCTCGGCTTCAGGCCCCGTAAGCCGTCGCAGTCAACCGACCCGCAGCGGACCCGGGTCATCGGGCTGATCCTGCCGAACATCATCAATCCGATGTTTCCGCGCTGGGCGCAGGGCGTCATTACGGCCGCGGCGGAGTCCGGCTACGAAGTGTTCGTCGCCACCACCCAGGACGATCCGGAGGTGCTCGCCCAGGTCACCTCGACGCTCGCGCACCGCAACGTCGATGGCATCATCCTGGCCGCCTCGCTCCGGGACGACGCCACCGCGCTCCGCACGCTGAGGGCGGCCCGCATCCCGTACGTGTGCCTGTCCCGCCGGGCGGACTTCCTCGACTCGGATTTCATCGGGATCGACGACGACGCCGCAGCCACCACGCTGATGCAGCACATGCTCAGCCACGGCTTCACCGAAATCGCCACCGTGATCGGCCCCCGGTTCTCAACGGCCTCCCTGGCCCGCGAACAGGCGTTTGTCCGCACAGCCGCCGCGGCGGGCATCACGATCAGCGGCGACCGGAAGATCAGCACCAGGGTGAACAACGAGGGCGGCCGGCTGGCGGCGGAGCGGCTCTTCTCGGCCGGAACGCCGCCGCAGGCCGTGGTCTGCGGCAGCGACGAGCTTGCCATCGGCGTCATGGAATACGCGTTGTCGCGCGGCCTGCGCATCCCGGACGACGTCGCCGTCGCCGGCTGTGACGGGCTGCCGCACAGCCGCTCCGGGCTGATCAACCTGACCAGCATTGTCCAACCGCAGCAGGAAATGGCCAACGAGGCGTTCGCCATGCTGCTCAAACGCATCGATTCCCCGTCCGCCACCTATACCTCGAAAGTGTGCCGGCACCGCCTGCACGTCGGGCGGACGTGCGGCTGCACGCCTCCTGACAGCTGAGGCCGCGCTACACGCGGGCCGGCCCGTCCGCGGCCAGCCCTACCCATTCCCGCGACCCTGACGAACCACGCGCCGCGCGCACTGCCGCGGCCGTCTGCCTCCCGTTTGCCCTTTCCGCATGCCCGCTCTGACCACCTATCCCGCCCACGAGCCAAGGACCCCGACCCATGTCAGTTGTATCCGCAACAAAGAAGATGCGCACGCCACAGGAAATCAACGGCGTGATCTTACGCCGCGTCATGCCGCTGCTGATCGGCGCCTACATCATGGCCTTCCTGGACCGCACCAACATCGGTATGGCCAAGGACCGGCTGGAGATCGACCTCGGCATCTCGGCCACCGCGTACGGCATCGGCGCCGGGCTGTTCTTCCTGACCTACGCCTTGTCCGAAATCCCGTCCAACCTGATCATGCACAAGGTCGGCGCCCGGTTCTGGATCATGCGGATCATGATCACCTGGGGCATCATCTCCGCCGGCATGGCCTTCGTCCAGGGCGAATGGTCCTTCTACATCATGCGGATGCTGCTCGGCGTGGCCGAGGCCGGACTCTTCCCGGGCGTCATGTACTTCCTGACGCAGTGGTTCGTGGTCAAGGACCGCGCCAAGGCCAACGGAATGTTCCTGCTCGGCGTCTCCATCGCCAACATTGTCGGGGCCCCGCTGGGCGGGCTGCTGCTGACCTTTGATGGGCTCGGCGGCCTGCACGGCTGGCAGTGGATGTTCCTCGTCGAAGGACTCCCGGCCTGCGTCCTCGCCTACGTCGTCTGGAAGAAGCTCCCGGACCGCCCCAGCATGGCGACGTTCCTCACCGCCGAGGAAGCCGCCGATCTCGAGGCCCGCATCGCCGCCGAGGAGACCGCCGGCGCCGCGGCCTCCGGCAACCACCTGCTCCGCGATGTCCTGAAGGACAAGCAGATCCTCCTCGTTGTCGGCGTCTACTTCACCCACCAGATCGCCGTCTACGCCCTGTCCTACTTCCTGCCCTCCATCATCGGCACGTACGGCAAGCTCAGCCCGCTGCAGATCGGCCTGCTGACGGCCATCCCGTGGATCTTCTCCGCGGCGGGCGCCCTGCTGGTCCCCCGCTTCGCCACCGACGGCCGCCGCTCCCGGATGCTGGTCACCGGCACCATGACCGGCATCGTCGCCGGCTTCGCCCTCGGCGCCGTCGGCGGGCCGCTGCTGGGCATGATCGGCTTCTGCCTCGCCGCCTTCAATTTCTTCGCCCTGCAGCCGATTCTCTTCACCTACCCGGCCACCCGGCTCAGCGGCGCCGCCCTCGCCGGCGGCATCGCCTTCGTCAACACCATCGGCCTCTGCGGCGGCTTCCTGGGCCCCTACGTCATGGGCTTCATGCAGGACGCCACCGGCTCCAAGCTCTCCGGCCTGTGGTTCATCGTGGGCATGTGCGTCATCGGCGCGCTGCTGTCCCTGCTGCTCAAGCGCGGCACGGAGAAGCCCGCGATTGTTCCGGCCGCCCACTGACGCACTGCTCCCACCGCCCGTTCCGGATGCGCCCCGCCGCGCGTTCGGAGCGGGTCCGCAAGCCATCTCACTGCAAGGACTACTCATGGATTTCACCGCCAAGCGCATTCTCGTCACCGCCGGAGCGAACGGCATCGGCCTGGCCATCGCCAGCAAGTTCCGGGAACTCGGCGCCACCGTCTTCGTCACCGACATCGACCCCGACGCCGTCGACAAGGCCCGCGTCAACGGGCTCCTCGCCGCGGTCAGCGACGTCTCGGACGAGGGCCAGGTCCGCGAACTCATGGACACCGTCCGGGACGAAATGGGCGGCCTCGACGTCCTCGTCAACAACGCCGGCATCGCCGGTCCCACCGGGCCCCTGGAATCCCTCGACGCCGCGGCGTGGAAGGCAACCTTCGACGTCAACATCCATGGCCAGTTCTTCTGCATCAAGCATGCCCTGCCCCTGCTGCGCGAGGGCAGCGGCGCCTCTATCGTGAACCTGTCCTCGGCCGCCGGGCGGCTGGGCATGGCCGGCCGCAGCGCCTATTCGGCGTCGAAGTGGGCCGTCGTCGGGCTGACCAAAACCCTCGCGATCGAACTTGGCCCGGACGGCATCCGCGTCAACGCCATCTGCCCCGGCGCCGTCAACGGCCCACGCATCGACTCCGTGATCGCCGCCAAAGCCCGGATGCTCGAGCTGCCGGCGGACGAGGTGTCCGCGCTGTACCACAACCAGTCCTCGCTGGGCCGGCTGATCGAGGCCGAGGACATCGCCAACATGGCCGCCTTCGTGGCCAGCGACATGGCCCGCAACGTCAACGGCCAGGCACTCGCCGTGGACGGCAACACCGAAAAGCTCTACTGACCTGAACTGAACTGCCTGGGGAGCCGGTCCGCCCCAGGCCGCCGCCCGCCCCGCACCCACGCT
Organism: Arthrobacter sp. 05T410; assembly: GCF_056396505.1. Lineage (NCBI taxonomy): Bacteria > Bacillati > Actinomycetota > Actinomycetes > Micrococcales > Micrococcaceae > Arthrobacter > Arthrobacter sp. 05T410. The sequence goes on along the minus strand of NZ_JBFTLP010000010.1, from coordinate 84,771 downwards.
GCCCCGCCCCACCCCGCCCCACCAAGGAGACATTCCCATGGCTGCTGCCCGCAAAGTCATCATCACCAGCGCCGTCACCGGCGCCATCCACACCCCGTCCATGTCCCCGCACCTGCCCGTCTCCCCCGACGAGATCGCCGACGCCGCGATCGGCGCCGCCGAGGCAGGCGCCGCGATTGTGCACATGCACGCCCGCGACCCCAGGGACGGCCGCCCCTCCCAGGACCCCGAGCACTTCGCCCCGATCCTGGACAAGCTCAAGCGCAACACCGACGCCGTCATCAACATCACCACGGGCGGCTCGCCGCACATGAGCGTCGAGGAGCGGATGCAGCCGGCGGCGCTGTTCAAGCCGGAGCTTGCCTCACTCAACATGGGCTCGATGAACTTCGGGCTGTACCCGATGCTGGACCGCTTCACCGAGTTCGGCCACGACTGGGAGCGCGAAGGGCTCGAAAAGAGCCGCGACCTCGTCTTCAAGAACACCTTCCAGGACATCGAGACCATCCTGGGCATCGGCAACCAGAACGGCACCCGCTTCGAGTTCGAGTGCTACGACATCTCGCACCTGAACAACCTCGCGCACTTCCACGGCCGCGGGCTGGCCAGGGGACCGCTGTTCGTCCAGTCGGTCTTCGGCCTGCTCGGCGGCATCGGCGCGCACCCCGAGGACCTCATGCACATGCGCCGCACGGCGGACCGCCTGCTCGGCGAGGACTACGAGTGGTCCATCCTGGGCGCCGGCAGGAACCAGATGCCGCTCGCCACGATCGGCGCCGCCATGGGCTCCCACGTCCGGGTGGGCCTGGAGGATTCCCTGTGGATCGGTCCCGGCCAGCTCGCCGCGTCCAACGCCGAACAGGTCACCCGGATCCGCACCATCCTGGAAGCCCTCAACTTTGAGGTCGCCACCCCCGACGAGGCGCGGCAGATGCTGCAGCTCAAGGGCCGGGAAAAAGTAGGGTTCTGAGCCGATGAGCATCCTGGTGGCCCCGGACAGTTTCAAGGGCACCTTCACGGCTTCCGAGGTGGCCGGGCACATCGCGGCCGGCATCCGCACGGCCGGCGCGGCGGCCCGCGAGCTGCCCGTGGCCGACGGCGGCGAGGGCACCACCGAGGCCCTCGCCCGCGGTCTGGACGCCCGGCCCGTCTTTGTCACCACGGTCGGGCCGTGGGGCGAACCCGTCGAGGCGGCGGTCGGGCTCACCGCCGACGGGACCGCCGTCGTCGAACTGGCCGTCGCGAGCGGCCTCAACCTGCCGTCCGCCGGCGGCCGGGACCCGCTGACGGCGAGCACGTACGGCACCGGCGTCCTGATCGCGGAGGCTGCCCGGCACGGCGCACGCCGCATCGTGGTGGCGGCAGGGGGCTCGGCCACCACCGACGGCGGGGCCGGCGCCATCGCCGCGATCGAGGAACGCTGCGGGCTCCGCGGTGCCGAGCTGGTGATCCTGAGTGATGTCACGACGCGTTTTTCCGATGCCGCACGCGTTTTCGGGCCGCAGAAGGGAGCCGGGCCGGCCGCGGTTGAGCTGCTGACGCACAGACTCGAACTGCTCGCGGCGGAGTTCGCCCGGGACTACGGCCGCGATCCCCGTCTGGTGGACCGGACCGGCGCTGCGGGTGGCTTCTCCGGCGGAATGTGGGCCCGTTACGGCGCCCGCCTGGTCTCAGGGGCGGACTATGTCCTGGATCTGCTGGGCTTCGACGCGCAACTGGCCGCCAGCAGCGCGGTGGTGGTCGGCGAGGGCCGGCTGGATTCCCAGACCGGCCAGGGGAAGATCATCGGTGCCATCCTGGCCCGTGCCGGCACCACGCCGGTGTACGCGGTGGTGGGATCGGTGGATCCGGACCTTGGCGACTACGCAGACAGCTTTGCCCGCATCATCGTGGCCGGAGATCCGGCAGCCATGCAGGCGGCGGGGGCGGAACTGGCCCATGCGGCTTCGGCGGCTTCCCCTGCTGCTGGCGCTGCTCCTGCTCCTGCTTACCCGTGAGTCCGCGGGACATGTCCTCCTTGGCCCGCGCCAGTGGACATACTCCCTTTGTGCCCATCCCCGGACCTGAAGGCTGGACATGTCCTCCGCTGCCGGATGTGACCAAGGGACATGTCCTCCCCCGCTCCGCAAAATAGCCCAAAAACTGGACATGCCCATCGCTGCCACGTGTGACCACCGGGCATGCCCTCCGCTGCCCCGTGCCAGTGGACATACTCCCTTTGTGCCCATCCCCGGACCTGAAGAGTGGACATGTGCCCCGCTGCCGGACGTGGCCACTGGACATGTCCTCCCGCGGCCGCACGATTGGCTGAAAACTGGACATGTCCCCCAGCGGGATCCGGCGAAAATCAACTCGTGAAGCCCGGCCTGGCGGAGCTCGGCGGCGCGAAGCCTGGCCCGGCTCGGAAGGCACGGCTAGGAAGGACCGGCTCAGAAGGCACGGCTAGGAAGGAGCAGCTCAAAGGCGCGGCTCAGATGGACCGGCTAGGAGGAGGCCCGGCCTGGCGGAGCTCGGCGGTGCGAAGTCTGGCCCGGCTCGAAAGTAGCTGCCCGGGGAGGCCCGGCTCAGAAGGAGCGGTCCGGCGGCCGGGTCCCCCAAGGAGCCGGCCGCCGAACCAAACACTCCCACCTCCAAAGCTTGTCACAGGTTTGACAAAATTGTCACACGCCGCTCCGGCCCGTGCCGAGGCCCGTCGGTATTGTGGAATTCATGAATGACACGACGGCACCGCAGGATCCCGGGCACCGGAGCATATTCCTTGACAAGGCGCACCCCGCTGCCTGGCGCGCACTCAACGGGCTGGGCCTGAAAGCCAAGGAAGCCGCCACCGAGGCCGGGCTGGACGACACCCTCATCGAGTTGCTCAATGTCCGCATTTCGCAGATCAACGGCTGCGCCTTTTGCCTGGACATGCACGTGGGCGACGCCGTCAAGAACGGCGAGTCGGCCCAGCGCCTGGCCGTCCTCCCCGCGTGGCGCGACACCACCCTGTTCTCCGAAAAGGAACGTGCAGCCCTGACGCTGGCCGAGGCCATCACCACCATCTCTGACGCCCATACCCGCGACCACGAAGGCGCACAGGCCAGGCGGCACCTGACGGCCGAAGAATTTTCCGCCGTCAGTTGGCTGGCGATTACGATGAACGCGTTCAACCGGGTTTCCATCGTCAGCCAGCACCCGGTCCGCGACGCCCGCGGCTAAACCACCGTCCACTCCCGCCAGCCGCCCGCACCAGAACACCCGGTCGGCGGACAGGTGTCCGCGGCTAAGGCGCCGGCAGTGCGCGGCTGGCTAAGCAATGAGCCGTAGCCACAACTGGCGTGCAGTCGTAAGCTCGAAAAGTGGGGCGGAGCCGCGGTCACCGAGGGAGCACTGCCATGAGGTGGGTCAGGCCGGGTCACCCGGAGTACGACGAAACACGAAGACTCTTCAACGCGATGATCGACCGCCATCCGGCCGTCATTGCCCCGTGCGCCGACCCGGAAGGGGTGGCCGACGCGTTGGCGTACGCGCGGACACACGGCTTCGAAGTCGCCGTCCGGGCCGGCGGCCATTCCGTAGCCGGCATGTCCATGAACGACGGCGGCCTCGTGATCGACGTTCGTCCGATGAAGTCCGTACGGGTGGACCCGGAGGCCCGCACTGCCACGGTGGGCGCGGGCCTCACCTGCGGCGAGTTTGACCGCGCCACACAGGAATACGGCCTCGCCATCACAGGCGGGCGGGTCTCCACGACCGGGCTCGCGGGTTTCACGCTCGGGGGCGGGTCCGGCTGGCTCGAGCGCGCCTTCGGCTTCGCCTGCGACGACCTCGTCTCCGTGGATCTGGTCACCGCCACCGGCGAGCAGGTGACGGCCAGCGCCCAGGAGAATCCCGAACTCTTCTGGGCCCTGCACGGCGGCGGCGGGAACTTCGGCGTCGCCACCTCGTTTACGTTCGGCCTGCATCAGCTGGGGCCAAGCGTGCATGCCGGGGTGCTGATGTGGCCGGGGGACGCAGCCCCGGAACTCAGCCGCGGATACCGGGACCTGGCCTCCGCGGCTCCCAACGAAGAGTCCGCCACCCTCATCTACGGGATTGCACCGGCGGAACCATTCGTGCCCGCGGCCATGGTGGGCAAGATGGCGGTGTACGTCGTGTATGTCTTCGCCGGGGATGCCGAGGAAGGCAAAGAACATGCCAAGGCATACCGGGAACTGGGCCCTGTTGTGGACCTGGTGGAAGACACCGGCTACGCAGACTTCCAGTGCTCCCTGGACGACCCGCCGGGCAAGTACAACTACTGGAGCGCCGACTACCACGACGAACTCTCCGACGACGCCCTGGACGTCATCATCGACTCGGCCCGGAATCTCCCGGGACCAAGCTCCCAGCAATTGATCGCCCATTGGGGCGGGGCGGTGAGCGGGCCGGCCGCCGCGGCCACCCCGTTGCTGAACCGGACCGCCAGCTGGGTGAGCCACCCGTTCGGCCTGGGTGACACCCCGCAGGGCGGGCAGGACGCGAAGGCATGGGTCAAGCGCTTCCGCCAGGACATCTCCCCCTACGCGACCGGGGGCGTCTGGCTGAACTTCATCGGCGACGAAGGCCAGGCCCGGATCCGCGCGGCCTTCGGCGACGAAAACTACAACCGGCTGGCGGAAGTGAAACGCGAGTTTGATCCCGGGAACGTGTTCCGCGGGAACCAGAACATCCGACCCGCCGTCGCGGTGTGACCACAACGGCGGTGGCCCCGCCGTCGCGGCATGACCCCGACGGCGGCGCCCTCCCGGTGCCCGCACCGGTGCGAGCAGTCCGGGCCGCGCGTGTCCGCGGTCGGGGCTAGACTGCCACCATGGCCGTCTACGTCGATCCGCCGCTCTGGCCTGCCCACGGAACCCACTTTTCCCATCTGGTCTCGGACACGTCGATCGCGGAACTGCACGCCTTCGCCGCAGCCGCCGGCATCCCCGGGCGAGCGTTCGACGGCGACCACTACGACGTCGCCGAGGCCCGGTACGAGGCCCTGGTGGCGGCCGGCGCCATTCCTGTGGAGGGCCGGGTCCTCGTCCGAAAGTTGATCGCCAGCGGGTTGCGGATCCCGGCCCGACGGCGCGGCAAGGCCCTCCGGGTCCCGCTCCTGAACCGCTGGAACGAGGCGTTGCCGGGCCACGACGCCCTCTTCCTGGACCTGCTGGACCGCTGGGGCGAGGAACACCGGAAGTACCACGGCCGCACCCACCTGCTGGCGGTGCTGGAAGCCCTGGACCTGCTGTGCGATCCGGCCGTTCCGCCCCGGACCGTGCTGCTGGCCGCCTGGTTCCACGACGCCGTCTACCGCGGCGTGGCAGGCCAGGACGAGGAAGAGTCGGCGCGGCTGGCCGACGACCGGCTCCGGCATGCCGGACTCCCGGCCGCCGAGGTGGACGAAGTGGTGCGCCTGGTGCTGCTGACGGCCGACCACTGTCCGGAGCCCGGAGACGACGACGGCGCTCTGCTCAGCGACGCCGACCTCTCCGTCCTCGGCGGGGAACCGGAGGCCTACGCCCGCTACCTCGCCGCCGTCAGGGAAGATTTCGCCCACATCGGCGACGCCGACTTCGCCGCCGGCCGCGCCGCCGTCGTCCGCCAGCTGCTCCAGCTCGATCCGCTCTTCCACACCGACCGTGGCCGCACACTGTGGCTGGACGCGGCCCGCCGGAACCTGCAGGGCGAACTCGCGTGAGCGGTGTCCCGCCCTCCCACTAGAGACCGGCGGCTCAGGCAGCCACGCTGAGGTGATTCGCCAGCCGGTCGAACGACTCGCGCCACCCTTCGCCATGGCGGTCGCGGCTTTCCGCGGAATCGAACGGCCCCTGGGTGAAGGTCATCTGCGTGCCGCCGTCGATCTCCTCCAACCGGATCGTCACCTCGGTCTCGAAGCCGCGGGTGCCGTCCGGCCTGTCCCATGCGTGGGTGAACACGAACAGGTGCGGCGGCTCGACATCGGTATGCACCCCGCTCCACCAGAATTGCTGCCCGGTACTGTCCTGGATCATGCAGGCGCGGTACAGGCCGCCGACTTCGAGGTCCGCGTCGACGCTCTCACGCGGGACGTGGAAGCCGCGCGGACCCCACCACTGCGGAGCCTGGTCCGGGTCCGTCAAAGCCGACCACACGCCCTGGATCGGCGCCCTGAACTCGCGGACAATGACCAGCATGAGGTCCGTTTCGCCGTTTGCCGGTTGGCTCATGGTCCTCTCCCTCGGATTGCTTGAACTGACAGGTGAAGTGCCCCGGCCTGCTGGCTGCGCTGCCGCCGCCTAGCGCCGGCCGGGGCTGTAGGCGGTCACATACGGGGTGTTGCTCGGGATGATTTGTTTCCCGAGCGGCATCAGCGAGATGGGTATGAGCTTGAGATTGGCGATCGCCAGCGGAATGCCGATAATCGTGATGGCCATGGCGAAGGCCGTAACGACGTGTGCGATCGCGATCCAGATCCCGGCCACAAGCAGCCAGATGACATTTCCCACCAGGGTGAATATGCCGTTGCCGCCGGGCTTGTCCACCACCATGCGGCCGAACGGCCACAAGGCATAGGACGCGATGCGGAACGAGGCCAGGCCCCACGGAATGGTGACGACCAGCAGGCAGCAGACGACGCCGGCCAGGAAATATCCCAAGGCAAGCCACAGGCCGCCGAAGAGCAGCCAGATGATGTTCAGGAGTGTCTTCATGGATTAATTCTCGCCCGTAGGAGTGACATTCGGATCAGTGGTTTACCCGGAAAGATCCCTGATTTTCGCGCCCAACCCCGGACAGGTTTCCACGAGCCCGGTCCACGGGTGCCCGGCCGGGTTCGGTCCGCCTCGTCGGTGCCTAGGTATCGGCCTGTTTGACCATGGCGGCCTCAACGTTGATCTTGACCTTGTCGCTGACCAGCAGGCCGCCCGCTTCAAGGGCGGCGTTCCACGTCAGGCCGAATTCCTTCCGGCTGATGTCCGCCTCGGCACTGAATCCGGCCCGGGTGGCGCCGAAGGGGTCCACCGCCACACCGGTGTACTCGACTTCGAGCTCCACCGGCTTGGTGACTCCACGGATTGTGAGCTCGCCGGTCAGCACATAGTCTTCCCCCTCGCCCCGGATCCCGGTGGCCCGAAAAGTCATGTCGGGGAACTGCTCAACGTCGAAGAAGTCCGGGCCGCGGACGTGGCCGTCGCGGTTGGCGTCGCCCGAATCGAAGCTGGCCGTCTTGACCGTGGCGTGCAGGCTTGCGTCCGCCAGCGACTCGCGCACCCTTGCCTCGGCGGAGGCCTCGTTGAACCGGCCGCGGACCTTGCTGATGCCCGCGTGGCGGACGCTGAAACCGATTTCGCTGTGGGACATGTCCAATGTCCACACTCCGGGGGTCAAACCTTCGGGCAGAGTCACAACGGTCTCCTTCGAGCGGTGGCGGGCCTGTCCCGCCGGGGCGGTCGGGGTATTCCCCACTCTGCATGCTAACGAGGAAGCCCGTCCCGGGCTAGGTCCCACCGGCCCTGACGCGGGACACGCGGCGCGCGACACGCCAGGCGGCGGCGGCGGGCGTCGGCGTCGCGCGGCGGCGGCGGGCGTCGGCGTCGCGCGGCGGCGGCGGGATTTCCGACGGCGGGTMCAGCGATCCGGGGCCGACGCGTTCTCTGGCCTTCGCTCCACGGCCGGGTTACTCTGGCCTATAAATGCCGGCCAATCACCGAATTTAGCAGAACTATTTACACAGTCCTGATCAACCAAATGATGTGAGGAATCGTGGCCAGGTCCCTGGGGAAACATGGCAAGGCGGGTATCGGCGCTTGCTTGCTGAGCCTGGGTCTGTTGCTTTCCGCCTGCCAGCCCGGGCCGCCGGAACCCGCACCGCGCCCGAGCCCCGGCACGCCGTCGTCCCCCGCGCCGTCGCCCCCATCGCCGTCCACCGCACCGCCGTCGTCGTCTGCCGCGCCGTCGGCCGGCGAGCCCGTGCATTTCACCGCCCAGGGTGACATCGGCGTAGGCTCGGGCGCCAAGAAAGTGCTCGACGCCGTTGCCGGCCTCAAGCCCCACCTGAACCTGGCTCTGGGCGACTTCGCATACAAGGCCGGGCTCGAACAGGAGTTCTGCGACATGGTCACCGCCCGCCTCGGCGAGAACTTCCCGTACCAGTTGGTGACCGGAAACCACGAGAGTGACGGCCGGGATGGCGACATCGAGAAGTATGTCCAGTGCCTGCCCAACAGGATGCCCGGCCTCCAAGGCGAATACGGCGTCCAATGGCGCCTCGATGTCCCCGAGCAGAATCCTGTTGTCCGCTTCATCATGGTTTCCCCCGGCATCGATTTCCGGGGCGGGGAGCCGCTGGACTACTCAAGGGACAGCGAACGCTGGCGCTGGACCGCGGACGCCATCGACGAGGCCAAATCGCAGAACATCCCCTGGACGGTGGTGGGCATGCATACCCCGTGCCTGAGCGTCGGCAACTACGACTGCCAGGCGGGGCAGGACTTCACGAACATGCTGATCGAAAAGCAGGTGGACCTGGTCCTGTCCGGCCACGACCATGTCTATCAGCGGACGCATCAACTGGCCACGGGCGGAGGCTGCGCGGAACTCGTTCCCGCGACCTTCGCCTCCGCATGCCTGGCCGATACCGATGACGCCATGGCCCAGGGCTCGGGGACCGTGTTCGCCACCGTCGGCGTTGGCGGCGTCGGACTCTATAACGTCCGATCCGAGGACCCGGAGATGCGCTACTTCGCCAGCACATCCGGGAAGAACCAGGACCCGGCCTTTGGGACCCTGGACGTCATGGCGACGGCGGATGAACTTGCCGCCCGGTTCATTCCCGCCGACGGCTACAGCTTCTCGGATTCCTTCACCCTCCGCCGGTAACCTGCTGCGGCATAAGGGCTCAGGTGTGCGGCGGCGGGTAGGCCGCCGGTAAGCCGTCGGACGCGCCCCGAGAGGGCTCAGGCCGGCACCCAGATGCTGACCCAGTCCAGGTAGACGTGGCCCTGGGTTTCCGGAGCCGGACACAGAGGCAGGCAGGATTCGGTCTGCAGGATGAAATGCATGGGCGTCGAGGGCACGTCCGTTGTGCTCGCGCCGATGGATCGTCCGTCAATGAAGAACTCAACGCGACCGGGGGTCCACTCTGTCGTGGCAACATGCCAGTCTGTGGAAACTTTATTGGAAAAGAACTGTTCAAAGCGCTTTGGATCCAAGGACATGAAATGGGCAGCTGCCGTCAGGATTGCTCCGAGGTCGCCTTCTGGGAAATCTATCTCCCCGTCCCGCGGCCAGATGCCACTATCCGGCCACAGGAGCCACGCCGTCTTGAAGCCAGGCATGGCATCCCCCCTGTACCGGACTGAGTAGCGGCCGTACAGCATGCTGTTGGCCCTCGGGGGATTTTTGCTGGCATTCGGAAATTTGGGCGTGGGCGCGGCACCCATGAAGACACCGTTTTCCGAATGCATGAACCAGTCCAGAACGCCGTTTTTGACGCTCAGGACTTTCGAGGGATAGTAGCCCGATTTTCCGCCGCTGACCTGTCCGTCCGTATCCGGTGTTCCGTCTTTGTATCCGGCACTCCACCGGTCCCGGTAAAGCGGCCCGGGAAAGGAGCCCAGGGGGACGTCACCGCCGGAGAAGTCCTCCACAAAGACGTTCCTCCATCCGGGCAGATCCCCCGACATGGCCGTGTCAGTGGTCCGGTCCGGAGGCGGTGCCGATGTCCGGGCAGGCCGGGACGCCGGCGCGCCCCCAGGCGCAGGGGCGGCAGTGGCGGTGCCACCTGCCGGCGGCTCGGTCGGCGCCACCGACTGGAGCCCGGGCTGTGCCCCTCCTGTTCCGGCGTCGGTCGGCGGAGCCGCCGGCGACGCCGAAATGGACGTGAACAGCGGCCGCTCGCCCTGTGGAGCGGCATCCGTGCCGCACGCCGCCAGGGCCATGACCAGGACCATGGCGGGAACCGCCATGGTCCTGAAGGTCAGGAGACGCCGGCGTCCTGCCGGCACGCGCCCCCAATGAACGGGTGTCCGCATCGAGCCAGTGTCGCATGGACGCAACCGCCCATCAACAGTTGTGCCTCAAATTTGGTTGAAAGTTCCAGTTAATCCAAGGTTAATGCAAGGTGGCGAAACCAAACTTTAACCCTGGGGTATATCACTAAGTTGTCGACAACCGAACAGCGTAAGCATTGGGTCTATTTTCCGGTCGGAGGAGTCGGAAAGCGCTGTAGTTGCGACGAGCAGAATACGTCATTGAGTGGTGAGGCCAGTGTCCATCCCGAATCTCAAGCCGAACGTGCGCCCCCAAACGACGCCCCCGCCGGCAAATCCCTCGGTCAGCGTGGTGATCCCCACTTTGAACGAGGCAATGAACCTGCCGTGGGTGCTGCGGCGTATGCCCTCCTATGTGGATGAGGTGGTAATTGTTGACGGCCGTTCCCTGGACGGCACAGTGGAGGTGGCCCGGGCCTTGCGCCTGGACGTCGTGGTGGTGGCAGAGCCCCGCCCTGGCAAAGGAAACGCCGTGCGGGCCGGATTCGCCGCAGCCTCCGGCGACATCATCGTCATGCTCGACGGGGACGGCAGTATGGACCCCCAGGAGATCGGCTGGCTGGTGACTCCGCTCCAGCACGAATACGACTTCGTCAAAGGCTCCCGCTATGTGACGGGCGGCGGCTCAGACGATCTCACATGGCTGCGCAGCGGCGGAAACAAGATGCTCACCCGGCTCGCCAACACTGTCCTCCACAGCGACTACTCGGACCTTTGCTACGGCTACATCGCCCTGCGCCGCGAATGCGTTGACATTCTGGAGCTGGAGTCGGACGGGTTCGAGATCGAAACTGAACTGATTGTGCGGGCCTCGAGGGCCGGCCTGCGCATTGCCGAGGTGCCCAGCCACGAACTGTCCCGCATCTCCGGGCAGTCAAACCTGCATACCTTCCGGGACGGCTGGCGGGTCCTCCGCACCCTGGCCCGCGAGCGCGTGAGCTGGGAAGCCCCGACCGCCGGCGCCCGCCCCGAGGCCCTGCGTCGGGTCAAGTACAAGTACCCCAACGAGGTCTTCCCGCACGTTCCCACCGATCCCAGCAGCGTCCTGGGCGTACGGGCAGGCGAATAGGATGTCCGAGAACTCCAGCCTTCCGGAAGTATCCGTGGTCATTTGCTCCTACTCGGAGGACCGGTGGGACCAGCTGATCGGCGCCCTGGACTCCGTCCGCACCCAGACCTTCCCACCCAAGCAGACGATCGTCGTCGTGGACTACAACGTAGACTTGTACAAGCGCCTGATCTTTACCGTCCCGGATGCCGTAATTATCGAGAACGCCGGACCCAAGGGTCTCTCGGGCGCCCGCAACACCGGAGCAGGCATCGCTAAGGCCGAGATCGTGGCCTTCCTCGATGACGACGCCGAAGCCGAGCCGGACTGGCTCGAACGGCTCGCGGCGATGTACGACGATCCCGACGTTCTGGCGGTCGGCGGCCGGGTGGAACCGCTCTGGGAAGCCGGACGGCCGGGCTACTTCGCCAACGAGCTCGACTGGATTGTCGGCTGCACGTACCGGGGAATGCCCAAAGTCGCCGCCGAAGTCCGCAACGTCATTGGCGCGAACATGTCCTTCCGCGCCAGCGTCCTGGAACGGGTCGGCGGTTTCAACACAACCCTGGGCCGTCAGGACGCCGTCCCGCTGGGCTGCGAAGAGACCGAACTGTGCATCCGCGCGGTGATCGGAGCTCCCGGATCCCGGGTGGTCTATGAGCCCGCGGCCCTGGTGCACCACCACGTTCCGGCCGAGCGCGGCACCCTGCGCTACATGCTGGCCCGTTCCTGGGGCGAAGGGATTTCCAAGGCGCAGGTCAGCAGGGTCGTCGGCCACAAACGGGCACTCGGTCCCGAACGGCGCTATGTCCGGCAGGTCCTGCCTCGTGCAGTATTCGCCGGAATCCGCGGCTGGCTCGGCGGCGGGGACCGTGCCGGGCTCGGCCGGGCAGCGGCCATCATCGCCGTGCTCGCGGCCACCGCGACCGGCTATGTGCGCGGCCGCCGGCTGCCTGCGGCGCCGTCGCCGGACAAAGCGGCTGTTGTGACGCCGGAAGAGCCGTGGCGGGAAGTCAAATGAACCGCGCTGCGCCCTTCCCCGTAGACCGCCCGGTGCAGGCCCTGCACCCGGAACCACCTGACCGCAGGAACCCGACCCCAGAAAGCTTGGATCATGAGCCAACCTGAGCGCGACGTGAAACAGCCCATTGGCGCCTCTGCCGGAGCCTCCTTCGATGTCCACGGGATCGTGGGCATCGACGTGGAGGCGGGCACACCAGGGGAACCGCAACTGCGGGATATGCTCGCCCCGTTCCTGGGGAATTCCACCGCGCCGCGGCGGATCACCATCGGCGCCAAGATATCGCCGGTTTCCAGCCAGTCGCACGCGGAGGATGCCTACCGGTTCACCGGGGAGTCCCTCTATATTCCGGCGGACCGCGTCCAGATCATCGAAACAAAGGACGGGTACCGGGTCGAAGGCGCCGGTGAGCTCCTGACCTCTGTGATTCCGCTGCTGGACCGGCTGTGTGTCCAGGAGGAGACGGCAATGATCCATGCTGCCGTGGTGGACTTCCGCGGCTCCGGGGTTCTCCTGCCGGCCTGGGGAGGTGTTGGAAAGACCAGTACGGTGGCGAAGCTGGTGGCCATGCCCGATGTGCGGTTCATGGCCGACGACTGGGCCTTCATGGGCGCCGGCGGAATGCTCATGGGCTACGCCAAACCGATGTTCATCAAACCCCACCACCGCGCCATCTACCCGGACATGTTCCGGGGAACCCGCAAGCCCCTGGCCCCCGGATGGCTGACGACTCCTGTCGCCCATCTGGCCACGGCGGTCCATCCGGTCATTGTCCGCTATCCGAAAACAGCCGCATTCACCCGGCGCTGGTCCCCCGAACACCGCATGGTGCAGCCGGAGCATGTTTTCGGAGCGCAACGGATCTCGTCCGCGGCGCCGGCACAGCTGGCCATCTTCCTCGAGCGCTTCGACGGCGCGGACGCGCGGCTGGAAGCACGCAGCGCCGAGTGGATGACCTCCCGGGTCGTCGGCAACTTCCATTCGGAACTGCCCATGGTCTCGCGGCGCCTTGTCGAGGCCCTCGGCGCCACCAGCCTGGTCCCGCTGGAGGAGCATTTTGGCCAGAAGGCGGCCGTGGTGCGCCGGGCCCTGGAGGACGTTCCCTGCTGGCTGCTCCGGCTTCCCGCCGCTTGGTCAGCGGACCAGGCCTCTGACTTCATCGCGAATCTGGTTCGTTCAAAACTGGATGAGTGAGGCGAGGCCACGTGAGCGATCTGAAGGTGTCGGTTGTTGTTCCGGCGCGCAATGCCGCAGCCTGGCTGGGCGAGTGCCTGGAGTCGATCCGCAGCCAACACCCGTACGAGATGATCGTGGTCGATGGCTGCTCGACGGATGACACTGTCGAAATCGCCCGCGACTGCGGGGCGACTGTCATCTCCGATGAAGGACGCGGCCTGCCTGCCGCACGGATGCTCGGCGCCCGCAGTGCCACCGGCGACGTTGTCGCCCTGATCGACGCCGACGTCGTCCTTCCGCCGAAGAGCCTGTCCCGGCTGCTGACCGAATTCGCGGCCGGCGGCTACGACGGCCTGCAATTCGGGCTGGCCAGCGAAGCCGACGGCCCCGGCTATTGGGGGGCTGCGCTGGCCTGGCACCACAACCACAGCCGGGTGCGCAAGTGGTTTGGCGTCAGCGCCACGCTGATGCGCCGCGACGTGCTGCTCGACGTCGGGTTCGACGACGACTTCCGCTCCGGGGAGGATGTGGAGCTGAGAATCCGGCTGGAGCAGGCCGGGTTCAAGCTCGGCGTCTCCGACTCCGTGGTGGTCAGGCACCGGTTTGACGACACGTTCGACTACGCCCGCGACCAATGGCTCCAGGACGGGGCCGGGATGGCCCGGACCGTCCGTAAGCACACGGGCCGCGCCGGCTGGCTCGTGATGCTGCCACTGCTGGCCACCGTGCGGGGGGTTGGCATGTCCCTGGTCCGGGCACCCCGCTTCCTGCCGTACTGGATGGGCTTCCTGCTCTACAACTACCGCGCCATGGCCGGCGAGCTCCTGCGGCCGGCCCACAAACCGATCTCGGTCGGCGGGAACGCGGCCTGGCTGGCCGCCGCGAGGATTGCCCCCATGGTGACGGGCTTCCTGTTCTGGGCACTCGCGGCCCTCGTGCTCCCGCCGGAGCAAATAGGCCTGGGGTCCGCGGTGGTCGCAGCCGCGCTCCTGACCGTGCAGCTGGGGATGCTCGGCGTCGGGCCTGCCACGCTGACGCTGCTGCCCGCGGAAACTGACGGCGGCCGGCGCCTCATCGCCACCGGCCTGCTTACCGTGGCAACCTGCTCCCTGCTGGGCGCTGGCCTGCTGGTTGCCGTCACCTCGTGGCTCGGCACAGGCGTGGGCGAGGCCTGGGCCGACCCCCTGGTCACCATTCTTTTCCTGGCCACGGCACTGCTCGCCGCCACCGCCTACCAGCTGGACCACGTGGGCGTAGCCCAGGAACGGGCCGACCGCACGCTGGTCAGAAGCCTCGCACAGTCCCTCGTCCAGCTCCTCTTCCTGGCCGCCGCGCTGGCCGCCGGGCTCCGTGACCTGGCGGTGATTGTGGGCGCCGTCGCCGCCGGCGCCCTGGCCAGTGTCCTCGTAGGGCTGCGCCAGCTCGCCCGTGCCCACGTGTCCCCGGACTGGAAGCACGGCTTCCGGCCTCGGCCGGCCCTCAATCTCCTGAAGCCGGGGCTTCCCAACCACGCCCTCACGCTCGCCGACCGCGCGCCCGGCTACCTGCTCCCGCTCATCGTTGCAGCTACCCTGGGCCCGGCGTCGACTGCCGCCTGGTATGTGGTCTGGATGATGGCCTCGGCAGTGTTCTTCGTGCCGCAGTCCGCCGGGTTTACCCTGCAAACGGCCCTCGCGGGTTCACGGGCGCGGCCGGGCCTCCTCGCCTCAGCGTTACGGGCCAGCTTTATGCTGACTCTCGTGGCCGGGCTGATACTGCTGCTGGCCGGCCCCCTGCTTCTGGGCTTCCTCGGACCGGATTATGCGTCCGCGTGGGTCCTCATTCCTGTACTCGTCCCGGCACTCCTCCTGAGTTGCGTGACCCAGGTCTACTACGGGCTGTGCCGGGCCCAAGGGCGGCTTTTCGAATCCACGATAGTCGCCACTCTGGCCGCCATCCTGGTCGTGGCACCCGCCGCGGCAGTGGCGCAGCAATATGGCCTCACCGGGGTCTCAGTCCTATGGGCCATTGCCCAAGCGGCTGCTTGCCTGATGGCCACCTGGCGCCTGATCACCCTGACCCGGATGAAGCCCGCCTCCACCGCAGGCGAGATTCCTTCAGCGGCGCGCCACCAGCCGACCTGAATCGAGAAATGATGACACACGAAACGGCAACAAGCCTCCCTGTGGGCACCGCCCACCGGCATGAGGCGCATGCGCACGTCGGCGGTGCTAAGCCGCCCACCCACCGCAACCTCGGACTCACGCCGTCGTGGCACATCGGTGCCCTGGCCGCGGCAGCCGCGGCCGCGCTCGCCCTCGGCGTGTGGAGCATGAACCAGGTCAATCCTTTTCAGATCGGCGGGGCCGGGCTGATTGATGCCCTCCCGCCGGCCTATTTCGTTGCGCTCGCGCTCAGCCTCGCCGGATTTGTTGCGTCGCTGAGCCTCCGCCGTCTGGTTCCGGCGCTTCTGACCTGGCAGCTCCTGGTCACAGTGGTTCTCCTCGACGGTGCTGACCCGATCATTCATGGCCTGCCCCGGCTCGAGGCCAGCTTCCGGCATCTGGGCATTGCGGACACCATTAGCCAAACGGGCCAGCTGGATCCGACCCTGGACGCCTACTTCAACTGGCCAGGATTCTTCAACGTGCTGGGAATGCTCTCCGGGGCGACGGGCGCCAAGGATCTTTTCGGGATCGCAACGTGGGCGCCGGTGGGCATCAACATCCTCCTGCTCGCACCACTGCTGGCCCTGGCCCGGCGGTTGACGGCAAATCCGCGCCAGGCCTGGGCGGCTGTCTGGATCTTTTACGTGGCCAGCTGGATTGGACAGGACTACCTGTCACCACAGGCCTATTCGTTCCTCCTCCTGCTCACACTGATTGCCTGCCTGCTCAGCGTCTTCGGCGGTTGGGCCTGGCCCACGGAGCGCACCCGCTTCTCCCGGTGGCTTGCCCGCAGTGTCAGCAAACTGGACAGCTCGGTCCCGCGGTATGGCGCCGCGGAACCGCACCGGGCGGACACGGCGATTCTCGTGGTGGTCTGCGCACTGATCCTGCTTGCCATGACGGCTTCACACCAGCTCAGCCCCTTCGCCGCGATCCCCATCCTGGCCGCGCTCCTGCTGACCGGACGTCTCCGGCTGCGCTTCTTGCCGGTCCTGGCCGTGGTCCTGCCCGTCGGCTGGCTGCTCTTTGCGGCTTCCACATTCGTGGAGGGGCATTTCGGCCAGCTGCTCGGCTCGCTCGGTGACATCGGCGCGAACAGCCTCGGCGCGCTGAGCAGCAGGGTCTCAGGCAGCGACGCCCACATGTTCGTGGTATACACGCGCATGGCCGAGGTTGCGCTGGTCTGGGTGCTCGCCATTGCCGGCGCCATTGTGGGCTACCGGCGGAAGGCACCGTGGCTGGCGGCCGCGGCCGCGGCGCTGGCGCCGCTGGTCCTGATTCCCCTCCAGCCCTATGGCGGTGAACTGCTTCTGCGCCTGTATCTCTTCAGCCTTCCGTTCGCCGTCTGCCTGGCGGTGCTGCCACTGATGTCAGACAGTGCCGCGGGGCTGAGCCTGCGCCGGGCCCTCGCGCTGCTGCTGATGGGCGCGGTGCTCGCTACAGCCACTGTCGTCTCCCGTTACGGAAATGACGGCATGGAAAGCTTCAACGACGACGAAATCGCCTTAGTGAACCACCTCTATGCGACAGCGCCCACCGGTTCCGTCCTCATTGAGGCAGTTCGCAACACCCCGTGGAGATACCAGCACTACGCGGACTACGACTACCGGGCGCTCGTTGCTGCCGAGCCCATTCCCAACGCCGCGCCGCTCAGTTGTGACGCGGCCAACCAGATCGCCCACAAAGCGGGCGCGTACCTCATCGTTACCGAAAGCCAGCAGGAGGCAGCCGAACTTCGCGGTTCGACTCCCACCGGCGACCTTCAACGTTTTACCGCCACATGCGCCACGAGTCCGGGCTGGACAAAGGTTTTTGAAAACGCAGGCGGCGTGATTTTTCACATCGAAGGAGTTAGCAATGGCAACTGAACGCAGCTACGTGAGCTATGCGACGGCAGCCGTCGCCGTAGCAGCCATACCGCTCTCGTTTGTCGGCCCCGAGGGCCTGCGCCTGGCGGTGATAGGCCTGCTGATGCTGGCCGGGCCTGGAACGGCGCTGGTGCTGCTCCTCCGCTTCGACCCCCCGCGCTCAGCCCAGGCAACTGGTGCGCTTCCCCTCAGCATCGCCATCGCAATCGCCTTTAGCCTCGCGATGTCCACCCTCGTGGCGACGGCGATGATCTACGCACGTCTCTGGTCACCGCCGGCGGCCGTATGCCTCCTGTCGGCCCTGACCCTCGTATTCCTGGGCCTTGAGTTCAAGCGGCCAAAGCGTGCCCTGGTGCGTGCGAAATGATCATCTTCCTGACAGGGCTGGCCACGATGACGGCCCTCGTGAGCTGCGATGTGCTTCGCGTGTTGCAGCCGGACAAGGCACTCCCGCGCGCCGTGGTGATCACCACGGCAGCCCTGCTGGCCATAGTCGGCGTCGCGGTGGTCATGCAATTGGTGCATCTGGCGCAGCTGGCATGACAGAAACCGTCCGCCCGGTGCCGCGGCACCGGGCGGACACCAACAAGTCGAACCAATCACGGAAAGTATTTCAATGAGAAAACTTAGAACACTCAGCATGGTTGGGACGCTCGGAATGCTCGTAGCCGGTTCCCTTGTCTTCGGTTCCGCCCAGGCTGCCACCGCCGCAACCTGCAGCCCGGCACCGACAAATTCCTATCCGGGCACCGTTGTGCTCGCCACCAGTTTTGAGGCGGGCGGCTTTTGCGGCCTCGTCCCCAAAGTGTCCGGCACCGGCACCGCAACGATGTCCACTTCGCGGCCCCACACCGGGACGCATGCGACCAAGCTGCACGTGACCACCGATTCCGGCTCGCTCGCAAACCTCTCCTCGCCTTCGTTTTCCTCGGGGACCAAGACCTCGTACGCAGACGGCTGGTTCAATATCACTGTTGCCGGCGTTTCCGGCAATGACGTCCCGTACTTCCGTTTCTTCTCCGGTTCCACCCGTGTCGCGGACATCTACCGCTACAACAGCAACGGGCAGTTGTGGCTCCGGGTCACGTCACCGAGTGGCAGCTTTGTCTACACGAAGCTGATCTCCAGCAGCATCTCTCTGAGCGCCTGGCACCATGTGTCCATGCGGGTGACCGCCAACGGCAATTCGTCAACAATCCAGGTATGGTTCGACGGCGTGCAGCGCTACAGCAGCTCGAGCGTCCAAATGCTCGGGAGCAGCCTAAGCAAAGTTCAGCTCGGGGCCGAGCACAACCGGCAAAAGGGCGACGAATACATCGATGACGTCGTCATCAAGCGCTCTTAGCCCTCAGATGGTCCGCGGGCGGCCCAGCCTCATTCAGGCGCCTTGGCCGCCCGCACGAAATCCCCGATCTTGGCCAAGTCCTTGATGCCGCGCGCCGACTCGACGCCGGAGGACACATCGACACCCCACGCCCCGGCCTCCGCCGCTGCCCGGGCGACGTTGGCGGGATCGAGACCGCCGGCGAGCAGCCACTTGCGTCCGGTCAGAGCCTTGGCCCGGACCGAGCCGTAGTCCCAGGCCTCGCCTGAGCCTGGCACGGCGGCATCGATCAGGAGCAAATCCTCGTCCCAGTCGCTGAAGGCCTCCGGCGCGGCGGCCATGGTGACGGCCCTGATGAGTTTCATCCCGGCGTCGTGCACTGTCCGGACGTCGGCGGGTGAGCGGTCCCCGTGGAGCTGGACCCAGACCAGGCCCGCCTCACGGGCGACGGCGACGGCGTCGGCGGCCGGTTCGTACCGGAACACCCCCACCGCGGGCACCCCGTCCGGGACATGGGCGAGGAGGTTCCTGACCTGTTCCGGCGTGACCTCCCGGGGGCTGCGGGTCAGGACGAAGCCGACGGCGTCCGCGCCGGCGCCTGCCGCGACGCGGACCGCATCCGGGGTGCTCAGGCCGCACACTTTGACAAACATTCGGGCTCCTTCTGGGCGCTTCCTGCCTCCGACGTTAGCAAGGCCGGGCCCCGGCCGCCGACTTTGCGTCGGCACGGGCGTGCGCAGTCCCCGCCGGCGTCCCGGCGCGTCGGCGCGAGCGCCGTCCCCGGAAACGGGCCGATAGGCTGAGGCCATGGAGATCATCCGCTATGCCGAGCTCAAAGCCCACCCCTGGCGCAACGGCGGCGGGGTGACGCGCGAAGTGGCGCGCCATCCAAGGACCCCGTCCCTGCGGACCGCCCCGCAAGATACAGGGCAGGACAACGCCTGGGACTGGCGCGTCAGCATTGCCGAAGTCTCCAAGGCGGGCCCCTTCTCCGCGTACGCCGGGATGGACCGTGTACTGACAGTGATTGACGGCGACTTGCTGCTGCTGAGCGTGGACGGGGCCGAACATCCGCTGGAGAAGTACCGGCCGTTCCGGTTCTCCGGCGACGCGGACTCGGCGGGGGCACTGCCCACCGGCGACATCCGGGATCTGAACGTCATCACCCGCAACGGCGCCTTCAAGGGCTACACCTCGATCGTCGAGCTGTCCAAGAAGCGTGCCCATCCGGTGTTCGCAGGCCAACTCGGCATCCTCCTGCAGGGGCAGGGGACCGTCAGCCCCGGGACTGCCGGCAGCCTTCCCGTCGGGCCGGCCGCCGTCGCCGCCCCGGAGCCGGAGCAACTTGAGCTGAACCGTTACGACGCCGTCGTCGGCGCCGATACCGCGACACCGGAAATCGTGGGCCGCGGATTCCTGGCTGTCATCTCGATCGACCCTGCGGAACCCGGCACCGTATAGCGCTGTCCGCCTACACCCGGGCGCCGCCGACACGCACCGAGTCCCCGGACAGCCGCTGCGCGAGCCAGATCGGGACGATCGAGACCACGATCAGCACGACCGCCACGACATTGACCACAGGCGCCTGGTTCGGACGGAAGAGGTTTTGCAGGATCCAGATCGGCAGCGTGGTCTCGCCGGCCCCGATCGTGAACGTGGTAACGATGATCTCGTCGAAGCTCAGCGCGAAGGCCAGCAGGCCGCCGGCCAGCAGCGCGGAGCGGAGCTGGGGGAAGGTCACCAGGCCGAACGTGGTGAAAACACCGGCGCCGAGGTCGGCAGAGGCTTCCTCGAGGCCGGCGCTGGTGCGGCGGAGCCGTGCAATGGCGTTATTGAACACCGTCACCATGCAGAACGTGGCGTGGGCGATCACCACCGTCCACAGGCTCAGCGGGACGCCCAGGATCGTGGTGAACATGTTGTTCAGCGCGATGCCCGTGACAACCCCGGGCAACGCGATGGGCAGGATGACCAGGAGGTTGATGACGTCACGGCCGAAGAACTCATAGCGCTGCAATGAGATCGCCAGCAGCGTCCCCAGCACCAGCGAAATGATGGTCGATACGACTGCCACCCACAGGGAGGACACGACGGCCTCCCTGACGCCGGGCGAGTCAAAGGCCTTGCCCCACCATTCCAGCGTGAAGCCCTTGGGCGGCCAGCCGAAAGTCCGGTCTGCGTTGAAGGAGTTCACGACCACCAGCAGCAGCGGTGTGTAGATGAACAAAAACACCAGCGCCGTGACAATGCCCAGGACCACCTTGGCGCTACGGGAAAGTCTCATGATGCTCCTCGCACTACAGGCTGTTCAGGGCGCCGGTGCGGCGGACGACGAAAAGGTAGAACATGATGATGGCGATCGGCACCAGCGATACGGCGGCGGCGAACGGCAGGTTGTTGGCCGCTCCGACGTTGGCGTAAATCACGGTGCCCAGCATCTGGGTGGTCCCGCCGACGATCTGCGCAGTGATGTAGTCGCCCAGGGACAGGGAGAACGTGAAGATCGTGCCCGCGATGATGGAGGGGACCAGCAGCGGAAGCATGACCAGGCGCATGGTGGTGAGCGGCTTCGCGCCCAGATCCCCGGAGGCCTCCAGCAGGGAGTCGGGCACCCGGTCAAAGCCCGCGTAGATCGGCAGGATCATGTATGGCAGCCAGATGTAGGACAGGGTCAGGATGACGGCGGTTTCGCCGTAGCCCGGCGAGGACAGGCCGATCGGGGTCCCCAGCCACTCCAGCAGCCCACCCTCGGACAGGACATTCCGCCAGGCGTAGGCCTTGACCAGGTAGCTTGCCCACAGCGGCATCAGCACGGCCACAACGAGCAGTTTCTCCCAGCGGGCGGGAGCGACCTTGGCGATGAAGAACGCGATGGGCAGTGCCAGGATCATGTCAATCACGGTGACCGCCACGGCGATCCACAATGTCCGCAGGGTGATCCGCTGATACACCGGATCGGTCAGGACCGTGACGATGTTTTCCGTGGTCCAGACCGTGGACACCTCCCCGGTGAAGGTGTCCACGGTCCAGAACGCGGTGATGAGCAGTGCCGCCAAAGCGGCGATGTACACCAGCACCAGCCAGCCCGCCGGGGCGGTGAGCAGGGCCGCCAGCCTCAGCCGGGGCGAGCGGTGCAGCAACGCCGAAAAGGCGTTGGTTTTCGCCCGTGGCACGGCCCCGGCAGCACCGGGCGCCCCGGGCGGCAGCTGTTGCGTATGAAGTGCCATCTCGCCTTAATCTCTGCCGGCCCCCGGGGCCGGCTCGTTCGTAAGGGTTTGGTGCGGCGGAGCCGGAATCAGCCCTTGATTTCCGTCCAGGCCTTGGTCCATTCCGAATAGTCGGTGCACTTGACGTCCTTGCGGCCATCGAGGCACTCGGCCACCGGTGTGGTCCAGAACCAGATCCTGTCGGCGTAGGCCGCATCACCTGAGTGGTACGTCTGGCAGTGGTTGGGATCCTTGGTCAGCTCGCAGGCTTTCGCGTTGGCCGGCGATTCGCCAAAGTACTCCGCCACCTGGGCGTTCGGCTTGGGGCTGGCGATGTAGTCGAGCCACTTGTAGGCGCAGTTCGGGTTCTTGGTCTTGGAGCCGATCATCCAGGTGTCCGACCAGCCGGTGGCGCCCTCGTCCGGGACCAGGGTTGCGACCTTGGCGCCGTCTGCCGTCGCGATGTTGGCCCCCACCTGCCAGGTGGTGCCGACCACGGTGCTCCCGGACGTAAAGGCCTGGACCTCCTTGACGACGTCGCTCCAGTACTCGCCGATGTGCGTCCGCTGCTGCTTGAGCAGGTCGACGGCCGCGGCCAGCTGGTCCTTGTCGAGGGCATAGGGGTTCTTGATGCCGAGGTCCGGCTTATGGGCCATGAGGTACATGGCGGCATCGGCGATGTAGATGGGCGAGTCGTAGGCCGTGACCTTGCCGGTGTTCTTGGCGGCGTCGTCAAACACCGCGCTCCAGGAGGCGGGCGCCGGGGCGACCTTGTCCGTGGAGTACATCAGCAGGTTGGCGCCCCAGCCGTGGGGCATTCCGTAGTTGACGCCGTTGACGGTGTTCCAGGCTTTGTCCTTCAGGAACGGGTAGATGTCCGGGTAGTTCTTCAGCAGGCTCATGTTGACCGGTTGCACGTCCTGGCCGGCGATCAGGCGCAGCGACGCATCCCCGGAGGCCGAGATAACGTCGTACTGTCCCGTGCGCATGAGCGTCACGGCCTCGTCCGAGGTGCCGAACGGCTTGAAGCTGACCTTGCACTGGGTTTCCTGTTCGAACGGATGCACCCAGTCGACGGCCGGGTCGTTGCTGCCATCCTCGACGTAGCCGGGCCATCCGAGGATGGACACCTGGCCTTCACCGGTGCCGATCTCGGTTTTGACCGGCTGCGCCGACTGTGCAGAACCCGATCCGCCGCTGGTTCCGCAGGCCGACAGCGCGAAGGCTGCGGCCGCAACCACCCCGACTACGAGGGAGGCCTTAGTTCTTGGTGCCATGATCCGTACCTTTCGCTGTGGAGAAAAACTCTGGACTGGAACGCTGCGCCGCGGCACGGACGGCAACCCCGCCCGGCATGGCCCGGCGTCAGGTAGTGCCGGGGACCGGAAGCCAAACGACGGCGTCGTCGTCCCAGCTGACCGTGACGGGCCCGTTTACCAGATCGGTGTCGCTGCCGGGCAGCTTTTCCGGAACGAGCGCGACGACGGCGGGTCCGCCGTCGAGCTGCACCCGCACCTGGGTGGCGTGCCCGACGTAAACGAACGACGTCACTGTCCCGGGCCGGGAGGTGGTGCCGGAACGGCGCTCCGGTTCGCCGGCCCAGGCGACGCGCAGCCGCTCGGGACGGATGCACAGCGGCTCCGGCCGGCCATAGATCGCCTGGGCCTGGCCGGCGTCGAAAATGTTGGAGGTGCCGACGAAGTTGGCCACGAAGATGCCGCCCGGGCGCTCGTAGATTTCGTGCGCGGTGCCGATCTGTTCGATGCCGCCGTTGTTGAACACGCCGATCCTGTCGCTCATGGTCAGGGCCTCCTCCTGGTCGTGGGTGACGAAGATGAAGGTGATACCCAGCGAGCGCTGCAGTTCCTTGAGTTCGACCTGCATCTGCTGCCGGAGCTTGAGGTCCAGGGCACCGAGCGGCTCGTCCAGGAGGAGGACCTTGGGCTCGACCACCAGCGCGCGGGCCAGGGCAACGCGCTGCCGCTGGCCGCCGGAGAGCTGGGCGGGTTTGCGGCCGAGGAACTTCCCGAGCTGGACGCGGTCCAAGGCTTCCCTGGCCCGCTCCCGCCGCTGCTTCCCGGGCATGCCGCGCACCCGCAGCCCATAGGCGACGTTGTCCACCAAGGACATGTGCGGGAACAGCGCGTAGTCCTGAAATACGGTGTTGACGTCCCGCTGGAAGGGCGCCATGGCCGTGACGTCCTTGCCCTCAAGTTCGATACTCCCGGACGTCGGCAGCTCGAAGCCGGCGATCAGGCGCAGGACCGTCGTCTTGCCGGAGCCGGACGGGCCAAGCATGGAGAAGAATTCCCCGTGGCGGATGTCCAGGTCCACGCCATTTACCGCGACGGTGTCCCCGAAGACCTTGGTGAGCTTACGCAGACGGATCGCCGGAACCTCTTCCTTTCCGGTCGAGGTGCCGGCGGCCAGTGTTTCGGTCATGGGGTGCGCCTTACTCCGTTGCCGGATCGTCCACAGGAACCACGCAACCGAATGTGATCCAGTCCACACTGGGCTGCTGGGCCAAATGCTATTACTCCATAGGTTTTGTGTATAGACCCTCCGGCAAAGCCCGGATTAGGATGTCATCAGCCCGGGCGGCGCGCGGCGGCACCGCGGAAGCCGCAGGGATGCACGGCCGGGGCGCGGCGGATACCGCCGGAGGGAAGGGAGGCCCGAATGGTGTTGTCGCCCACGGGCGCCTCCCGGAGCCTGGCGGCGGTGTTCACGCCGATCAAATCACGCGGGCTTGTGGATGAAGTGTGCGGCCGGATCGAACAGGCCGTGGAGACCGGGCTGCTCACCAGCGGCCAGCGGCTGCCGAACGAAACCGAGCTGGCCGCGGCCCTCGGAGTGTCCGCGGTAACGGCACGGGAGGCCCTCTCCCAGCTGCGCGCCTCGGGAATCATCCGGACCGCGCGCGGCCGCAGCGGCGGAAGCTTCATCGCCGACGACGTGCTGCCCTCCCGGGAACGGGCCCTGGCGCAACTGCATCAGCTGAGCCGGCTGCAGATCAGGGACCTCGCGCTGCATTACCAGGCGATCGCCGCGGCCTGCGCGGGCGTGGCGGCCCGCCGCTCCGACGCCGCCGACATCGCCACGCTGCGCTCATTCATCCCCGCAGCGGACGATGACTCCCTGAGCTGGCGTCTGGCCCTCTCGGAGTTCCTGCTGGAAGTCGCGGCCATTGCCCGCTCGGCCCGGCTTGCCCGGGAGCTCATCCGGCTGCAGGCAGATCTCGGCACCCTCACGCTGCTGCCCTGCGCCGACACCGGCTACCGCGGACGCACCGCCTTGATCCTCGGGGACGTGGCGGCCGCCATCGAGACCCACGACCCCGGGGCCGCCGAAACGGGGGTCAAGGCCCTCATCTCCGCCACCACCGACTGGCTGCTGACCGAGCAGGCCAAGAGCTATTGACCGCACCCGCATCCCGGAGCCACGATCGTGGCCATCTTTGACCGCAAATGTCCGGCACCTTCGAGCTAAGGCAGCACCGATGTCCGAAACCACCTCCACCGCAGGCCCCACCGCAGCGTCCATGGCAGCGCCGGCCGAACCCGGCGCTGTTGAGAAGTCGGCCCAGCTGGCCGCAGCCGAACTCGACGCCACCATCGCCGGCATCGAGCACTGCCTGACGGAGTGGGCCGCTGACACCGGGGCCGCCCTGGCCGCCATGTCCGGCAAAGTCACCGGCACGGCCGTGGACAAGCTCATCCGTCCGGTGGTCGAGGAACTGGTGCAGCTGCCCGGCGGCTACGCGGCCGGAGCGGGGTTCATCGCCAACGCCGGGCTGCTCGGGCCCGGGCGCAGCTACATCGCTTGGTGGCAGGGCCCGGATCTGGAGCACGTCGACGCGCTGGCCAACTTCAGTCCGAACTCCATCAGCCGCTACGTCAAGGCCGAGTGGTTCCGGATCCCCGTGGAAACAGGACGGGCCCACGTCACCGGGCCCTACGTGGATTTCCTCTGCACCGACGAGTACGTCCTGACCTTCACGCACCCGGTGTTTACCCGCCCGGACGGCCCGGTCGCGGGAATCGTGGGCATCGACGTGACAGTTCAGCGCCTGGAACGCGGAGCCATGGCGGCGCTGCGGCGGATCGGCGGCCGGGCCACCCTGGCCAATGCCGACGGCCGGGCCATCGTGTCGGCGGCATACGATATCGACGCCGGCGACCTTACCGCGCCGAACGAGCCGTGCGCGCAGTACCCCGTGGGGCGCACGTTCACTCTTTGCAGCGACGCCGTCGGGCTCTGATGCCGATTTGCTAGACTTGGAGGCCAAGGCCCCTCTTCCAGGCCTCCGGACGACGGTTCAGTACCCGGCACGCGACAAGACTGGCCACAGGAGCTGTCATGTCGTGGCTAATACTCATTCTTTCCGGGGCGCTGGAGGCCGTTTGGGCCGCCGCCCTGCACCGGACCGCCCAGGCCAGGGGCCGCCGCCGGCTGGTCCCGGCCCTCGTTTTCCTCGTTTCCGTCCTCGCCAGCACCGGCGGGCTCGCCGTCGCCATGCAGTCCATCCCTACCGGAACGGCCTACGCCGTGTGGGTGGGGGTCGGCGTCGTCCTGACGTCCGGCTACGCGATAGCCGCCAAGGTTGAGCGCCCGACGGCGGCACGGATCCTGCTTCTTGGCGGGATTGCCGCGAGCGTCGCCGGCCTGAAGCTGGTGGCGTGACCATGATGAAACCAGCTGCAATGTCATGGGTGATTCTGCTCGCTTCCGCTGTGCTGGAGGCGGTCTGGGCCACGGCACTGGGCCTGTCCGACGGGTTCTCCCGCCCGTTGCCGACCCTCGTGTTCGCCGTGACGGCCACCCTCAGCATGGTGGGGCTCGGCTTGGCCGTGAAGCGCATTCCGCTCGGCACCGCCTACGCCATCTGGGTGGGGATCGGCGCTGCACTGACGGTCGGCTGGGCGATGGCCACCGGCGTCGAACCGGCCAGTCCGCTCAAGCTGCTGTTCATCGCCGGAATCGTGGGATGCGCGGCGGGCCTGAAGCTCCTCCCGCCAACGGCGGACTCAGAGGAACCGGCACAAGGCGCTGTCCGGCCGGCCTCCCCTGCGGAAATTCCCCACGTTTAGGGCAGTCCGACGGCGTGTCCCCTGCGGCGCGCCGTCGTGCCGGCCGCGCAAGGGTCAAAGGTGGGGAGAATCGTCTGCCCGGCCGATAGCAGGGCCGGAATAGCCGCGCGCATCCCGGGGTTCTTGGCAGGGACGGAAGTCCTACGGAACTATTCAGTGCGCGAATGGAGACCAAGATGACGGCAGCAACAGTCCGGCTCGGCGACGGCCTGATGGTCAGTCCCCTGGGGTTCGGCGGTATGGCCCTGACCCCTGTCTACGGCGAGGTGGACCCGGCCGAGGCCCTGCGGACCCTGCATCACGCGGTGGACGCCGGCGTCAGCTTCATCGACACGGCGGACATTTACGGCGGCGGCAGCAACGAGGAGCTGATCGCGCGGCTGCTCAAGGAACGCCGCGGCGAAGTCCAGCTGGCCACCAAGTTCGGCCTCGTGGGCACACCGTCGGCCAGCTACACGGACATCCGCGGCGACGCCGCCTACGTGCGGCAGGCCGTGGACCGCAGCCTGCAACGGCTGGGCACCGACACCATTGACCTGTACTACCTGCACCGCCGTGACCTCCGCGTTCCGATAGTGGAAACCGTGGAGGCCATGGCGGGGCTGGTACAGGCCGGCAAGGTGCGGCATCTGGGCCTGTCAGAGGTGACGGCCGAGGAGCTGCGCGAGGCCAGCCGCATCCACCCGATCGCCGCGGTCCAGAGCGAATGGTCCATCTGGAGCCGCGACGTGGAACGCAACGTGGTGCCTGCCGCCGCCGAACTCGGGGTGGGATTTGTGCCGTATTCGCCGCTGGGCCGGGGATTCCTCACCGGCACCGTGGACGCCTCGACGCTGGGCAGCAACGACTTCCGCCGCAACATCCCGCGTTTCGCGGCGGACGCTGCCAGCGCCAACAAGGGCGTGGTGGCGGCCGTGCAGGCGGTCGCTGCGGAACTGAGCGTTGCCGGGCAGGCTGCAACTCCTGCCCAGGTGGCGCTGGCCTGGCTGCTTGCGCGGGGCCGCCAGCTGGGACTGCCCGTGGTCCCCATTCCCGGCACCCGCAAGGCGGACCGGATCGACGAAAACCTGGGCGCCCTGGCCCTCGACTTCACCGCAGCGCAACTGAGGACGCTCGGGTCCGCCGCGGACGCCGTCGTCGGTTCCCGCGCCGCGGACCCCAACTGGGTGTCCCAGGGCCGTGAATAGCGGCTCCGTAGACTGATGCCCATGGACTCGCTCATTCACTCTTTACGTGACATCACCATCCGCCGGATTTCGGTCGGCGAGATGGACAACAATGTTTACCTGCTCACGGCCAAGGCCTCCGGCGCGCAGCTCCTGATCGATGCGGCCGATGATCTGGCCGCCATCCAGGGGCTGCTCGCGGACGCCGCCGCGGATACTTCCGCGACGCCGAAGCTGGCGCTGGTTGCCACCACCCACCAGCACTGGGACCATGTCCGGGCGCTGCCGTCCCTGGTGGAAGCCACCGGTGTGAAAACGGCGGCCGGGACAGAGGATGCCCCGGAGCTGCCGGTGCCGGTGGATGTACTGCTGGATCACGGGGACGTCGGCAACTTCGACGGCTTCGATGTGACGGCTGTACATCTGCGCGGCCACACACCGGGTTCGATCGCCCTTGTGTACCAGGACCCCGAAGGCCCGGCTCACATCTTTTCCGGCGACTCGCTGTTCCCCGGCGGGGTAGGCAACACACAGAAGGATCCGGCGCGCTTTGCCCAGCTGATCACCGATGTGAGCGAGCGGCTGTTCGACGTGTATCCGGATGACACCGTGGTGCACCCGGGACACGGCCAGCCCACCACCCTCGGCGCGGAACGGCCCCACCTGGAAGAGTGGCGCGCCCGCGGCTGGTAGCTTCAGCTTTTCGCGGCGTTCTTGGACAACCGCTGCGCTTTCGGACGGCCGCTACGGGGATTCCCGTAGCGGCCGTCCGTTTGCGCAGCGCCAGCTATTTTGCGTAGCTGAGAACCGGAACCTTAGCGGCCGCGGCGTTCGTTCGAGGCCGGAGCCGACGCGCGGCGGGGGCCCGAGCCGCGGGCCGGACGTCCTTCACCGGAACGGCCGTTGCCGCCGCCGGCGTAGGATCCGCCCGAGGTGCCACCGGTGTTGGAGGACCAGACCGCCGCGCTGCCTCCGGATTTGCTGCTGGCGGACTTGGCGCCGGCAGCCGCACGCTGGCCGGTTGCCGGGCGTCCGCTGCGCTGGCCGCCGGTCGAAGCGCCGGTGCGGGGAGCGCCACCTGTGCGGGGTGCTCCGCTGCGGGGAGCCGAAGCGCCCCGGGCGTCGCTGCGTCCGTCTGCGGCGCGTCCGTCCGAACCGCGGCCGGCTGCGGCACGGCCGCCGGCGGCCGGAACATCGTTGTGGTGCGCGTAGGCGGTGGTGCGGCCGCGGCCACGCGCATTCCGGCGTTCGGCGCGCTCGGCATCTGCGCGGTCCTGGTTCTGCTCGGCGACACGGTCGGCGGCGTTGCGGGCAGCAGCCTTGCCTTCGTAGGCGACGGCGCGGCGCTCGGCGCGCGGCAGGTCGGTCCGCGGTGCCTCGGCGGACACCCGTCCGCGTCCGCCACGGCCACCACGACCACCCGCGGTGGGTGCAGCCTGGGTGGTGCGGCGGGCGCGCTTGCGCTCGGCGTTGGCACCGGTGGAGGTGCCGCCGCCGTGCTGGGCGGCTTTGGCTGCCAGCAGGGCGGCACGGGTGCGGGGATCGATCTTGTCGGCCATTTCGCCGACCAGTTCAGCAACCAGCGGGGAGTTGGCGGTGACGCGCTCGAAGTTGACCTCGACGCCGGCAGCCTTCATCAGCTTCTTGACGTCGGACTGCTGCTCGGGCAGGGTCAGCGTGACCACGGTGCCGTCGGAACCGGCGCGGGCCGTACGGCCTGAGCGGTGCAGGTACGCCTTGTGCTCCGTGGGCGGATCCACGTGGATGACCAGTTCGACGTCGTCGACGTGGACGCCGCGGGCCGCGACGTCGGTGGCCACCAGGACGCGGACATCGCCGGAGGAGAACTCGGCCAGGTTGCGGTCACGGGCGTTCTGCGAGAGGTTGCCGTGCAGATCGACGGCGGGGATGCCGGCGTCGGTCAGGGTCTTGGCCAGCTTGCGGGCGTGGTGCTTGGTGCGCATGAAGAGCACGCGGCGGCCGGCGCCGGAGGCGAGCTCGACGATCAGCTGCTTCTTGACGGTCTGGTCATTGACCACCAGCACGTGGTGTTCCATGGTGGTCACCGCGGCCTGCGGGTCGTCCACGGAGTGGGTCAGCGGGTTGGACAGGTAGCGCTGGACGATCTTGTCCACGCCGTTGTCCAAGGTGGCGGAGAACAGCAGGCGCTGGCCCTGGGTGGGGGTCATGTCCATGAGCTTCTTGACCACCGGGAGGAAGCCAAGGTCGGCCATGTGGTCGGCCTCGTCCAGGACGGTGATCTCGACTGCTTCGAGGGTCAGGATGCGCTGGCGGATCAGGTCCTCCAGGCGGCCCGGGCAGGCGATGACGATGTCGACGCCGGCGCGCAGGGCCTTTTCCTGGCGGGCCTGGGAGATGCCGCCGTAGATCACGGTGGTGGTCAGGCCCATGGCCTTGGCCATCGGCTCGATGGTCGCGTTGATCTGCGTGGCCAGCTCGCGGGTGGGAGCCAGGACCAGGCCCATCGGGCGGCCGGGCTTGCGGAAGTGCTTGGCTTCGCGCTCGGCGAGTCGTGCCACCAGCGGGATGGCGAATGCGATGGTCTTGCCGGAGCCGGTGCGGCCGCGGCCCAGGACGTCGCGTCCGGACAGGGTGTCGGGAAGGGTCTTGACCTGGATCGGGAAGGGCTCCACGATCCCCTGTGCGGTCAGGGTGTCGGCAAGTGCTTTGGGCGTGCCGAGGGCAGCAAATGTAGTCATGTGTTTCAAAGTCTTTCAGGCGGTATCCGTGCGGATATCGGCCCCCGATGCCGGTTGGCTCAAGGGTTCGCCGAAGAAAAGTCAGGTGATCAACCGGGCTGTTGCCAAACTTCAGCAAGCGGCCGCCGGGACCAAATGGAACGCGTTCATCGACGCAGGATGTGCCTCTCACATGAAAAAATCCCACTGCCTGCGTGCGGATTCCCGAAGGAATCCGGCAGGGATCCGGCTGATGGACCGAAGCCGGTCAACCAAATCAAAAGTGGGCATCACTGCACATCAAGTTCCACTAGCCTACCACCCGGCAGGCCCGGGTCCCGTATCCGTGACGGCCGGCCCCTAAGGTGTGTCTCCTAAAGCTGTCAGCCAGATGCCGATTGCCCGGAGAACGACTCCGCCGCGATAGGTGAGTGCGAGCTCCTGGTTGTACCGCTCCCCTGTGTCATTGTGGAACGCGTGGTCCACGCCCGGATAAACCTTCAGTTCGTGCGGCACGGTGGTCTTGGCCAGCGCATCCCGGAGTGCCGGCCTGGCACCGGTAATCCGCTGGTCAAGCTCGGCGTAGACGCCGAAACGGCCGCCATGATGGCCGGCACCTTGTCCAGGTCAGGTGAAGGTCCATAGAACGCCGAAGTGGCCTTCAGCCCCGGGATTGCCGTCGCCGCCTGCCAGGTGATCCCGCCGCCAAAGCAGAAGCCGTTCATGGCGATCCGTCCCTGGTCAACAAAGTCCTGGACGTTCAGGTAATCGAAGGCGGCAGCGAAGTCGGAGACGTGGCGCTGGACGCCCGCCTGGGTCAACGCCCCCGGCACGGCATCCGGGTCCATGCCGGCTGTCCCGCCCTCCCGGCACAGCAGGTCCAGGGCCAGCGCCGCGTACCCGGCCCTGGCGTAACGGCGTGCCACGTCCTGGATGTGCGGCGTCAGGCCGCGGTTCTCGTGGCAGATCAACACCGCGGGGGCGGCAGCGCCGTTCCCGGGCCGGGCAAGGTACCCGCTGATATCGGTGCCGCCCGCAGGGAACCGCACCGTCGCCGTCGTGAGTCCCGCCGCCCCCTCGGGGACGGACAGCGGACTCTTTGCCCCCGGCACCGACCCCGCCGGCGAGGTACCTGCTGCGGGGAACTTCTTCGGGCGTGCAGCCCACGAGCGTCATAGCGGCGGCCGCCGCCGCCATGCTGCCCGTAATGAATGCCACCCAGAGGGTGAACGCGCGGTGGCTCATGGCGCCGGCGCGATAATCGTCGAAGAATTCCTCAATCAGGTACTTCTCAA
The DNA here is from genome assembly GCF_056396505.1 of Arthrobacter sp. 05T410. Lineage (NCBI taxonomy): Bacteria > Bacillati > Actinomycetota > Actinomycetes > Micrococcales > Micrococcaceae > Arthrobacter > Arthrobacter sp. 05T410. Next base: position 52,697 of record NZ_JBFTLP010000010.1, on the reverse strand, counting down.
ACTTGCCGAGCTGGGTCATGGCGGACCTCCCGTGGATGTGCCGATCATCCTCCTCTGAAGGCCGTTATCCGGCAAGCAGCAAAGGGCCGCGCGCACCCGATCCACGTGCGCCCTTTGCCATCCGACGATGGCTTCCCCTACCCGGTGACTTTCTTGGCAGCGGCATGCCACGTCAGCCGTCCATGCTGAAAATCCGTTGCCCGGCCGACGGATACCGTGTACGAGTCCCTCGTGGGGTAACCCAGCCGACTCGTCTCCCAGCCGAGCGACGCCCACTTCGAACGGATCGCACCATACACCGAGTGCGCCCCGGTACCGTTCGACCAGTAGATCGATGCCCCACCGGCTCCGGAGAAATGGTTGTACCGCCCCCGCCCGTCGGGCGCGCGCTTCTCATCCGTGATCGGATAACCCAGCGGACCTGTCTCCCAGCCCAGCGCCGCCCACTTGGCTCGTATTGAACCCATGACGGAGTGCGCGCCGGTCATAGGTGACCAGAAGATCGAGCTTCCATCTTGGCCTGAGAAGTGGTTGTACTTCCCTACCTTGTCGGCCGAAGTCGTCGTGTCGGTGGTCGGATAGCCCAGGCCCGTCTCCCAGCCCAGCGACGCCCACTTGGTTCGGACCGCCCCTGTCACCGAGTGCGCCTTCGTAGTTGGCGTCCAGTAGATCGATGCCCCGCCGGCACCGGAAAAGTGGTTGTACCGTCCCCTCCCGTCGGGCGCGCGCTTCTCATCCGTGATTGGATACCCCAGCGGCCCGGTCTCCGCACCCAGTGCCATCCATTTGGACCGGATCGAGCCCAGGACAAAATGCGCTCCGGTGGTCGGGGAGTAGTAAATCGAAGATCCGCCCGAGCCGGCGAAGTCACTGTAGCGACCCACTTTGTCCGGTGAAGCTTTCTGGTCGGAAATAGGGAAGCCCAGGATGCCGGCCGGGCCGCCGGCGGCCCTGTAGCGTTTGCTGATCTCACCGAGCACCGCATGGGCCCCGGTCTTGGCTGACCAGCAGATCATGCCCCCGTTGTAGTCCTGGCACTTCCCTCCCGCCACGGCGTACTCGGAGGTCAGCATCCGGCCCAGGATCGTCCCCGGGCGGCCGGCATTGATCTTCCACCCGTAGGCGGCGATGGGGTCGTCGGTGCCCCTCCCTGTGAGCATGACCTTCTGGGCGGCTTGGCCGTCATCGGCGGTGACCAGGTAAAAGGTCTCAGTCGTCCCGGCTTGCCCAACGGCCGACGGCGCAAAGGTCACTGTCTGGTAGGCAGTCTCACCGGCAGGGATCTTTAAGCCCTCGGAAATGGGAGTTGCCGTGGAGAAGACCCCCTGCGGCGCTTTCGCCTTCGTTATGGTCATCGGGATGTTTCCGGTGTTCTTGATCGGAAAAACCCGGGTAACCGACGTACCGGCGGGGACGTCACCAAAGTCCAGAGTGCGCGGCAACTCCAGGTGCGCTGTTCCGGAGATGGCCGTCGCGGTAATCTTGACGGTCACCCCACCGCGGTCGCTGACGACCGACAGCGAGTCGGTCACCGGCTTAGCCGTGGTGGGGCTGAAGGTCAGGGACACCGGCACTGACCCGAGGGGTTGGATCGTCTGGCCCACGACCGGCGCCGTGCCTGCATCCACTTTCAGCGCCGCGTTGACTGGTGGGGTGACGCGGGTGAGCTTGACGGCGGTTGTGCCGGTGTTGACGATGTTGATCGTCTGCCGGCTAGTTGTCTTCGTTGGCACATCGGTGTACTGGATCAGGGCCGGGGTCGCGCCCAGTCCGTCCTTCGTACCTACGGCGTGGACGCCGAGGAGGACGGTCTCGCCGTCCGTGGTCTTGACGGTCAGCGTTCCGTCAACCTGGCCGGCAGCCGCGGGCGAGAACGTCACGGGGACCGCGAGATTTCCGCCTTTAGACACCTTCCGAGGCAGCGTCAGCGAGGTTCCAATCTTGAACGGTGCACCTGTGGTGATGGAACTAATCGTCACGGTCCGGGATGCGGTGACGGTAATGCTTCCGGCGGCAGCGGTACCCACCTTGGCGTTGCCCAGATCGGTGTTCTTAGCTCCTACTGCCGCCGTTGTTGGGGCGCCGAACCCGAGCACGTGCCCGTCGCGGGTGCCGACGTACACACGGCCTTTATCGGTTGCCACCGAGGAGAACTTGGCGCCGATCCCCAGGGGGGCGCTGAAAACCTCTTTGAGCTGACCAGTGCCGTCCGGAAGTGCCTTGTAGGCCCGCAATTCCGCACCCGCGCCGGTTCCTCCGCTGACATAGACCACCCAGACAAGGGCGGAGGACCCGTCATTGCCGGATGACGTCACCGCAGGCGAACCGGAGCTGAACCCGAATGTTCCGGCGGAGGTCCCGACGGCGGCGAGGCTGACGCCACCCGCAGCGCTAGTCACCAACTTGAACGCGCGAAGGTATCCGTTGCTCTCTACGACGTAGATATAGCCACCGCTACTGCTCCCAAAGAACGCAGGCTTGCCCCACACCCCGTTGTACGGACCGGCTATGTCGAGAACGGCATCGGTTCCGCCAGGCCCCTGCGCCATGCCGCCCAGGTTGTCCCGGTCCAACAGGTAGACCCGGCCGTCTTTCCCGACTTGCGCCATCAGATGGGGGTGCTTCGCTGTGCCGTAGCCGTCGGGAATCGCGAGGGGGGCTCCGGCTCCCAGGTCGGCGTCGTTGCGGTTCAGCCTGGCGTTGTCGGCCGGACTGAAGAAGTCCGTTGGCTTCAGGTTGCCGTCGGTGCCCACCCGGAGCCGGACCACAGCCTCGGCCAGGGTGGTGGGAGGCTTCGAGCCCGGGCCGGGACTCGGGGAGATACCGTTGCCGGTCGCCAGCAGGATCTGGCCGGGGCCGTCGGAGACGAGTCCCCCGCCGGACTGCCAAATGCCGCCCTCCGCGTTGGCGTTCCCTGACTCTGTCGCCCACATCGTCGTCTGCTTGCCGACTGTCGATACGCCGACGACATAGCCGACGAAGGGGGTGTAGTCGCAGTGGCTGGCGAACCCTGCATAAACCACGCCGTCCAGGAGCAGCAACCCCGGGCGCTGCATCGCCGTCATCGGGTTGAACGGATGGCCGGGGTCATTTGTCGGGGAGCCTTGGATTGTGACGGGGAACCCGGGCCTCTCCGCGCCGGTCGCCACATCCAGTTTGTGCATGTACCAGTGCGGGAACTGCTTACTGGCCCCGTCATTCGTCTTCGCCAGCAGGAAGATGCTCTTCGATGCCGGGTCATAGACGGGGGTGGAAGTAACTCCGATATTGGGCGTAAGGTCACCGCAGTTCACGGTCGACGCAGGCCACGCCGGCCCGAGCTTGCGCGTCCACTTGGCCGCACCTGTCTCGCTGTCCAGCCCGTAAACCGCGTTGTTCTCAGTCGCGGCAACCACTGTGCCGCCGACCACCAACGGCTGAGCGTAAACCTGCCCGTCCACGGTGGCGGCGAATAGCCGACCGAAGTTCGAGGATGCCACAGATGACGGCGAGAGACCGGGCTCGTCGCGATCCCAGCCCGTCCGCAGGGAGTCGTTGGCGATCGTGCCCACATCGGCTGCGGCAATCCCGCTGGTGGACAGCCCTGCGAATGCGAGGGACATTGTTATTAAGGCTGCCCAGGCGCACCGCGACTGCAGGCGTTGCGGGGACGAAGTTATGGGGATGTTGGCAGACCGGTGGTGCCGGAGGCGAGCCGCCCCAGCCATACGTAGACGGCGCCGACGGCCCAGAAAATGGGCGTAGAAACCCCGTGGTTTTGTTTGATCACGCATGGCTGAGACCCGTTTCTGATCAGTACATTGATTTGATTAACCCAGTACTCAGGAGCGTAAGAGCGGGGGTCCAGGGGCACCCGAGTGGTGCCTACTCGACTTTGAGGGGGCTGCCTGTGCTTGGTCCGTGGCACCACTTGACCGCTACGTGGGCGCGCGCGAGTGCCTACTTGGTACCGCGGACTCGTGGGCGGTAGGGACGACGTCGCCGCCTCCGACGCTGGCGAGGATCAGGCCTGACTGTGGACCGCCCCGATGGGCGGCGCCCGTCAGGAGGACAGCGGCCAGCTGGCCTTATCCGGCGTCGGGCGCACTCTTCTCCGAACTGTGTGACCTGAGGACATAGGCGACACATGTGCCGGGACGTCGGCGACGCTCTTCGGCGTGTCCCGCGACATCGGCGACAGCCGGGCCGTCAACGATGGGCCATGTCGAAGAACAAGGTCATCGTGCCGCTCCCGCACCAACCCGCAGGCCACGGCCGGGCCCGCGCTGGCCCGCATCCTTGCCCTCCGCACCGAGCTGACTGCAGAAGACCTCGACGCCGGCGTCGAGACCATCGCCGCCCACCTCGAATGGGAAGGCCTCGCCTCGCCGTACCCCGGAATAGGCGGATTAGTTTCTGTTACTCTTTGGCGGTGCACCTTGAACCCAGTGATGTCGACCTTGTGACCGTGACGTTCGAGGGCGATGCGCGGCTTGCTGTCCTTCAGATTCTTTCGGTGGACCGTCTTCTGGACTACGAGAATATTGGCCGGTACATCGTAGTCTTAAACGGCCAGGACAACGCTGCGGTCGAAACGTTCTTAAGATCGAACGTTGAGACCAAGATCTCACCGCAGCTTGCGGCGAAGATCGAGTATGTGGCAGCAGTCAACCTTCTGCCCAATAACGACCCTCAGGGCTGGCGCGGTCAGCAACTCCTGAAGCTGGTAGTGGCGGCCAATCTGGCCTCCCGTTATTACCTTGTGCTGGACGCTAAAAACCACTTCCTACACCGCACCCTAGTCAGTGATTTCTTTACCGAAACCGCGATCAAGACTTTCCGACGCCCCGCTCCCAAGCTTCAACGTGCCTGGATAGAAGGTTCTTTCGCATTGTTCGGGGCAGCGGATCGTGCTTCGGAGCTCTCAGAGGCCGCGATGCCTACCGTCACTCCTTACCTCATGGACACGGGCACCGTTCGGAAGATGATGTCGGACCTCGAGTCCAGGCACGCTGGTAAGGCTTTTGGGGATATTTTTGAGGTTGAGCTGTCTACGGCTACCGAGTTCTTCCTTTACTGGGCCTATTTATTTGCAACGGGCCAGGAGGGGCTGTACGAGCATAGCGACAAGATGGCGGTGACACTGTTCACTAAGTACCCGCGCCGGTCCAGCGATTTTTTGGCGCTGCTTGAGTCTGCGCGGGTCGATAGGGTTGCGATGTTTGGGCTTCACCGTCGGCGTCTTCCGCAGTTGAGTGATGTGCAGCGGGACCTCATCGTTGAGTTGTGGGGAACCGAACTCTTGGCGGCCGATGAGGATGCCGCGTGGTTCATGGAATACGAGAACCCGATGTCGGCGTGACACCTACGACCCAAGAGCCCACCCATGCCTAGAGGACTTGATGGGCTCTTGTGTTGTTCGGCGGTTATTGCCGGTCATCTCCCGGTAAGCCTTCAATATCCGCACTGAAGACGCTGCCGCGGTCCATTGCAGGGCGTCTGGGTGCATGACGGCGCCGAACGGCAGAGTTCCAAGGATCCGTGGATTTAAGCCATGCCCGTTGGAATCCTCTCTGGCAAGTATCCGTTTTAGTCGTGCCTCTGATCACGCGGTTTAGGTTGTCTTGGGCCACCTGATAGACCGGGAGGCACCCGATCCCATCAGAATGGTTCTGGATGCATCCCGACGGCCACGGCAAGGTCACTCTCCGCCACGCCGGACGCCTCAGGCATCTCGGCATCGGCCGCGCCCACGAGCACAAACGCATCGTCCTGCTCATCCGGGACGCCGACGGCGCCGCCGTCGAGTATGGCACCGGCGAAATCCTCGCCTAGGGCGTGTCTCCTAAAGCTGTCAGCCAGATGCTGATTGCCCGGAGAACGGCTCCGCCGCGATAGGTGAGTGCGAGTTTGTCGTACCGGGTTGCCAGGGCCCGCCACTGTTTGAAGATGTTGAAGTTCCGTTCGACGACGTTGCGGCCTTTGTAGTCTTCTTTGTCGAAGGCCGGAGGCCTGCCGCCGGTGGATCCGCGTCGTTTCCGGTGGCCGATCTGGTCGGATGGCTGCGGGATGACAGCGACGATGCCGCGGTCGCGCAGGTGAGTCCGGATCGCCCGGGATGAGTAGGCCTTGTCGCCGCGGACACGGTCCGGGCGGGTGCGAGGGCTGACCGGACCAGGGCGGTTGATCTTCACCCTGAGAGTCCGCGACCGTCAGCAGGCCAGCGAGGATCCTGTCCCAAGTACCGTCACGGCTGTAGCGGCGGTGACGCTTCCGAACGTCTGCTACGGACCGAACTCGGCCGGCACATCCCGCCAGGCGATCCCGCACCGGTACCGGTAAAAGATGCCCTCCACCACGCGCCGGTCATCCCGGAACGGACGACCCCGGCGGCCATCAAAAGCCGGCAGCAACGGCTGAATGCGAGCCCACTAACCATCAGTCAAAACAGAAGTACGAGGCATCCCGAACAACCAGCCCAGTTTTTAGGAGACGGCCCCTAGCCCGCCATGCTGGGGGCTTGGAACAGCGGCATGTGGGACAACTGGGCGGATGCATGAGCGGATGTGTTGACGGCCGCCCGTGACGGCGTTTTGGCCGGTCCCCGGTCGGCTGGCCGCAGGATCACGAGCGCCTCGGCGTCGATGAGGCGGCGGGTCCCCGTCCGGGCATCGAGGATCCAGAACAGGTCCACGCCTGTGACGGTCTGGGTCACCGGGCCCCGGTGGAAGAGCTTCCCGTTGTGCCACGCCTCGATCTCGTCCCCCACGTTCAACTCGGCCGAGCTGCGGATCTGCCGTGCTTCGTCAACGTCCATGGTCATTGCCCTTCCCCAGCGTTCAATGTCTTGTGCCCAGCATTCATGACGCAGGTTTCAGGTTGGTTTCCGGAGCGTGATTTCCACGTGTCCGTCCGCCTGCGCGGCGCCCGGACGGAAGCCCGGACGGCGTATTGACCGCCCTTACGTCCGGGAGGACCATGGTGGGCGGGAAGGGCCGCACGAGGGGCGGCCCGTGAGGGGAGTCGGACGCAATGCCGGGAATAGTCTCCGCTGGCCTGTTTCGGGTCATCCAGCTGGCGTTGTTTCCCTTGAGTGCGGCCGGCTACATCACGTCCGTCCCCGGGATGCTCGCCTACAGCCGGCGCACCGGCACGTCGGCCACGCTGCTCGCATCCCTCTACACGCGCTGGATGCAGCACCGCCTGGGGACACGGCCGGATGTCCCCGCGGCCCGGCTCATGGCCGCTCTGCCGAACGTGTCCGCGACTGGCATCCAGATGGAGACCGCCCCCACGCTCGCCGCCCACCTGATCACGGGCTACGTGCCCAGGCTCTACCGCTATCCGTACCCGGGGCCGGCACCGATGCGCCACCAGCCGACAGCACGGACCAGCCTCTATGACGCGGCCGTTCAACGGCATCGCGGGGGCATCGACCAGCTCGTGATCCTCGGGGCGGGATTCGACACCCGGGCGTTCCGGCTGGCGCCCGGGGACCGCGTGCGTTGCTTTGAACTCGACCTGCCCCGGACCCAGGCTTTCAAACTCGCGATGCTCGAAAAAGCGGGCCTCTCCACGCGCCTGGCCACGTACGTACCCGCCGATTTCGAGACCGAGGACTGGATGGAGAAGCTGCTCGCAGCCGGTTTCGACCCGAACCGGCCCGCACTGTTCCTCTGGGAAGCGGTGACCATGTACCTGGACCGCGCCTCCGTCGAAGCGACGCTGCGCAGGATCGCCGGCACCGCCCCGGGCAGCATCGTGGCCTTCGACTACTTTTCCAGGGAAACGATCACCTCGGGATCGCCCTACATGCGGTATGCGCGGGCTGCCGCGAGATTCGTCGGCGAGCCCCTGACCTTTGGGATCGACAACACTCCCCCGGCCAGGAAGAGCGCCGCGGACTTTGTTGGGTGCTTCGGACTGGTCCTTGAGGAGCACAGGAATTTCGGCAGGGAGACCCGACGGCGGTCCGCGCCGGGAGGGTTCGTCACCGCCGTCGTGCCTGAAAACAAACAGCGAAACCCGGCGAACCGCCATGATGAGGGGAAACCATGACAAAACGCAGCCACAGCCACGGGCATGTCGCCGCCGAACACGCGGCGGTCGAGGATGCGGCGCCCGGTTCCGCAGCCCGGCTGTGGGATGAAAAGTACAGCAGCCGGTCCAGGATGTGGAGCGGGGAGCCGAATCCGCAACTCGTCGCCGAGGTGGCGGACCTTCCTGCCGGCGAGGCCCTGGACCTGGGGTGCGGCGAGGGCGCGGACGCGATATGGCTCGCTGCCCGCGGTTGGAGCGTGACGGGCCTGGACGTTTCCGCCGTCGCCCTGGAGCGTGCGGCCGCCCACGCCCGGGAACGGGGCCAGGACGCCACCATCGAGTGGGTGCAGCAGGATCTTGCCACATGGGTCCCGGACCGGTTGTTCGACCTCGTCACGGCCCAGTTCCTGCATTCCACCCAGATGCCGTGGCAGCAGGCGTTGCAGTTCGCCGCCGCCGCGGTGCGGACCGGCGGAACGCTGCTGATCGTCGGCCATCACCCCGACGGGCTGCCTCCGTGGGGCGCGCACCATACTCCGGAGAAGTTCTTCACGGCCGAGGACCTTGCCCGGGAACTCCGGATCGAGGAGCCGATGTGGCGTGCCGAGGTCCTGGACAGCCGGCGTCGCAGCGCCGTCGGGCCCGACGGCGAGGCAGTGTCCCTTACGGATGCCGTGCTGCGGGCCACGCGCCTGGCCGCCCAGTAGACAGCCCAACGGCCTGTCGGGCCGTTGTCTGGATGGCCCGCGGGGCCGCTGCCTCAGGCGGCCCCGGGATTTCCAGGACCCCATGTGATGCAGCTCACCCCGATTCGACCGTGAGGAATTCCGTTCCCGGCCCGTCTTACCTATGACGGCGCCACAGAGCGTCTTCCTCAACCGATCAGGAGTGATTGCCTTGACCACCCAAACGCAGACCACCCAGACGCACACCCCGGCAGACGTCCAGGGACAGGCCGGCCCGGCAACCGCAGCGAAGGCACCCGCAGCGAAGGCGCCCGCCGCGAAGTCCCCCACGCTGGGCGCGCCCGCACCGGCCCCAGGCATCGACGGCCGCGGCGCGACCACTGTCGCAGACGGCGTCGTGGCAAAGATCGCCGGCATCGCGATCCAGGAAATCGAAGGAGTGCACGCCCTCGGCGGCGGAGCAGCCCGTGCGCTGGGAACCCTGCGTGAAAAGGTCGGCCAAAAGGACCTCACCCAGGGCGTCAGCGTGGAAGTCGGACAAACCCAGGTAGCCGTCGACATCACCCTGGTGGTCGAGTACCCGCACCCGCTCCAGCTTGTCGCGGACAAGGCCCGCGACGCTGTCTATACGGCCATCGAGGACCTCGTCGGCATGGAGGTGACGGAAGTCAACATCACCATCACGGACATCCATGTGCCCTCCGATGACGAGGACACCGAGGACGCACGGACCGAGCCGAGGGTGGCTTGAGCCCCACGCTGGCCGGCCTGGCCATCGGAGCCGTCCTGGCCGCAGCGTCCCTGGCGTTCGGATTCTGGGGTTTCCTGCTCACCGCGCTCTTCATGGGGGCAGGGGCCGTGCTGGGCCGCGCGGCCGAGGGGCGGCTGGATCTTGGCGGAGTGCTGGACGCCCTGCGCGGCAAGCGCTCCTCCTCGTGATGCGGGCGGGGCACACCCGGATCACCCCGGCAGCCCTCAGGCACACCATCGAGACGATCGCGGCCCACGCCTTCAGCGTTCCGAGATCCGACGTCGCCGCGGTGCTGGATGACGATTCGGGCCGGCTCGCCGCGAGAGTCTCCGTGAAGCTGGCGCTCCCGCCGCTCCTCGGCCCGCGCCGGGGGCCCGACGGCGGCACCGTCTTCGACCGCTCCCGGGCGGCCCGGACAGCCATCATTGCCCGCGGCCTGGACCTCACCGGCCGGACGCTAAGCAGCGTAGATATCCGGATCAGCGGGGCCGCACAGCACTCCGGCACTGCCAGGGTCGACGCGCCATCCGGAGCGCCACGCCGGAACCACAAGGACCGGAACCACAAGGAAAGGAAAATCGCATGAGCCAGGATCGAGCCATTCGGCGCCTCGTTCGCAGGGAGACCCACTCCTCCCGGGCCACGGCGTCCATCCTGACCGCTAGCGTCCTTGCCGCCGTCTTCCTCTGGCTTGCCCTCGAGACCGTCCTGGCCCTCCTCCAGGAGAGCCCGCTCCTTGGCAGCCCCGACCGGCTGGGCCGATGGCTCACCGGCGTGCCGGCCACCACGCTCCCGGCCGGGTTGGTGGCCGCCGGCGCCGGCCTGGCGGTTGTCGGTCTGGCGCTGCTCGCAGCCGCAACCATGCCCGGCCGCCGGTCCCGGCACGCCGTGCACAGCGGCCGGAGCGCCGTGGTGGTCGATGACGAGGTGATCGCCTCGGCAGTATCCCGGCGGGCGCGCCTCACCGCGAGACTGGCCCCCGGGCAGATCATCACCACGGTGGGCAGGCGGGCTGTCCGCGTCCAGGTCCGTCCGACGTCGGGCGTTTCCGTGGACCGGGACGCGATCAGCGCCGCGGTCGACGACGAGCTGGCCGGGTACTCCCTTGGCCGCCGGATCGCACCGACAATCCACATCATGAGGGAAGGGGCGCTGGGGCAATGAGTCGGACCAACAGGGCATTGAACCGGATCCTGCTGGCCCTGGCCGGGCTCGTGCTGCTCGCGGCCGGCGCTGCAACGACTGCCGCCGGGATCCTGCCGGACGTTGCAGCCGCATGGGCGGCCACAGGATTTTCCCTCCTGGACCAGGCCGGAACACTCCTCGCCTCGGCACCGCTCCCGGGCCCCGCCCGCAGCTGGTGGGCCATGGCCGGGCTCGCCGCGCTGGCCACGGCCGCCGGGCTCAGTATCGCCTGGATCGCATCGCAGGGTGGCGGCCGGACACCTCGCGTGGGCCGGGAATCTGACGGCGGCCGCGGCACCACCATCGTCGAAACCGGGTTTGTCTCGGCGGCCGTCAAACAGGCCCTCGCCGGCAACCGCCTGGTACTCGGCACCTCGGTATCGGCATGGGACAACGGGACTCCGGCTGCGGCTCCAGGCGCGGCAGGGCGCATCTCCAAGGGAGATCGCGGACACCGCCGACGTCCTGGTCCAGGGGATCGACACATTGCTCGGCCATCCGCTCCCGGTTCTGGTCCGAATCACCAGCGGCACCAAAACCTGGGCGGCCGCACCGGATCGCGCCCGCTAGCCGGCCGGAAGATACGTCCCGCAACACCGCACCACGCCGTAATGACAGCAGAGGAAACATCATGGGAATCGACGACAAAGTCAACTACACAGTCATCCACCACATCGGTGCGGCCAAAGAAGGCGTCGGCAGCATGACAGGCGACCAGGGCCTCAAGCGGGAAGGCCAGCACGAGCAGGCCCAGGCAAAACTGCAGGAGGCCGGCGACCGGGTCAAGGACGCCGCGCGGAAGCTCAAGGAAGGCTTCAGCAAGGAGTAGCCCGCACCCCGATATGCCCGCGATGAAAGCAGAGATAAGCGCGTGACTGGTTCACCTTCGGCGCCGCATCAACTGGACCTCGTACCGGACGCCCTGCTGGTGGGTCGGGCCACCGACGGCGACACCGCCGCTTTCGAGGCGCTGGCCCGACGGCATGGCCCCGTTATGCGGGCCTGCGCCCGCCGCCTGACCGGCTCCCTCGCCGATGCCGACGACGTAGTGCAGGAATCGCTGATGCAGGCCTGGAAGCAGCTCGACACCCTGCGCGATGGGGACGCCGTGAAGGGCTGGCTGCTGCGTATTACCGGCAGCCGCAGCATCGACCACCTGCGCCGGCGAAGAAACCATTCGGACCTCGGCGATCTCCACCACGGGCTGGAGGCTGGTGCGGGCACCGCACACAGGGACCACCCCGAACACGCCGCCCTGAGCGGTTCCCGGATGGACGCGCTCAAGACCGCGCTGGCCGCCCTGCCCGAGGAACAACGCCGCTGCTGGGTGCTGAAGGCGTTCAATGACCAGAGCTATGAGGAAATTGCGCAAACCTTGAACATCAGCACTGCCAGCGGGCCTCGCTGCGCAGGCTCGCGGCCCTCGGCAATGAACTGCTCGACGCCGACACCGCTGCGGCCGGCAGCGGCAGCGACGACTGGATGAAGACCATTCTGGACAACCTGCACCTGGAACTGCGGCCGGGCAGGAACATTCCCCTGCGCGCCGACACACCCGGCGACCTCCTCACCGAGACAGAGGGCGCAATATCGGCGCTGATCCGCTCTGTTGCGGATTCCCTGCCCGGCACCGCTGCCGGAAAATGCCGCCTGTACGGGGACGTCACCGAGCCGGGGGCCCCCATCACCATCGGCGTCGACCTCGCCGTCGTCTACGGGCATCCCTTGGAACAGCGCGCCACCGCGCTTCGCTGGAAGTTGGCCACGACCCTGGCCCTGCAGACAGAACTGAACATCACGGCGATCGATGTCACGATCACCGACGTTTTGGAGCCCGGCAATCCAGACCCAGAGGAGACGCCATGACCCAACCCTTGCCTCCCGGGCACGGCGCGCCGACGGCGCGCTGCCCGACGCCGCGCTGCCGGCCGAGCTGCGGGCGGTCATCGAGGCCGTTCACGGCGTGACGGCGGTGTATCCGGCGCGACCGCTCTGGCAAACGATCGCGGGCGCGGCCCGGTCGGCCGTGACCGGAGAAGCGCCGCCGGCTGTTGACGTCATCGATTCCGGTGCCGGCGCGACACCTTCGACCGTGAGGACGCGCATCGGCGTGAGCGGGGCGTACCCGGCCCCGGAGGTGGCCCGGGCCGTGGCCGTGGCGGTGCGGCGGCACTTCAGCCCGCACCCTGTGAACGTCCACGTTGGCATCGTCCAGATCGGCATCGACCAGGTTTCAGAAGCCCCGCCGCGCAAAATATGACAAAAGACAGCGGACGACAACTGAAGCTAAGATGATCGACAGCTGTCGAACCCGCCCACGGGCGGGTGATCTGCGCCAATGCGATTCGGAGCCCCGCAGCGGGCGGGCGTGCCCGCGTCGCAATTTTCCCTAGGGCCCGGCGAAAGATGAGGGTCCCGGACCGGCTCCCGCGCCTTCCGGGAGCTTCGTCCCGCCGGGAGCGCGGCGGCACTCCACCGACCAGACGGTCCACCAACGCGGACCGACGTGACAACAGGGACCACGAAATACCGGCCCTAACCTTGATCTACCCGCCAAAACTGTTACCTCCGTCACACTCTGACGGATCCGTGCGGCCCGCACTGTGGAACCCCCGCCGGCGACCGCCTGTGACAAGGAAGAAGCCTCATGTCTGAACGCACCACCACGGCCGCTCCGGCCACTGCAGAATCTGACATTGCCCAAACTGGAACTGCCGCCTCCGCCAATGGTGACTCCGGGAACCGCGAACCGCACCTCGCCCGGGCCCTCGGCAACCGCCACATCCAGCTGCTCGCCATCGGCGGCGCGATTGGCACCGGCCTGTTCATGGGATCCGGGAAGACCATCTCGCTCGCCGGCCCCTCCGTCATCTTCGTCTACATGATCATCGGCTTCATGCTGTTCTTCGTGATGCGTGCCATGGGCGAAATCCTGCTCTCCAACCTGAACTACAAGTCCTTCAGCGACTTCGCCGGTGACCTCCTGGGGCCGTGGGCCGGCTTCTTCACCGGATGGTCCTACTGGTTCTTCTGGGTGGTCACCGGGGTGGCGGACATCGTCGCCATTTCCGGCTACGTGGACAAGCTCGCTCCCGGCACGCCCCTGTGGATCCCCGCGCTGCTCACGCCCGTGGTCTTGATCCTCCTGAACCTCCCCACCGTGAAGGCGTTCGGTGAAGCGGAGTTCTGGTTTGCCATCATCAAGGTGGTCGCCATCGTGGCCCTGATCGTCACCGGCGCGGTCATGATCGCAACCCACTTCACATCCCCGAACGGCGCAGAAGCCAACCTCGCCAACATGTGGAACGACGGCGGCATGTTCCCGCACGGCATGTTCGGCTTCGTCCTCGGCTTCCAGATCGCCATCTTCGCTTTCGCCGGGATCGAACTGGTGGGCACCGCCGCCGCCGAAACCAAGGACCCGGAGAAGAACCTGCCGCGCGCCATCAACTCCATCCCGGTCCGCGTCCTCCTCTTCTACGTGGGCGCCCTGGTGGTCATCATGGCCGTCAATCCGTGGCGCACCATCGACCCCGCCAGCAGCCCGTTCATCGGCATGTTCACCCTCGCCGGGCTGGGGATCGCCGCGGTGGTCATCAACCTTGTGGTCCTGACCTCCGCCGCCTCCAGCGCCAACTCCGGAATCTACTCAACCTCCCGGATGGTCTACGGCCTCGCCCAGGACGGGAACGCGCCCAAAGCGTTCGGAAAGCTCAGCGTCCGCAAAGTACCGCAGAACGCGCTGCTGTTCTCCTGCATCTTCCTGCTGGCCGGCCTGGTCCTGCTCTATTCCGGCGACTCCGTGATCGGCGCGTTCACGGTGGTCACTTCCGTGGCGTCCGTGCTGACGATGTTTGTGTGGTCCATGATCCTGGTCAGCTACATCGTCTTCCGCCGCCGCCGGCCGGCCCTGCACGAGGCTTCATCCTTCAAGATGCCCGGCTCCGCCTTCATGCCGTACGTCGTGCTCGCGTTCTTCGTGTTCATGCTGGTGGCCCTGGGGCAGGCCGACGACACCCGGCTGGCACTCTTCGTGGCGCCCGTGTGGTTCCTGCTGCTGGGCGCGGCCTGGCACTTCAACCGCAAGTCCCCGCTGCAGCAGGCCCGGATTGTGGAATGGAAGGCCGTCCGCTCGCAGGAGGAAGCCCGCGCGGCTGCCTGATCCCCGCGCGGAAACAAGCGAGCGCTGAAACAAAGGAGCGCTGACGCACAGGAGCCCCGGCCGGATCATCCGGCCGGGGCTCCTGTGCAGTGCTTGTTATGGTGCAGTGCCGCTACGCGCGTTTGGTGACGGCGGCCGGGGCTACGGCGACGCGCGGCGCGACGGCCACGGCGGCGGTCCCGATCACCGCCGTCAGCGCGAACACTCCGGCAAACGACGCCGACGGCGCCGCCGTCGCGAACGCTGCGAACACGATCCCGGTGCCGGCGAGGGCCAGGGCGCCGCCGAGGGAATCCGAAATGGACATCGCCGAACTGTTGAAACCCTCGGTGTCTTTGGTGGAGAGTGCCAGGGTCATGACGCTCAGCCGCGGATACATCAGGCCCATGCCGCCCCCGGCGAAGATCCATCCTGCGATCGCGACCGCGGCCGGCCAGGCCAGCACCGTGGTCACGAGGGCCAGGACGACGGCGCCAAGGACCAGGGCCGATCCGATCCGTACCGCCCTCCTGTGCTCCAGCCGGGTCCCCAGCCGGCCCTGGATGGCCGACGCAGCAGCCCAGGCGATGGCGCCGCCGGTGAGCGTGAGGCCAGCAAACGTCGGGGCGAAGGCGTAGCGTTCCACGAGCAGGTACGGCAGGTAGACCTCGGCGCCGAAAAACGCCGCGGATGCCAGGCCGCGGGTAAGGATCACGCTCGGCAGGCCGCGCCGGGCGGTCAGCGTTCCGCGCGGCATGAGGGGACGGACGGCCAGGAGCGCGACGGCGACGGCGGCCGCCGCCAGCACCCCGCCGGCGACCGGTACCGCGGCGGACAGGTTCAGGCCCAGCACGGCGAGCGCTGCCAGCGCCGCCAGCGCCAACTTGGCAAGGCCTCCCGGCCGGCCGCGGGACCCTGGCTCAGCGGCCGGGGAATCTCCGTCGGCGCCCGTGCTGCCGTTCAGGCCGCGCAGGGCCGGGGCCGTCAGGAGCAGGGCCGGCACCACGAGTCCGACCACACCGAGAAAGACCCACTGCCAGCCGGCCAGTTGGGCCACGGCGCCGGCCGCGAACGGTCCCACGAGGGACGGGATGACCCAGGCCGCGGAGAAGGCTGCGAAAATTTTCGGATGCAGGACCGGCGGGTAGACCCGGGCAATCACCACGTAGAGGGCCACGGTAAGCCCGCCCCCGCCGAGTCCCTGCACCAGCCGTCCGGACACGAGGACCGGCATGGTTCCGGCGGTACCGGCGATGAGCAGGCCGAGCACGAACATGCCCACTGCGGCCAGGAGCGGCGCCACCGGCCCCTTGCGGTCCGACCAGCTGCCCGCGGCCACCATGCCGATCACCCCGGTGGCAAGCGGCCCGGCGAAGGCCAAGGCGTAGAGTCCCGCACCGTCCAGTTCCCGGCTGACGAGCGGCATGATGGTGGTCACCGCCAGTGACTCGAAGGCCGCCAGGAACACGAGCGCGCAGGCGCCGAGGGTCACCAGCAGGTAGCTGCGGTGGAAGATGCCGGCCGATTCCGGGACGGCTTTCGGACGGGATTCCTGGTGAGGGGGCGGGTCGGTCTGGGGCACGTGCCACAGCTTACAACCGGACCCTCACAGCCCGCCCGCCTGTGGGCTTATCAGCTGGCCGGTGGGCCCATCAGCTGCCGGTCCGCCGCCGTCAGCCCGCCTCGTCGAACCCCTGGGCAGGAACCACGACGGCGCCACTGGCCCTGGAGTCCGGGTTCAGCATCCAGCCCACACGCTTGACGGTGCTCAGCATGACGACGCTTTCCACGAGCTCGATCCCGGGCACTTTTTGCTGCAGCGCCACCTCGATGTTCATGACGTCCGCTAGGGACTGCAGCCACATGATGATCACGAAATTCGTGGGCCCCGTGGTGGAGGCGCTGAGCCGGACGTTTCGCATGGTCCTCAGCTCGGCGGCGGCGGCCTCGTGCCGCCCGGCGGGGACGTTGACGAACCATTGGCAGGTCACGGGGAAAGCGGAGAGTTTCTGGGCCACCTCGCACCGGAATGACAGGATGCCGCTGGCGAGCACACGGTTGAGCTGGCGCTGGACGGTGGCCGGGTGCCTGCCGAGGCCGCGGGCAATGTCCGCCGCCGTGGCCCGCCCGTCCCTGGCCAGGAACGGCAGGAGCGCCAGGTGGCTTTCCGGCAGCGCCTCCCGGGCGGCAGCCTGGGCAACCCCGGTGGCCTCGGGGCCGGCCAACGCCCGCACGGCGGCCTGCTGCGCGCGGCTCAACACGTTCAGCCGCCAGGAGCCGCCGCTCGCGTGCAGCCTGGTGCACAGGGCGGTCTGATATTTGAGGAGGCCGTCAATCTCCTTCAGCCGGGAGATGACTTTCAGGCTGAAATCGTCCAGGGAGGGCGTAATGACGGTCAGCATGAGGTCCCGGTGGCTGGCTGCCTCCTCCACCGTGACGATTTCCGGCATCTCGGCGAGCCTGGCGGTGACTTCCTCGCGCCGGTGCATTTCGCAATCCACGGCGACGAATGCCAGGCACATTTGCTGGGGGTCACCGATCAGGTGGGCGGTGATCCAGGACACGCCAGAGTCCAGCAGCCGCTCCCACCGGGCGGCCAGGGTGGTGGCGTGCACGCCCAGCACCTGGGCCGCATCCGCCCAGCTCAGCCGCGGGGCAATCTGCAGGACGTTGATCAGGGCGAGATCGTCCTCGCTGAGTTCCATCATTTTTCCCTTCATCCATGCACGAAACCTGTGGCAACAGTCTATTCGTGCATTTTTTCTGGCCTTCGGGCGGGTGTGAACTGTGTCACTTGAGAATAGACGCAGGACGTCCCCACCGGACGTGAACCAAGGAACTTCGAAAACAAGCCAGTCGCCAACCAGGCGATTTTCGATAAACGACAAACGACAAACGACAAACAAGGAGAACACGTGCCGATCACCGCAGATGCCCGGGAAATGCAGACGGACCTTGCCCGGCTCCGCCACGAACTGCACCGGGAACCCGAGATCGGCCTGGCGCTGCCCCGCACCCAGGAGAAGGTGCTCAAGGCCTTGGACGGGCTTCCCTACGAGATCACCCTGGGCCAGGAGACGACGTCGGTCACCGCAGTACTGCGGGGCCAGGGGCCCGGGACCGAAGGGGGCTCCCGCCCGGCGGTGCTGCTGCGCGCTGACATGGACGGCCTGCCGGTGCAGGAGAAGACGGGCGTGGACTACACGTCCAGGATCGACGGCGCCATGCACGCCTGCGGCCACGACCTGCACACCTCCATGCTGGCAGGGGCCGCCACCCTCCTGGCCGAACGCCGGCACCAGCTGGCCGGCGACGTCGTCCTGATGTTCCAGCCCGGCGAGGAAGGCTTCGACGGCGCGAGCCACATGATCCGCGAAGGCGTGCTGGATGCAGCCGGCCGGCGCGTGGACGCCGCCTACGGCATGCACGTGTTTTCCGCCCTCGAACCGCACGGCACGTTCTGCACCAAGCCCGGCGTCATGCTGAGTTCCTCCGACGGCCTGATGGTCACCGTGCTCGGCGCCGGCGGTCACGGGTCGGCCCCGCACTCGGCCAAGGACCCCGTCACGGCGGCCGCCGAGATGGTCACTGCCCTCCAGGTCATGATCACCCGCCAGTTCAACATGTTCGACCCAGTAGTCCTCTCCGTGGGGGTCCTCCAGGCCGGCACCAAGCGCAACATCATCCCGGAAACCGCACGCATCGAGGCCACCATCAGGACCTTCTCCGAGGAAGCCCGGCAGAAAATGATGGATGCCGTGCCGCGGCTGCTGAAGGGAATCGCGGCGGCACACGGCCTGGACGTCGACGTCGACTACCAGCAGGAGTATCCGCTGACCATCACGGACGAGGACGAAACGCACACCGCGGAGAACGTCATTGCGGGCCTGTTCGGCGACTCCCGGCTCTCCCGCTGGGCCACCCCGCTGAGCGGCTCCGAAGACTTCTCGAGGGTTCTGGCCGAGGTCCCCGGCACGTTCATCGGGCTGAGCGCCGTCCCCCGGGACACCGACCATGCCACCTCCGCGTTCAACCACTCCCCGTACGCCACGTTCGACGACGGCGTGCTGGCTGACGGCGCCGCACTCTACGCCGAGCTCGCCATCTCAAGGCTGGCCGCACTCGCGGCCGCCGACGCTCCTGCCGCGGCCAACACGGTTGCCGCCGCCTCCGCCCTTTCCTAGCCCGCACCCCGAGGGAGAAGACCATGACTGCAGCCACGATCACGCCGGCGGCAACCCGAACATCCACCCGCAAGACGCTCGTCGGCACCGGCATCGGCAATGCCGTCGAATGGTATGACTGGGCCATCTACGCCACGTTCACGCCGTTCATCGCCAGCCAGCTTTTCAGCAAGTCGGATCCTGCGTCCGCGGTGCTGTCCACGCTGGCGATTTTCGCCGTCGGCTTCGTTGCCCGCCCTTTCGGCGGCTTCCTGTTCGGTTGGATCGGTGACCGGATCGGCCGGAAGGCTTCCATGACCCTGGCCGTGGGGCTGGCGTCGGTGGGCAGCCTGATGATCGGCATCGCGCCGACGTTCGCGGCGGTCGGCGTCTGGGCATCGCTCACGCTCCTGGTGGCGCGCCTGATCCAGGGCCTGGCCCACGGCGGCGAGCTGCCGTCGTCGCAGACGTACCTGTCCGAAATGGCGCCGAAGGAACACCGCGGCTTCTGGGCCACGCTGATCTACACCTCCGGCACCGTGGGTATCCTGTTCGGAACCCTGCTCGGTGCCGTGCTGAACATGACGCTGAGCACCGAACTCATGAACGCGTGGGGCTGGCGCATCCCGTTCCTGATCGGCGCGGCCATGGGTCTCTACGCGCTGATCATGCGGTCCCGGCTGCACGAAACGGACGTCTTCGAGGGTGAGGCCGCGACGGAGAAGCGCGCTCCGATCTGGCCGCAGATTGTCCGCCACCGCAAGCAGGCCCTCCAGGTGATCGGCCTGACGGTCGGCCTGACCGTGATCTACTACATCTGGGGTGTCGTCGCCCCCAGCTACGCCACCACCGCCCTGAAGATCGACCGGGGCGAGGCCCTGTGGGCCGGCGTGATCGGCAACATCGTGTTCATCGCGGCGCTGCCCTTCTGGGGCAAGCTGGCGGACCGGATCGGACGCAAGAAAGTGCTGTGGGCCGGTGCGATCGGCGCAGGAATCATGCACTTCCCGATGACCGCCCTGCTCAAGGATTCCGCCTGGCAGCTGGCCGTCAGCATGTCCGTCATGCTGATCTTCATCGCCGCCAGCGCGGCGATCGTCCCGGCCGTCTACGCCGAGCTGTTCCCCACCAGCATCCGCACCGTGGGCGTCGGAGTGCCCTACTCGATCTGTGTGGCCGTGTTCGGCGGAACCGCGCCCTATCTGCAGCAGTGGCTCGGCACCACCGTGCAGATGCCGCAGCTGTTCAATGTGTACGCCGTGCTGCTGCTTGCCATCTCCGCGGCCTGCGTCTTCACCATCCCG
The DNA here is from genome assembly GCF_056396505.1 of Arthrobacter sp. 05T410. Classification (NCBI taxonomy): domain Bacteria; kingdom Bacillati; phylum Actinomycetota; class Actinomycetes; order Micrococcales; family Micrococcaceae; genus Arthrobacter; species Arthrobacter sp. 05T410. Next base: position 32,448 of record NZ_JBFTLP010000010.1, on the reverse strand, counting down.
GAAACCAAGGGCATGGACCTCACGCTCTGATCCGGTCCCGCCCGGTTGAGCTATCAGCTGTGGCTGTTCTGGAGGGTCCAGGACAGCCACAGCTGATAGCTCATCGCATTTAAAACATCAGTCGCCGATGTAGCGGTCGCGCCCGGCCCGGTACCCGAACACCGCTGCTAGAGAGCCCACCAGCATGAACAGCACACCCGCCGCGGCAAAGGATCCGGTGGACTGGTGCAGCTGGCCGACCAGGAGCGTGCCGCTGGAGCCAATCCCGTAGCCCACGCCCTGCATCATCCCGGAAAGGTGGGCCGCGGTGTGCCCGTCCCGGGTGCGGACCATGATCAGCGTCAGCGCGGCGGCGGTCAGGCTTCCCTGCCCCAAGCCGAGCAGCCCGGTCCACAGCCACAGGAGTTCCACAGGCCCGAAGATGCTCAGCGCGAAGCCACCGCCGGTCATGAGCGCCACCACCGTGTTGAGGGCACGCTGGTCCCGGAACCTGGTGGCCAGCGCCGGCGCGAACAGCGAGCCCAGCATCTGCAGCGCAATCGAGGCCGAGACGGTCAGGCCGGCCGTGCCGCCGTCCACCCCCCGTTCGCGCAGGATCGGCGCCAGCCAGGCGAAGACGCTGAAGGACATCATGGCCTGCAGGACCATGAACCCGGTCACCTGCCAGGCCACGGCGGAACGCCAGACGTTGACGCCTCCGGCCGGCCGCGCCGCCCCGCCGGGACGGGCCCGGAGCGCCGGCGGCAGGAACAGCAGAAGGACGACGCCGGCCGGCAACGCCCAGAACCAGAGCGCCGCCGTCCATTCCCCGCTCGCGCGGAAGACCGGGAACGTGAAGCCGGCACCGAGCGCGGCCGAGGCACAGATCGCCGTGGTGTAGAGGCCGCCCATGAGGCCCAGGCGATGCGGAAAGTCACGCTTGACCACGCCCGGCAGCAGCACGTTGCACAGTGAAATCGCGGCCCCGCACGCGGCGGTCCCGGCGAGCAGAGCCGGAAGGTGGCCGGCCGCCGGCAGCTCCAGGGGCCGCAGCAGCAGCCCGGCGGTGAGCACCGCCATGGCACCGAGCAGCACCCGTTCGGCCCCGAACCGGCGTGCCAGCCCAGGGGCGAGCGGAGCGAACACCCCGAGCAGCGTCACCGGGACGGTGGTGAGCACCATGACCGCCCAGGCCGGAAGCCCGGCGTCGGCCGTCACCTCCGGCAGTACCGCAGCGAAGCTCGAAAACACTGTGCGGAGGTTCAGCCCGATCAGGACCAGGCAGATCCCCAAATACGCGAGCTGCCGGCGGCCGGCAGCGCGCGGCGGCCCGACGGGGCCGTCCCGGAGAACGGCGCCGGCCGAATGGTCCAACTCGTCAGTTTTCCCAGCTGAGGTCACCCGCCCCATTCTTGCAGGCCCGCGTCTTCACCCCTTCCCTTCAATCCTTCCTCCGCGGCCGGCCCGCCGGGGCGGCCGCGGGATCCCCGGGCGGCCCGGCCCGGCGAACTCAACTATTCTGGAAGGGATGAGCGAATCCCCAGAATCCCCCGGCCTGCAGGCAAACCCGGAGTCCGGCTTCCCGGACCAGAGCCAGTTGCCGCGCCCCGTGACCCCCGGCAGCCAGGCCTCGTTCGGCACCTATGGGGGCCGCCCGGTGAGCTTTGTACGCCGCGGCACGCGCCTTCAGGGCCGACGCCAGGCGGCCTGGGAGGAACACGCAGACCGTTGGGCGGTTGAGGTCCCCCGCCATGTCGCCAACACCTCCGTCCACCCGGACTATGTGTTCGACGCAGAGGCCGAATTCGGCCGCACGGCTCCGCTGGTTGTCGAGATCGGCTCCGGGCTGGGCGACGCCGTTTGCCACGCCGCGGAGCAAAACCCGGACAAGGACTTCCTGGCCGTGGAGGTTTACACCCCCGGCTTGGCCAACACCTTGATCAAAATCAACAGCCGCGGACTGAGCAACGTGCGGGTGGTCGAGGCGAACGCCCCTGAGGTGCTCGCAACCATGCTCCCGGCTGGCTCCGTCACGGAACTATGGGTGTTCTTCCCGGATCCATGGCACAAGTCCCGGCATCACAAGCGCCGCCTCATTCAACCGGCGTTCGCTGATCTCGCCGCCCGGGCCATCAGGCCCGGCGGCATCTTCCGGATCGCGACCGACTGGTCCAACTACGCCGTTCACGTCCGCGAGGTCATGGCGGGCTCGGCGGAGTTCGAGAACCTGCACGAGGGCGAGCGCGCCGGCGCGGACAGCCCCCTGACCCAGGTGTGGGAATCCGGCGTCGAGTCCCGCGTGGGCGGAGCACCGGTCAAGGAAGGCCGGGCGCCGGTCAGCACCGAGCACACCGGACCCAACGAGGGCGTCGACGGGACCGGCGGGTGGGCGCCGCGGTTTGAGGGCCGTATTCTGACCAGTTTCGAAAACAAGGCGCACGAAGCCGGCCGCCTGATCTTCGACCTCAGCTACCGCCGGATTTAGGCACCACGGCGCGCGGGTACCTTTTGTTGAGCGGCTTCGCGTGGCACGATTACGGAACGAACCACGCTGGGTAGTACTAAGGAAACGATCATCAAACGAGAATTGAACGACGCTGCTGACGTCGCCGAGGACGTCACCAATTCGAAGCCCCTCGAAATCGCAGCGCGGGCCGGGTTCGCCGTGTCGGGGTTGCTGCACTTCCTCATCGGGCTGGTCGCGATCCGGCTTGCCATGGGCGGCCAGGGCCAGGCCGATGTCAGCGGCGCGGTGGAAGAGCTCGCCGGGCAGCCGGCGGGGCCGTTGCTGCTCTGGACGTCGTTTGCCGCCTGCGTGGCGCTGGCCATCTGGCAGGCGTCCGACGCCATTTTCGATTTCGGGCACCTGCCGACCAAGAAAAAGGTCGGCAAGAAACTCAAGGCGGCCCTGCAGGCCGTGGTGTACACCGCGTTCGCCCTGACGCTCGCGTCGGTCGCCACCGGGGCCGGCTCCGACAACCGCGAGTCGACGTCCGATATGACCGTAAACCTCATGAAGGCACCGGGAGGCGTCGCACTCCTGGTGATCATCGGCGCCGCGGTAGCCGTCACCGGGATCGTCTACGCGATCCGCGGCTTCAAGAAGTCCTTCATCAAGTACCTGCGGATGCCGTCCCAGCCGCAGGCGCGCACCGCAGTGACGGTGATCGGCATGGTGGGCTACGTTGCCAAAGGCTTTGCCCTGCTGCTGGTGGGCCTGCTCATCATCATCGCCACGGTGAAGGCACACCCCGAAGAGTCAACCGGGCTCGACGGCAGCCTGAAGGCCCTGCGGGAGCAGCCGTTCGGCGTGTACCTGCTGGCCGCAGTGGGCGTAGGCCTGATCTGCTACGGCATCTACATGGCGATGCGGGCCAAGCTCGCGAAGATGTAGGCCCGCGTCGGTTTCCATGTCCCGGACCGGAAGCATGTCCCGGACCGGACGGACCGCAGCGCCCCACGAGTGGGCTACCCCTGGGGCACGGCGATGACAGCAACGGTCTGCTGCTGCTCATCGCGCATCTCGACACTGGCGATCCTGGCCAGCTGCACCGGCGTCGCCCCGGTGATCCGGACTCTGCCGGTGGGCGTCGCCGTCCACGCGCAGGCGCGGTCCACGCCGCCGTCACGGTCCTTTACCCAGAGTGAGAGGGTCCCGGCGACGGGCAGGCTGCGGCCGTCCACCGCCAGTTCGGTGCCCCAGGTTTTCTTGACGAGCCCCACCGTGACCTCCAACCCGCTGCTGGCCGCAACGGAATAGCTCGCGTCCGGTTTGGCGGGTTGGCTCAGCAGCGGACCAGCCAGGATCCCCAGCCCCAGGCATGCGGCGGCCGCCGCGGCCACCGCCGACGTCCACCGGCGCCGCACCTTCCGGCGTCGGGCGGCGAGCTCGTCCAGGAGCCGGCTTGGGACAGGTTCGGGTTCCGGCGGGACCAGCGCGCGGTCCCGGGCGGCCGCCGCCGCGGCGGTTAGCGCGACGGCGTCGGACACCGGGATCGCGTCCAGCAGCGCGGGGAGGCTGGCAAGTTCGTCCAGCTCCTGGCGGCAGTGGGCGCACACGGCAAGATGCTGCTCGAAGGCCGCGGCTTCGGCCTGCTCCAGCCCGCCGAGCAGGTACGCGCCGAGGAAGTGATGCAACTCGGTCCCGTTCACTGCTGCACCCCCATTTCGTCGAGGATCGTCCGTAGGGCCCGGACGGCGTAGAACGCCCGGGACTTCACCGTGCCGCTGGGGATCTTCAATTGGGCGGATGCCTCCTGGACTGTGTAGCGGCGGTAGTGGAGCGCAACAAGGACTTCGCGGTGTTCCGCGCTGAGCCGCAGCAACGCCTCCTCCATCAGCACCTTGTTGAGCAGTTCGTCGATGCGCCCGGCGCCGACGCCGCCTTCCGGGAGGGCCTGGACATCGCGGTCGCCGGCTTCCTGCGGCCGCCTTTGGGCCTTGCGGTAATTGTCGATCATGATGTTGCGGGCCGTCCGGAACAGGTAGCTGCGCAGGCTGCCAGTGATCTGCGGCGCCTGCTGCCAGACCCGCAGCACCGTCTCCTGGACGACGTCGTCGGCGAGCTGAGGATCCCGGGAGACGCTGAGGACAAAGCGTTTCAGGGCCGTTCCGTGGTCGCGGTAAATCGCAGCCACGACGTCTTCGTCCAGCGGCATTGCCCACCTCCCGGAAATTCGTGCTCTGCCCCTCTACGACGTACGGGCAGGCCCAATAGTTCAGTGTGCCCCAGGACAGCCCGACACGAACATGTCGGTTCCGTCATGAACCATTCCGCTCTCCATGGCGTCGTATCTCGTAGCGCCGGCCTCCGAGTTGGGCTGGCTCGAGTCTAGGAGCAGCAAATGAAGAAGCATCTCAGCATTGGCTTGTCCGCGTTCGCTCTGGCCGCCCTCCTGTCCGGCTGCGGCGGCGGAACGACCACGACGCCGACGTCGGCGGCACCGGCCACGTCGGCTCCCGCAGGGTCCAGCGCGCCGGCGAGTTCCGCGCCGTCGTCCATGACCGCGGCGGAGCTCTCGGTGGGCGAGTCCAAGGCGGGCCAGATCGTGGTGGCCGACCAGGGACTGAGCGTCTATTTCTTCACCAAGAACACGAAGGATTCCGGGAACAGCGTCTGCACCGGCGCGTGCCTGACGTCGTGGCCCGCTGTCACGTCGACGACGGCGACTCCCACAGTTAACGGCGTCACCGGCAAGGTCGGAACCATTCCCACGGCTGACGGAAAGATGCAGGTGACCATCAACGGGATGCCGATCTACTACTACTCCAAGGACCAGGCCGCGGGGGACATCAACGGCCAGGGCGTCGGCGGGGTCTGGTTCCTCGTGTCACCCTCCGGGGAAATGATCACCGCACCGCCGGCCGGGTAGGCTCACCGGCCGCGGATCCGCGGCCGGTCCGCCGGGCAGGAAAACTAAACCCGGCACGGCCGGGCCAGAGTTAGTCGGCACGGGTTGCTCAACACGGCACGGCCGGCGCCTGCATTTGGGGGCAGACGCCGGCCGTACCGGAAAACTGTCGCGGAAGGCCGCCTACGGGCGGGCCTTTTCGAACTCCGTTGACCCTGCGAACTCAACAGCCCCTTCGAAGTCAACAGCCTCTTCGAACTCCACAGCCGCGAGGATTTCCTGGGTCCGCGGATTGAGCATGAAGGCCTCGTCGTCGTCCTCCAGCATGAGGAATTCGCCCTGTTCCGTGGTGAAGTGCCAGGCCAGGGTGGTCTCCCCGTTGTGCTCATAATTCGGATCGCCCATGGTGATCCGCACCAGGCTGTGGCCCGCGAGGCCGCACAGCTCGCGGATGATCTGCTCGAACTCCGGCGCGTCCAGGAGCGCCTCCTCGGCGGCTGCCGCCTGGCGCTCCGCGAGGTCGGAAAGCCGGGCCACCCGCCCGGCAATGTGGGCGTCGAGGTCGTCGTCGGAAAGGACCAGCAAGTCCTCCTGACCGCGCAGCCACGCGGCATTCAGCGCAGCGATGTCCTCTGTTGCGAGGATCGACTCGAATTCCCCGTCCAGTTCTTCGATGCGCCGAACGGCGTCGGAGACCCCGTCGCCCGGTTCGTCTTCCTCTGTGCTTCCGGCGGCCCAGCCGCTGCCGCCGTCGAGGTAGCTGTCGACGTCGGTGTCGGTCAGGGCGCCGAAGGCGGCCACCGTGCGGTTGAAGAGCTCCAGGTGCGCGGCGGCACCCATGGCCTCCAGGCCTTCCCGGACGTAGGGGTCGACTTCCTCGCGTTCGGGCGCGGTGAACACGTACTGCGCGAAACCGCCGGCCAGCGCCTGCGTGAGGTAGAAGTCCACGTAGTAACTGCGCAGCGCGGCCGGGGAGATCTCTTCCGTGTCCAGCAACTCCTCGAACATGGCGTTGACCACGTTGACGTTCGCGTCGACAACGTCCTCGTTTCCGCCTTTGAGGCTTTCGGTGGTCAGCACGGTGGGGTAGCTGTGGGCGGACTGGATGGTGGGCTCACTGTGGGTCATGCGGAATCCTTACTGCTGGCGCTGCTGATACTCCGGACCTCTCCACGGTAGGGCCGTCGTCACGGCCGGCGGCCGAGCCCCGGTTGAACGTCAGGCGAAGTTTGAGCGGCGCTTGTGCTGGCGGCGGCGAAGTTCCAGGGTCCCGGCCGGCTCGGTAAGATGGATCAGATGACCACCTGCCGAAAGTAGCGCGCACATGCCATCCCATCCGGACGAGAGTGCGGCACTGGCAATACAGACTCCCGCGATCAACGACCGCTCCCTCGCGGCCGGGCTCGCCTACGCCATGGGGAGCCGCGTTTCCGGGATCTCCTTCGACGCCGCCACAGGCCTGCTGCTGGGCAAGGTGCGGGGCGGTTCCGACGTGCCCTATTCCACGACGGCGAAGCTGGTCCGGAAGGCAGGCGGCTGGAGCTGCACGGTGGGCGTCTGCAGCTGCCCGGTCCGCAAGGACTGCAAGCACGTGGCGGCCCTGCTCTTCGCGGCCGAAGACAACCCCGCCACCAGGATGCAGCTGCTGGCCCCCGCCGAGGGCACGCGGCTGTCCCGCCAAAGCGCGCCACCGGAAATGGCCGACTGGGAGCAGGCCCTTAGCCCCCTGATCGCCCACCCGGGGATCACGCCGTCCGCCAACGGCACCCCGCTGGCGCTCCAGTTCGACGTCGAGGAACCCGCCCCGCACTTTTCCTACACGGGCCGCCGCGACCCGCTCCGCAGCGTCCGCCAGCTCAAGGCACGCCCCGTCATCATGGGCGCCAAGGGCAAGTGGATCCGCGGCGACGTCTCCTGGAGCACGCTGAGCTACCTGAACTACCGGCGCGAATGCAACGAGGCGCACGTCGAGTGGATGCAGGAATTCCTCGCCTCGCACACCGCTGTGGCAAACCGCCAGCACTCCGGCACCGGACTGTGGCTGGGACTGAACACCTATGCCGGCAAGAACCTCTGGAGCCTGCTGTCCCAGGCCCAGAAAATCGGCGTCGCCCTGGTGCACAGCCGCGGCACGGAGCCGGTGCGCCTGGTCGAGCAGCCTGCCGCCGTCGGGCTGAACCTGGCGCGCATCGGCACCGGCGGGGACGACGGCGGTCTGGAGCTCGCGCCGACCATCACGGTCGAAGGTGAGGTGGTGGATCCGGCGTCGGTCGGGACCATCGGGCGCCCGGCCCACGGAATCTTCCTGGCGTCCGGCGGCGGCGCCCTGCCCGGTACCGCCCCCGCCGACCCCGTCATCACCCTCGCCCCGCTGGAAAGCGGTCTCAGCGAGGAACTGCTGACCTTCGTCACGGGCGGGACCACCCTGCACATCCCCGCACGGGACGAAAGCCGCTTCCTGACCGGGTTCTACCCCAAGCTCAAGCAAACCGCCCGGGTTACCGCCTCCGACGAGTCGGTGGAACTGCCCACGCTCGCCGTCCCCACACTGTCCCTGCTGGCCAATTACGGGGCCGACCACCGGGTCCGGCTGCATTGGGAATGGCACTACACGTCCGGAAACCTCGTCACGGCGCAGCCGCTGTGGCGGCACCCGGGCGATCACGGCTACCGGGACGACCCGGCCGAGGCTCGCATCCTCGAGGCGGTCGGGCAGCCCTGGGACGTCGTGCCTGCCCTGGGCGAATCCGCGACCGGCGGCTGGGGCACGCCGCGCCTGGCGGCCACGGCAGAGCTGGCCGGACTGGACACCCTCGCCTTCACCGAGGACGTGCTCCCCCGGCTCCGCGACCTCCCCGACGTCTCCGTGGATACCTCCGGCGAGATTGCGGACTACCGCGAAGCCGACGAGGCCCCGGTGGTGGCGATCTCCACGAAGGCGACGGACAGCCGCGACTGGTTCGATCTGGGCATCGTCATCACCCTGGAGGGCCAGCCGGTTTCCTTCGCGGCACTGTTTTCCGCCCTCGCCGCCGGCCAGACCCGCATGCTGCTCCCCAGCGGGGCGTACTTCGCGCTGGACCTGCCGGAGCTGCACCAGCTGCGGGCCCTGATCGACGAGGCCCGCTCCCTGCAGGACAACCCCGGCGACAAGGACGCCCCGCTGCAGATCAGCCGCTTCCAGGCCGGGCTGTGGGACGAGCTCGCACACCTGGGCATCGTGGATGAACAGGCCGCGGCGTGGCGCGAGTCCGTGGGCGGTCTCCTCGAAGGTGGCATCAAGGGCCTTCCGCTGCCCGGGTCGCTGAACGCCGAGCTGCGCCCGTACCAGTTGGAGGGCTTCAACTGGCTGAGCTTCCTGTACCGCCACGGCCTCGGCGGCGTGCTGGCCGACGACATGGGCCTGGGCAAGACCGTCCAGGCCCTCGCACTGATCTGCGCCGCAAAAGACGCCGCCGCAGGCGATGAAGCCGGGCCCGGGTCCGGGGCCGCCCCGTTCCTCGTCGTCGCCCCCACTTCCGTGGTGGGCAACTGGGAGGCGGAAACGGCACGGTTCGCGCCCGGGCTCAGCGTGCGCGCCATCGGCGAAACCTTCGCCAAGAGCGGCTCGCACCCGGCCGAGGCGATGGCCGGAGCGGACATCATCATCACCTCCTACGCCCTGTTCCGGATCGACTACGAGGCCTACGCCTCCCAGACCTGGGCCGGGCTGGTCCTGGACGAGGCGCAGTTCGTCAAGAACCACCAGTCCAAGGCCTACCAGTGCGCCCGCAAACTGCCCGCCGCCTTCAAACTCGCCATCACCGGCACGCCGCTGGAGAACAACCTGATGGAGTTCTGGGCACTGACCTCGATCGTGGCTCCCGGGCTCTTTTCCAGCCCCAAACGGTTCGCCGAGTATTACCAGAAGCCGGTGGAGAAGAACGGTGACAAGGGGCAGCTGGACAAGCTCCGGCGGCGCGTCCGGCCGCTCATGATGCGGCGCACCAAGGAACAGGTCATCAGTGACCTGCCGCCCAAGCAGGAACAGATCCTGGAAGTCGTGCTGAACCCGCGGCACCAGAAGGTCTACCAGACCCACCTGCAGCGGGAGCGCCAAAAGATCCTGGGCCTGATTGAGGACGTCAACAAGAACCGGTTCACCATCTTCCAGTCGCTGACCCTGCTCCGGCAGCTGAGCCTGGATCCCTCGCTGATCGATCCCTCCCTGTCCGGGGTGCGCTCCAGCAAGCTCGATGTCCTGTTCGAGCAGCTCGCGGACCTGGTGGCCGAAGGACACCGGGCCCTGATCTTCAGCCAGTTCACCGGTTTCCTGGGCAAGGTCCGGGAGCGCCTGGTCGAGGAGAACATCGAGTTCTGCTACCTGGACGGCGGCACACGCAACCGCACCGACGTCGTGAACGAGTTCAAGAACGGCGCCGCGCCGGTGTTCCTCATCAGCCTCAAGGCCGGCGGCTTCGGCCTGAACCTCACCGAGGCCGACTACGTGTTCCTGCTGGACCCGTGGTGGAACCCGGCATCGGAGGCCCAGGCCGTGGACCGGACCCACCGGATCGGCCAGGCCCGGAACGTCATGGTCTACCGGCTGGTCGCCAAGGACACGATCGAGGAGAAGGTCATGGCGCTCAAGGCGAAAAAATCCCAGCTCTTCGCCGACGTCATGGAAGGCGACGCACTCACCGGCGGCGCCCTGACGGCGGAGGACCTGGCGGGGCTGTTCAACGACTGACGCTGACCAACCCGGAAGCAGCGCTTCAGCTGCGCTTCAACCAAGATACGGCCGACCGGGGTCCGCCCGCAGCCGGGCCAGCAGCGTCGCGGCGATTAGCGCCGTCGTCATTTCCAGCGCGATGACTGCCAGCAGCGCCCCGGAGCCCGACGGCGCCGCGCCGGCCCCTGCGGCCACTGCGGCGGTTCCATGGTGACTGTGGCCCGTGCCGCCGGCTCCCGTGCCGAGGAGCAGGACCGCGTGCACCGCGGTCATGGCCAGCGCCGCGGCCATCACCTGGCGAAGGGCCCTGAGCCTGCCGTGGCGCCAGATGTGCACGGCGCACGGCAGGCACACTGCCACCATGGCGAGCATGAGCACGTTCAGCCAGGTCCCGTGCTGGTTCCCGGCGGCCAGCCACAGATGCGCGAGGCACGACGCCGCGGTCACGGCGGCGCAGATCCGGGAATGGAAGACGACGCCGGCGGGGCCGGCCCGGCGGCCCAAGCTGGCTGCGACACTCACGGCGTCGGCCTAGCTGTGGCAGTGTGCGCCGGCGTCGCCATCGCCATGGCAGCCAGAGGACTGTTGAGCGTTGGCCGGCACGTCCAGCACGGGGCTCCGGTCGAAGAAGCCCTCGGGCCGGAGCTTGAAGCCGACCGTGTCCACCGGCATGATGGGCCAGTCCTCCGGACGCGGGAAGTGGGTCAGGCCGAAGGTGTGCCACACCACGATGTCCTGGCCGTCGATGTCGCGGTCCTGGGCAATGTAGGCCGGCAGGCCTGCTCCCCCGGCGTGCTGGTTGACGAAGTCGCCCGTGGGGTACCGCTCCTCCTCCGCGAACCGCGTGACCCACAGGTCCTTCGTGGCAAAGGCGGCGCGCCGGGCGATGGAGGACTCCGGGTCTGCCAGGAGAGTGGGCTGGCCCTGGGCATGCAGCTTGTAGCCCACGGGATCGCCCAAGCGGTTGCGTGATTCCGGGTTGGAAATGATCCAGGTCCGGCCGCTGCGCGCGTCGGCTTCCCGGACGGCTTCCGACTCGCGCGCCAGGACAGTCCGCTTCCGGGAGAACGCGTTGCCGCGTTCGTTGCCCTCGCCCATTCCCTGGCGGACCACATCCTCTTCCTCGACCCGGTTGGTGAGGCCGTCGACCGCCATGTCCAGCCGCGCGCTGAACAGGTGCTGGTGGTACGGGGCGCCCAGGCCCGGAGCCAGCTGGGAGATGTTGGCCGAGCCGCCTTCGGGGTAGGCGGAGGTGAAAACCACGCCGGTGGCCTTGGCCTCGAACTCGATGGTGCCGTCGAGGTAGAGGTACCAGTAGAAGCCATAGTCGTAGTTGCCGATGGTGGTGAAGAACGAGATCACCAGGCGGCGGTTGCGGCGGGTGTAGTTGATGCCCGTCCAGAGGTCGCTGTGCTTGGCCAGGATCCCCCAGTCTTCCTCGTGCATGCAGATGCCGTTGCGGATCTCGCGGGGGTTGCCGAAGGCGTCGCTGATGACGGGGCTGAGGTAGGTGATCTCGCCGAGGCAGTCGCAGCCCAGTTCCAGGGAGTTGGCGTACTGGCCCACGAGGTATTCGCCGGTGTCGAAGTAGTTCTGCCACGACCGGATCGGCGACGGGTCCCCGTACGGGACCACCATTTCGGCGATCGATGCGCGGTTGATGATGGGCCGCAGGCGGTCGCCGTCCTGGAAGGCAAGGTTGTGCAGCACCACCCCCTCGCGGACGTCGAAGCCGACGTCGAGGCTCCATTTTTCCCATTCGACGTGGTTGCCGCCGGTGACCGTGAAGCTGGGCCCGTCCGGCTGCGTGATGTTGATGGGCTTCTGCGTGGTGCGCAGCGGGCCGGTGAGCTCCGGATCGGTGTAGTTGCCGTGCTCCGCGGGAATCGGGACGGCGCCGGTGTCCAGCACCTGCGTCACTTCCTGGCTCACGACGTCGACATAGGCCACGAGCCCGTCCACCGGGTGCGCCCAGGCGCTGTCCTCGGGGAAGTCCTGCACGAAGGCCAGGCCACGCAGGATCCGGCGGCCCCTTTCCTCCGGGTACTCGAAGACGCCGGCGGACAGCGGGGCAACGCGGACCTTGCTGACGTCCAGACCGCGACTGGCGAGGGCCTTGAGCCAGCGCTCGTCCGTGGCCAGGAGCTGTTCGACGACTTCGAATTCCTCCTCGAGCACCGGGAGCTCGCCGGTCGCCGCCGTGTCCAGCTCGACGGCGGAAACCACCGTGCCGCTGGAGACCGAAACGGTCACATCGGCCGGCCTTCCCCCTGCGGCATCGTGCAGGAAGACCCGGAACCGGCGGTCCTCACTTTCGGCCGGGGCGTTCCGGGCGGGGTCCAGCAGACCGAGGTACGCGATGCGCCGGGTCCCGCCCAGCAGTCCCGCGGCACGCAGGATGCCCTGGACCGCGGTGATTTCGGCGCCCGTGGCCAGGCTGTAGGGGCTGTAAGGGGTGCGGGTGTCAGTTTGTGCGGTCATCATGACGGCCTTCGTTCGGTGACCCTGGCGGGTCAGAACTTTATTTTCTATAGTTGTAGAGAATACGGAAATGTAAGCTGTGCCACAAGAGTCCGACGCAAAATATTTGGGGAGCTGTCCGGTGCCAAAGATTGTCGACCACGACCAGCGGCGGCTTGAACTCGTCGACGCCACGTGGCGGATCATCGCCCGGCTCGGGATTGAAAGTGCCACCATGCGGGAAATTGCCCTCGAGGCAGGTTTCGCGAACGGCGCCCTCAAGCCCTACTTCCCCACCAAGGATGACCTGCTGACCTTCGCGTTCGGGCACGTCTTCAACCGCACCAACGAGCGCATCGCTGGAGTCACCGCCGGGCAGGCCGGACTGGCGGCCCTGCGGTCGTTTTGCGTCGAGGTGCTGCCGCTGGATGAGGAGCGGATCAACGAGGCCCGGATTGTCATCCCGTTCTGGCAGAAGGCCATCAATGACCCCGGCAAGGCCAGGATCCACCGGGATTCGATGGAGCAGTGGCTTGCGGCGATGCGGCGGTACCTTGCCGAGGCGCGGCAGGCCGGCGCCGTCACCACCGCCGTCGACGACGCCGCCCTGGCCGGGCAGCTGCTCAATCTCCTCCTCGGCGCGCAGATTACGGCGGCACTCACCCCGGAAGGCCAGGTGGAACTCGGGCTGAACGAGCAGCTGGAGGGCTTCCTGACCCTGCTGGCCTGCTAGGCCCCAGGCAATCTTTATTCGCCGAGCGTCGAAAAAAGATGACATCGGCGGGCCGCGCCGCTACCCTGAAAGGACTGTGTCCCATGACACATTCCAAGAATTATGACGGCGTCAGGATCTTCGATGACTGCAGTTGCAACCCGCCCAGTGGCCAGCCCCGCCGGACAGGATGTCCTCACCAGCACAGCAGAATCTTTCGACCACTGGAGGCACCTGGTCGCGGAGTCCTTCGTTCCCCTGGCCGCCTCGAGCGCCGATGCGGACAACTTCCGCGGCCGCATGCGGGCCCGCAGGCTGGACCGGGTGGCACTCGTCGAGGTCTCCTCCTCGAGCCATGAGGTCCACCGCACGCCGGCGCTGATTGCGCAGTCCAACCAGCGCTATTTCAAGCTCAATCTCCAGCTGCAGGGCACCGGGCTCCTCATCCAGGACAACCGCGAGGCGGTCCTGCATCCGGGCGATCTCTCCATCTATGACACCAGCCGCCCGTACACGCTTGCCTTCGAGGGCGACGCCCGGCTCATGGTGCTGATGTTTCCCTGGGACGCGCTGTCCCTGCCGCCGGACTGCATCGCGCAGCTTTCGGCGCTGCGGATGGCCGCCGACGGGGGCCTCGCCGCGATCGTCGGTCCCTTCATCGCCCATCTCGCGGAGAACCTGGAGGCGCTGAGCGGCCCCAGCGGATCGCGGCTGGCCACCAACGCCCTTGATCTCGTCTCCACGATGCTGCATTCGGAACTGGGCATGGCCCCCGACCGTATGAGGCCCCAGGCCCTGTTGGCGGCATCCGTCCGCGAGTACATCGATGCCCACCTGGCCGATCCAATGCTGTCACCGGCGTCCATCGCGGCGGCCCATTTCATCTCCACCCGGCACCTGCACAACGTCTTCCATGAATCCGGGACCACCGTGGCGAGCTGGATCCGGACCCAGCGGCTGGAGGGGGCGCGCCGCGAACTGCGCGATCCGCTCCTGGCCGGAATGCCGGTCGGAGCCGTGGCCGCGCGCTGGGGCTTCCTGGATGCGGCCCATTTCAGCCGCTCCTTCCGTGATGCCTTCGGTGAGTCCCCCAGCGACTGGCGGCGCGGCGCCTGAGCCTGGCCTTCACCCCCTGCCGAGAGCACCTGCCGTCGTCAGCACCCGCCAGCCGGGACTCAGAGGCGCCACGTCATCAATAGCGGTCGTCAGTGCGCGATTCGTCCTCATGCCGTCCCGCCTTCGGCCGGGCGGGACCGGGTCATGCCGGTTGACGCCAGCCACAACATCTCAGTCCAGTTTTTTCCAAGGGCTATTCCGGACAATACGAGGTGCTCGGACGGCGTTCGCGGCTCCCACTATGCGAACACGTCCAAGCCAGGTTCGGTACGCAAGGCATGGCCTTACCAGGGCTGATGTCAGGGAACAGGTGACGACCAACGGGGGCGCTATGAATCGATCTGCCAAGTCAATGATTTGCGCCGTGCTGTTTACCTGTCTGGCTTTGGTGGCCTGCGGCCCGCCGGAGACGCGACTCTCTTCAGCGGAGACGGCAGCACCCGCTGGTGCAGCCGCATCCGCAAATCCATCCGCGTCCGCCGACCCGGCTGCGTCGTCCGTGGGAACCGTCGATGCGGGCGCGCAACAGCGGGTCAAGAATCTGTGCATGGATCAATTCAAGGCCCAGGCCTCCGGTGCAACCCCCGCGCCGGGCCAGCTGCGCCCCGCCCCGAAAGTCACGCTGGTGAGCGTCAAATATCTTGGAGAGATCAAACAGATCTCGCTTCCGGACAGTGCCTCCGGTTACGAACTCGGCGTCGAATTCGTCTACAAGATCGGACACGATGATTCCAAAACCGCCACGAAATTCTGCCGGGTAAATTTGACCGACTCGACCGTGGACTGGAAATGGACGGCGAGCCCCTAATCAGGGCCTGGACTATCTGTGCCAGCCCGACGTCGAGGGCTCTGAGACTGACACTAAGAGACGGGAGAGGCTCCGCCGGGGAAGCCGGGCGGAGCCTCTCTGCAGTCCAGAAACGCGATACCGCAACTCTGTGCCCAAGGCTGATCGTTAGGCAGTGACCCCTGCGCGCGCGGCCCTGCGCTCCACGGCAATTTCCACCAGCACACCGGCGGTAAACACAATGGGTACGGTCAGCAGCAGGCCCACGGCCGTTTCGGCACTGCCGCCGATCAGAGCGGTGAAGTTGACGATGACGAGGGACAGGACCCAGCCAAGCAGCAGGGTGGCGAGCACCGGTGCCACCGCGGTCTGCCAGAGCTGGCCGGACACCCTTTCCCGCCGGAAGTAGGCGACGACGGCCAGCGAGCAGAGCATGTACAGCACCAGGAGCGCGGCCACGGCCAGCCCGCTGAACCAGGAAAAGAGGGTGAGGACAGGATCCAGGGACAGCACCGCGAACGGCGCCACGAGCAGGAAGGCGACCACGGTCTGGATCCGCGCAGCGACGGCGGGCGCCTTGTGCCGGTTGGTCCGGGCCACTCCGCGGGGCATCGACCCGCGCAGGGCCAGCGAATGGAGGTAGCGGTTGATGCCGTTGTGGAAGGCGATGATGCCGGCCAGCAGGGAGGTCACGAGCAGCATGCCGGTGACCGTTCCGGCCCACGGCCCGAACAGCTCCACCATCGGCGTCAGCACGAACGCGGTGGAATCGCCCGATTCGAGGGCCGCGCCCGCGGCGTCGATGACGTGCGAGGGTCCGTAGTAGCTGACCAGCATCCAGGAAATGAAGGAGAAGAAGACCGCGATGACGACTACCGAAAGGTACGTGGCCCGGGCGACCGTGCGGTGGGCGTCCTTGGCCTCGGCCGAGTAGATGGCCGTTGATTCGAAGCCGAACATGGAGGCGACGGCGAACATGATGGCAACGCCCGGGGCGCCTGCGCCGATCGCCGCGGGAGAGAAGGACGCCGCCAGGCTGATCCCCTCCGGCCCGCCGCCCCGCAACAGCACGGTGAAGCCGAACATGAGCAGGATGGCGACCTCCAGGCCCACCAGCACCGCCAGGACCCGCGCCCCGAGTTCGATGTTGAGGGAGCCCAGCACCTGCACGCCCGCCATGGTGATGGCGGCTAGAAGCCACCAAGGGACCACGATCCCGGCAGATCCGAGGAGGCCCGAGAACGCCGCGCCGTACAGCCCATACATCGCGGCCTGGACCGTGCTGTACGCGAGGAGCGCGAGCCACGCCGCTCCCGCGCCAACCTTCCGTCCGAAGGCGGCGGTGACATAGGCGTAGAAGGCGCCGTTGGCCTGGATCTTCCGGCTCATGGCCACGAAGCCGACCGCGAAGATCACGATGACGATGCCCACCACCAGATACGCGCCGGGCGCGCCGGCGCCGTTGCCGAGCGCTGCGGCCAGGGGTGATGCCCCGACGATTCCGGTCAACGGCGCCTGGGCTGACAAAACAAAGAAGAGAATGCCCATGACGCCGACGCTGCCGGCACGCAGCGCGGTGGAGTGCTCCGTGCGGGGGCTGGATTCTGCGGTCCGGGAATCTGAATTTGAAATACTCATCGGATCCTTCTTAACGGTCATGAGTCTGGGAGATGGGGTGCGTTGCACCGTGAAATCCAGCATGGCAGGTGGCGCCCGTCACGCTTTTGTCGATTAGCGACCGGTTGTTGTTCCTGAGCGTAGTCAGCACCAGGCCCTGCGCCGGCCGCACGGCGGGCCGGACGCCCTCGGGTCCGCAGCCTCAGGAATAGCTTTCGGTGTTCCGTTCGCTCCCGCACAACAGCTCTTCGCGGATAGACAAGCCCCTCGGCCCCTCGCCGGAGCACGCTTGAAACAGCACTCTTAGGCCGCACCGGCCGCGTTCTCTGACCTACTCGATGTGGAGTACCCCCATGGAAACCTACGACGCCCTACTCGCCTCGATCACCCCGGTGGCCGGGGAAACCCGCACGATCTTTGACCCGGCCACCGGACAGCCGGTCGGCGAAGCACCCGTCCACACCGTTCAGGACCTCGAAGCCGCCATCGCCGCCGCAGCCGCCGCGCAGCCGGCCTGGGCTGCGCTGGGCCACGACGCCCGGTCCGCCGCGCTGCTCAGGGCCGCCGACGCCGTCGAACGCTCCGCCGAGGAACTCGCCCGCCTGCTCTCCCGCGAGCAGGGCAAACCCCTGAACGGCCCGAACGCCCGCTTTGAGGTCGGCGCCTGCGCCGCCTGGCTCCGCGTCGCCGCCGGCACGCCCCTGGACCCCGAAACCGTGGTGGACGACGGCGAAACCCGCGCCGAACTGCACTACCGGCCCATCGGCGTCGTCGGCGCGATCGGCCCCTGGAACTGGCCCATGATGATCACCGTCTGGCAGCTCGCCCCAGCCCTGCGCATGGGCAACGCCGTCGTCATCAAGCCGTCCGAATACACCCCGCTGTCCGTCCTTGCCCTCGTCGAAATCCTCAACCAGGAACTCCCCGAAGGCCTCCTCACGGCGGTCTCCGGCGGCCGCGACGTCGGCGAGGCCCTGGCCGGACACCCCGCGATCGGCAAGATCATGTTCACCGGCTCCACCGCCACCGGCAAGGCCATCATCAAATCCTCCGCCGACACGGTCAAACGCCTCACCCTGGAGCTCGGCGGCAACGACGCCGGCATCGTCCTTCCCGACGCCGACCCGAAGGCGATCGCCGAGGGCCTGTTCTGGGGCGCCTTCATCAACACCGGCCAGACCTGCGCGGCGCTCAAGCGCCTCTACGTCCACGCCGACATCTATGACGCCGTCTGCGAGGAACTCGCCACTGTGGCGCGGGCCATGCCCATGGGCAACGGACTCGACGAGGCCAACGTCCTGGGCCCGCTGCAGAACCGCCAGCAGTTCGACATCGTCGCCAGCCTCGTCGAAGCAGCCCGCGACTCCGGCGCCAGGATCCTGCTCGGCGGCAACCCGGAGAACGACCAGCCCGGGAACTTCTACCCCACCACCCTCGTCGCGGACATCGCCAACAGCAACCCGCTGGTCGCCGAGGAGCAGTTCGGCCCCGCCCTGCCGATCATCCGCTACGGCACCGTGGACGATGCCATCGCCATGGCCAACGCCGTCGACGTCGGACTCGGCGCCTCGGTCTGGTCCTCCGACCCCGCCGAAGCACGCAAGGTGGCGGCCCGGCTCGAGGCCGGCACCGTCTGGATCAACAAGCACGGGGCCGTGGACCCCCGCATCCCGTTCGGTGGCGCGAAGCAGTCCGGCTACGGACTCGAATTCGGTGTCGAAGGCCTCAAGGCCCTCGGCGTTCCGCAGGTCATCAACGGCTGACGCTGCACTTGGCAGAGGCCATCAGCGCAGCGCCTGCGGCACGGGTTCGTGCCGCAGGTAGCTGCGCCGGAACCGGCCGCTGCCGGCGGTCAGGGCCCGCAACTCCACCGCGTACCGCAACAGTTCCTGGTCCGGCACCTCGGCGCTGATCTCGGTGCCGTCGGCGCCGGCGGAGGTGGTTCCGGTCAGGCGCGCCCGCCGGGAGGACAAGTCGCTCATCACGGCGCCCACATGGTCCTCCGAAACGCTGATGGTCACGGACGAGACCGGTTCCAGGAACTGGATGCGGGTTGCCCCGGCCGCCTCCCGGAGGGCCAGCGCCCCGGCCGCCTGGAAGGCAGCATCGGAGGAATCCACGCTGTGCGTCTTGCCGCCGATCAGCGTTACCTTGATATCCACTACCGGGAACCCGGCCGAGACGCCTTTCTGCATCTGGGCCCGAACGCCCTTTTCCACCGAGGTAATGAACGGCCCGGGAATCACGCCGCCAACGGTCTTGTCGACAAACTCGAACCCGCCGCCGCGGTCAAGCGGTTCCACCTCGATGTCGCACACCGCGTACTGGCCGTGGCCGCCGGATTGTTTGACATAGCGCCCGTGCCCGGCGGCCGGCGCGGCAAACGTCTCCCGCAGCGGCGTGATGACGGGGACGCTCTGCAGGTTCACCCCTTGGTCCCGCAGCCTGCCCAGGACGACGTCGGCGTGCGCCTCGCCCATGCACCACAGGATCAGCTGGTGGGTTTCGGAGTTCCGTTCCACCCGCAGCGTCGGGTCCCCGGCAGTGACCTTCCCCAGGTTCCTGGCCAGGGCGTCCTCGTCGCCGTGCGTGGCGGCTTCGATGGCGACCGGCATGAGCGGGTCCGGCATGTCCCAGGCGGCCACCAGCAGCGGCAGCTCCTTGGCCGAAATCGTGTCGCCGGTCTCGGCGGTGCCCAGCTTGGTCAGCGCGCAGATATCCCCCGCGACGCAGAACGGCACTGGCCGCAGTCCTGATCCCAGGGGCGAGTACAGGTGGGTGACCCGCTCGTCGCTGTCGTGGTCCTCGTGGCCGCGGTCGGCCATTCCGCGGCCGCCCACATGGATGGCGGCGTCTTCCCGCACCACGCCGGAGAAAACGCGCACCAGGCAGACGCGGCCAAGGAACGGGTCGATCGTCGTACGGACCACTTCCCCGAGCAGCGGACCGTCGGGGTCGCAGCCGAGCGCGCCGGCGGGCACCCCGTCGAGGTCGGTCGCTGCGGGGACGCCGCGCTCCGCCGGCGTCGGAAACGCACGCACCAGGACCTCGAGCAGTTCCGCCAGGCCGAGCCCGGACTCCGCCGACGCCGGCAGCACCGGGTGGAAGGACCCGCGGGCCACGGCCGTCTCCAGATCGGTGATCAGGACGTCGGGGGCGATTTCCTCGCCTCCGAGATAGCGGTCCATGAGCGTCTCGTCTTCGCTCTCGGCAATGATCCCTTCGATCAGCGCGCCCCGTGCGGACTCCGCGGCGGCGAGTTCGACGCCGGTCGCGGCCCGGGTGGCCGGCGCCGGTTCCGCATCACTGTAGTCGGAGACCGTGCCGGTCAGCAGTCCCAGCAGCCCCGTGACGGGACCGTCCGCGGGGACCGGCAGGTAGAGCGGGAGGATGGAGTCGCCGAATGCCAGGCGGCAGCGGGCGATGGCGGCGTCGAAGTCCGCACGCGGATGGTCCAGGCGGCTGATGACCACGGCCCGCGGCATCCCGAGCCGCTGGCACTCGCTCCAAAGCGCCGTGGTCGCTGCGTCGACATCGTCGGTGGCCGAGACGACGAACAGCACCGCATCCGCCGCCCGGAGCCCTGCCCTCAGCTCGCCGATGAAATCCGTATAGCCCGGAGTGTCCAGCAGGTTGACCTTGATGTCCCCCACCATCACCGGCACCACCGCGAGCGCCACGGAGCGCTGCTGCGCGATGGCGGAAGGATCCGAGTCGCTCACCGTAGTGCCCTCGGCGATCGAGCCCTTGCGGGTGATGGCTCCGGTGGCGGCAAGCAGTGCCTCGGTGAGCATCGTTTTTCCGGAACCGGAATGCCCCACGAGTGCCACATTGCGGACCTTGTCCGGCTGTTCCGGCGGCGCGACGCCGTTGGCGTCTGCCCGCCGGAGGTCAGACGTACCCCGGACCGGTCCTCTTGACGGCGTCTTGGCGCCTTTCGACGGCATGAGAACCTCCCGGCGTCGCATCCACTCGTGCCCTGCAGGGCCTTGTGTTAAGGATTGGACACCCTGGGACGCCCGGACAGCAAGGTCTTTTTCAGGCCGTAGTTTTTCAGGCCGTGGCCGGAGCAACCAGGGACCCGGAGGCTGCCCGGTTCCGGAGCCAACGGCCCAGGGCCTTGCCTTTGCCCGTCCACCAGCTGTCCTCGTCGCTGCCATGGTGCCACCTGAAGATCACGGCGACCATGACGAACACTCCAGCGGCGACCTCGGGCCAAGAGCCGGAGGCGGCATCGAGGAGCACGCTGAACGCCATGACCACGATGGAAGGCAGTGCAAGTGTCCGGAACCACGTGTTGGCGACGAACCGGCTGCGGGATCGCGGCACGGAGACCGCGCGGACGAAGTCGAAGCACAGGCAGACGACCACCAGGGCCTGCCCCAGGGACATCAGGATGTGCCCCGGCAGGGAACCGGCAAACAGGACGGCCGCCTGGAGCCCCGGGCTCACGGCGTGCCCGTCAACGCAACTGGCCGCAGCCGGGACCCGCCCCGAAGGGGCGAATCAAACCTGGGCGAATCACACCTGGACGGATCAAACTCGGTTGAATCATGCATGCGATGCCCCCCGGCGTCTACGCTGCTCCTGCGCTGGCTCCGCGCCCGGGCTTCCCGTAGGAGCTGTAGGCGTGTCATGCCAGCCTTTTCTGACACTCCAATTCAACGCGCGGAATGGGCATGAAGTCACGCAAATCAGGTACCCGACTATCGGATGGTCGGGTACCTGATTGCGTTCCGGTGTACTCGGTTTGCTCCTGCCGCTACTTGCCCCGGCATTGCGACGTAACTGAAAAACGTGATGGTTGACACATTGCCCGTGGCCGTGTCATCGCCGCCCTGCTCACCAGGGAAACCTGGGGAAACCGCGAGATGAGTCCTAGCCCATGCCCCTCGGCCGCCACACCACCAGCGCCTGCGACCGCGCCTGCGGACGCTTGCCGCGGGCCAGGCTGACGACGTCGCCGGCAGTTCCTGCGGCGAAGATCCGCGAATCGGCCCCTTGGCGGCGCCGGCCCAGTTCCTCAGTCAGTTCTCCGACCCGGCGCTGCAGGGCGGCCACCTGGTTCTCCAGCTGCAGGATCCGCTTGATGCCCTCCAGCGAGACCCCCTCCTGGGAGAGCCGCTGGACCTCGCGGAGCATATTCACATCCCGCTGCGAGTAACGCCGCGACTTGCCCGGGGCACGGCTGGGCGAGACGATGCCCAGCCGGTCGTACTGGCGCAGCGTCTGCGGGTGCATGTCCGCCAGTTCCGCGGCAACGGAGATGACGAAGATCGGCTGGTCGAAGTCGATGGCCATGGCTGGATCCCGTTCCTAGAGCCGGGCCTTGGCTGCCAGGCCCGCGCGGACGTCCTCATTGGCGGTGGCCGCGGCGAAGGCCTTCACGGCCTCCTCCGCTTCCTTGTTCAGCTTCCGCGGAACAGCGACGTCGATCGTCACCAGCAGATCGCCGGTGGCTTTGGCGTGCTTGACGCCGCGGCCCTTGACGCGCAGGGTTCTGCCCGAGGGCGTCCCTGCCGGAACCCTGACCTTGACCGTGTCGCCGTCGACCGTCGGAACCTCGATGTCTGCGCCCAGGGCCGCCTCCGGGAAGGAGACCGGGACGTGGATCCGGAGGTTGTCGCCGTCGCGGACGTAGAATTCGTGCGGCTTTACCGAGACGGTGACCATGAGGTCGCCGTTGCCGGCGGGGGCGTACTGCCCCTTGCCGCGGACGCGGACCTTTTGTCCGTCCTTGATGCCGGCCGGGATGCGGACGTCGATGACCTCACCGTCCGGTTCACGCAGGCCGATCGTGGTGCCGCGGATGGACCCGCCGAATGAGATCGAGGTCGACGCGGTGCGGTCCGAGCCCTTCTGCGGAGCCCGCTGGAAGGACTGGCCCCCGCCGCCGAATCCGCCGCCGCCGAAGAGATCTGCGAACTCGGGCGGAATGCCGCCGGCCGTGCTGTAGCCGCCGGAGTGGCGGCCTCCGCCGCCGGTAAAGAGCCCGCCGAAGAGGTCCTCGAAGCCAGCTCCGCCGCCGGCCCCGCCGCTTCCGCCAGGGGCAAAGCGTGCGCCGCCGCCCATGGCCCGGATGGCGTCGTACTGCTGGCGCTCATCGGGATCCGAGAGCACGGAATAGGCCTCGGAGATGTCCTTGAACTTCTTCTCCGACGCGACGTTCCCCGCATTGGTGTCCGGGTGGTGCTGCCGGGCAAGTTTGCGGTAAGCCTTCTTGATGTCGGCGTCGGAAGCGTCCTTGGCGACACCAAGGATCTTGTAGAAGTCCTTGTCCACCCAGTCCTGGCTAGCCAATGGCGTTTCCTTTCAAAAGTCGTGCAGAGTGCGCTTCGCAGATGATGGGCCCACGGCTGCGAGGGTCCCAACACGAGCTTGCGAGCGTTGGGAGCAGCCGGGGACGGGCACCGCCCCCTATCCGGCGGAGCGCCAGAGGCAACCTACGCCGGTACCGCCACGATCACCTGGGCAGCGCGGAGGACGCGATCGCCGGACTTGTAGCCCGAGCGCAGCACCTGGCTGACGGTGTCGATTTCGATATCCGTGCCGGGCTGCTGGATGAGGGCCTCGTGGATGGTCGGATCGAACTCCACGCCGGTCTCATCGATGCGGACCAGTCCGTACGTCTTCAGGGCAGCCTCCAGTTTGGCGGCGATCGCGGCGAAAGGGCCGTCGGCGAGGTCGCCGTGCTGGCGGGCGGCGTCGACGTCGTCCAGTACCGGCAGCAGCGCGTTCAGGACGCCGATGACGGCCATCTCGCCCGCCACGGCCCGGTCGCGCTCGACCCGCTTGCGGTAGTTGACGTACTCGGCCTGCAGGCGGCGGAGGTCATTCCTGAGCTCCTCCGCCTCGGCAGCGGGCGCGCCCTGGGCCACAGATTCCGCGGCGGGCACCTCAACACTGTTGAGGATGTCCTCCGCCTGGGACAGTGCGTCTCCGGAGTCTGCCGCGGCAGCTGCGTGCTCCTGGCCGGGGTGGCGGGCCTGGCCGGTCTTCGGATCAACCTTGCGGTTGTCGTGGATCACCGGCTTCTGCGGCTCGTTCTCCTGCTGTTCCGCGTCGCGCCGGCTCTCGGAAGAACCGTGCTCTTCTTCGTTACCGTGATGCTGCATGATTACTTCTTCTCGTCTTCGTCAACGATTTCGGCGTCGACGATGTCCTCGTCGGAGCCGGCTGCCGGCTCGCCTGCGGGGGCACCCTGCGCACCGGCGTGGCCGTCGGGGGAACCGGCCTGGGCGTAGATGGCTTCGCCGAGCTTGGTCTGGGAAGCCTGCAGCTTCTCGAACGCGGTCTTCACGGCGCCGTCATCGGTGCCTTCGAGGGCCTTCTTGAGGGCGTCGACGTCGGCCTTGACCTCGGTCTTGACCTCTTCGGGCAGCTTGTCGGCGTTGTCGGCGATCAGCTTGTCCACGGAGTAGGCGAGCTGCTCGGCCGTGTTGCGGGTGTCGGTTGCCTCGCGGCGGGCCTTGTCCTCGGCTGCGTGCTCTTCGGCGTCGTGGACCATGCGGTCGATGTCTTCCTTGGACAGCGCGGTGCCGCCGGTGATGGTCATGGACTGTTCCTTGCCGGTGCCCTTGTCCTTCGCCGAAACGTGCACGATGCCGTTGGCGTCGATGTCGAAGGTGACCTCGACCTGCGGAACGCCGCGGGGGGCCGGCGCGATGCCGGTCAGTTCGAAGGTGCCCAGCGGCTTGTTGTCGCGGGTGAACTCACGCTCGCCCTGGAAGACCTGGATGGCCACGGACGGCTGGTTGTCATCCGCGGTGGTGAAGGTTTCGCTCCGCTTGGTCGGGATGGCGGTGTTGCGCTCGATCAGGTGTGTCATGATGCCGCCCTTGGTTTCGATGCCAAGGGACAACGGGGTGACGTCGATCAGGAGCACGTCCTTGCGCTCGCCCTTGAGGACACCGGCCTGCAGGGCGGCGCCGACGGCGACGACCTCATCGGGGTTGACGCCCTTGTTGGGCTCCTTGCCGCCGGCCAGTTCCTTGACCAGGTCGTAGACGGCCGGCATGCGGGTGGAGCCGCCGACGAGCACGATGTGGTCGATCTCGGAGAGCTTGATGCCGGCTTCCTTGATGACGTCCTGGAACGGCTTCTTGGTGCGGTCCAGCAGGTCCTTGGTGAGGTCCTGGAACTTGGCGCGGGTCAGCTGCTCGTCCAGGTGGACCGGGCCGTCGGGGGTGACGGACAGGTACTGGAGGGAAACGTTGGTGCTGGAGGAGGAAGAGAGTTCCTTCTTGGCCTGCTCCGCAGCTTCGCGGAGACGCTGCAGGGCAATCTTGTCCTTCGTGAGGTCGATGCCCTTGACCTTGAGCTGGTTCAGCAGGTATTCAACGACGCGCTGGTCCCAGTCGTCGCCGCCGAGGTGGTTGTCACCGGCAGTGGCGCGGACCTGGATGGTGGAGAAGTTGTCCTCATCCTTGCCGACCTCCAGGAGGGAGACGTCGAAGGTTCCGCCGCCGAGGTCGAAGACCAGGATGAGTTCGTCTTCCTTGCCCTTGTCCAGGCCGTAGGCCAGGGCGGCCGCTGTGGGCTCGTTGACGATGCGCAGGACGTTCAGGCCGGCGATTTCTCCGGCCTCCTTGGTGGCCTGGCGCTGGGCGTCGTTGAAGTAGGCCGGCACGGTGACGACGGCGTCGGTGACCTTTTCACCGAGGTAGGACTCGGCGTCGTTCTTGAGCTTCATGAGGATACGGGCGGAAATTTCCTGCGCCGTGTACTTCTTGTCGTCAATGGCGACGGTCCAGTCAGTGCCCATGTGGCGTTTGACGGACGCGATGGTGCGGTCAATGTTGTTGACGGCCTGGCGCTTGGCGATCTCGCCGACCAGGACCTCGCCGGACTTGGAGAAGGCAACAACCGACGGCGTGGTGCGACCACCCTCGGCGTTGGCAATGACGGTGGGCTCGCCACCTTCGAGAACGGAGACGACGGAGTTAGTGGTTCCGAGGTCAATACCTACTGCACGTGACATGGATTGTTTCCTTACTTCCTTGGAATCTTGCGGAGATGGCCGCGGACCCGCAGTGGCTCCAACCACAGTGGCTGTGGCTATAACCTCAATTGCTCTAACCGCAGTGGGTCCGACCGTTATTGAGCGATCTACACTCAACTTTACCCAGAGGGGGACATAAGTCAATTTAAAGTTGAGCGAACTCGACTCAACTTCGCTTTCCCGCCTCGCCCGCGGCAGCTCCTCGCCGCCTAAATTCCCCTCAATCCAGCCCTTCCGGCGCGTCCCGGGCGGCGTTTCGCCCTGCGCGAACCTGCCCGCTGGGCGCAGGGGCGCAGACCTGGGCAGGGGACCAGCCGGCGCCCGCGCCGGCTGGTCCCGCCAGCTTTGATCCCGTTAGTTATCGCCCCGAGCGGCGTCGCCGTCGGCAGGCTCTCCCGCTGCCGGCCGGGCGGATCGCTCGGGACGGGACGTACCGGCGCTCCCGTAGTCACCTTCGGGGTATTCACCTTCCTCGGCGACGCCGGCGGGCTCACCGGAGACCCCGCCCTCGCCGTAGTCGCCCTCGGGATAGTCGCCTTCCACGTCGCCGACGACGGCGGCTCCGGCCACGCCGGCCTCGCCGTAGTCCCCCGCGGCGTACTCCCCCTCGACGGCGGTGGGCGGGACTTGGCCTGCCGTGCCGGCGGAGCCGTAGTCGCCCTCAGCGTATTGCCCCTCAGGTGCCGCGGCCTCTGCCTCATCTTCCGCGGGACCGGTACCGACGTTCCGCGGCGCCGCTTTTCCGGGGACATTCTCTTCAGGCGTGTTCTCTGCAGGCCTGTTCTCTTCAGGCCTGGTCTCTTCAGACATGGATGGATCCTTCCTGGACGCATCTGGCGCGCCCGTGCGGGCGCAGGGGCAGTCTATCGAGCGCTACGGCAAGGCAACAGGGGAACCTGGTTTACCGGGCAGCGCCGGCCGCCGGCAGGCCCGCGACGTCGGCCAGCACCGCGAGGTGGTGGCCGAAGAGCTCCTCCCGGGCTGTGAACGTGTCTGCGCCATACTGGCCGAAAACCTCGAAACTGACGGCGCCGAAGAGCGAGGTCCAGGCCAGTGCGCCGCGGGCCAGGAGGTCATCCGGCACCGCCAGGCCGAACTCGGCGCGGATTTTCGCCAGGTCCCCCGCCAGCCCGGCGGCCACGGCAGGACTCCGCTGGCCGGTCGCGGCGAGCCGCCCGGCCCGGAAGGCGCCGTCGAGGATTCCCATGAGGGCCGTAATCACCCTCGTCCCGGGGCCGGTGGTCCGCTCCGCCGGGGCCTGGTAACCGGGCACCGGACTGCCGAAGAGCAGGGCGTAGCGGGAGGGCTCGCGCAGCGCCCAGTCCCGCACCGCACGGCCCAGCGCCGCGAAGCGCCCGCCGAAGTCATCCTCCGGCACTGCCCCGACGGCGGCATCCACCGCATCGCCAAGTTCGTTGTACGCATCAATCAGCAGAAGGGTCAGCAGCTCCTCGCGGCTCTCCACGTAGCGGTAGACCGCCGAAGAGACAACCCCGAGATCACGGGCCACGGCGCGGAGGGACAGCGCGGCGGCCCCGTGCAGCGCCAGATGCTCCCGGCCCAGCCGGACGATATCGGCCACCGTCTGGGCGCGGGCACGCTCGCGCGGGGTGCGCAGCCGCGCCGCCGCCGGGGCCGCTCCGGCCGCTCCGGCCGGGCCTGCCGCAACGCCGACGTCTATCGCGCCCGCAATCCTGTCCTCTGGCATGAGTCCAGCATTCCACATCCAAGAGCACTGTCAACAAATGTGAGCACCGCTCTTGACTTGCCGGCCACGGCGGCGCATCCTGAATGGGAGAGCACTGCTCTCGTTATTTCAAAAGGAGATCGGAATGTCCCAACCTGCAGCCTCCGGACACCAACCGTCCAGGCTCTATGTCGTCACAGGGGCCGGCCCGGTGGGCTGGACCGTCGCCGAACAGTTGGCAGCGGCGGGCCACCGGGTGCGCCTCCTGACGAGGTCCGGCAGCGGACCCGCCCACCCGCTGGTGGAACGAGTGTCGATCGACGTGTCCGAGCCCGCCCGGCTCGGCGAGGCCGTCCAGGGCGCCGCGGCCGTTTTTCACTGCATCCACGGCTCGCGGTACAACGCCGAGGTGTGGGCCAGGGAACTGCCGGCCGCCGAGCTGAATGTGCTCGCCGCGGCGGGCGCGGCGGGCGCCGTCGTGGTCTTCCCGGAAAGCCTGTACTCCTACAGCACCCCGGAAAACATCATGACCGAGGACAGCCCCCGGCAGGCACAGGGCGGCAAGCGCGGAGTCCGGACCGCACTGCTCGCGGCCCGGGCGGCCTCCCCCACCGCCACCGTGAGCATGGTGGCCGGCGATTTCTTCGGGCCGCGGGTCCGCAACTCGCACGCCGGCGAGCGCATGGTCCGGCCCGTCGCGGCCGGCAAGCCAATGCAGGTGATCGGGCGGGCGGACCAGCCGCATTCCTTCACGTATGTCCCGGACCTCGCGGCCGCCATGATTGCGGCGGCTGACAGGCCTCAGGTGTGGAACCGGGTATGGCATGCGCCCACTGGACCTGCACTGACCCAGCGCGAGATCGCGGGGGCATTCGCCAAGGCGGCCGGCGCCCGGGCACCGCGTGTCACCGGCGTTCCCGGGTGGGCGGTGAGGGCAATGGGAGTGTTTTCCACGGATATGCGGGACCTGGCCGAGACCCTGTACCAGTTCGAGCACCCCTTCGTCATGGATTCCACGGCGAGCCAGGCCGCGCTGGGGCTGACACCGACCCCGCTGCACGAGGCAGCCGCCGCCACCGTTGCCTGGTGGAGGGACCAGGGACAGTGACGGCGGCTGCGGTCTTCGGTTCCGCCTAGCGGACCCCGGCCTCCTCGTTTTCAGCCGGATCTGCCTTCGGATTTTCGGCGGACAGCGTGGCCCGGGCGCCGTCGCGGGCCACAGCCCCGCTCCCTGGCCGGCCGAGCTTGCCGGGCCACCAAAGCCGCGGGCCGATGTCGTAGGCCAGCGCGGGCACCAGCAGGGAGCGGACCAGCACCGTGTCCAGCAGGACGCCGAACGCGACGATGAAGGCGAGCTGGACCAGGAACATGATCGGGATGACGCCGAGGGCCGCGAAGGTGGCCGCCAGGACCACCCCGGCAGAGGTGATGACCCCGCCTGTCACTACGAGGCCGCGCAGGATGCCGGCCCGGGTGCCGTGCTTGAGGGATTCCTCCCGGACCCGGCTCATCAGGAAGATGTTGTAGTCGACGCCCAGTGCCACGAGGAAGACGAAGCCGAACAGGGGCACCGTCGCATCCGCGCCCGTGAAGCTGAAGACATTGTTGAACACGAAGGCGGAGACGCCCATCGCCGCGGCATAGGACAGGACCACGGAGGCGACCAGCAGGACCGGCGCGAGCACCGAGCGCAGCAGCAGCATGAGGATGACCAGGATGACGCCCAGGACCACCGGGATGATGGTGACGAGGTCGCGCTGGGCAGTGGTGTTGGTATCCAGCGCCGTGGCCGTCACACCGCCGACCAGCACACCGCTGTCTATCTTCTTCAGGTCCTGGCGGAGCGACACCACGGCGTTTTCGGCCTCGGCGGAGTCCGCGGCGTGGTTCAGCGTCGCGTTGATCAGGACCTTCCCGTCCCTGATTGCGGGGGCAGCCGGCGCGCCCGGGGCGCCGGTGATGACCGGGGCGCCGCCTTCGGCCAGCAGATAAGCGTCTCCGACGCCGTCGCTGGTCTGCAGCTTCGCCAGAACGTCCTGGGCGTTTGCCTCGTCGGCCACGATCACCGCGGGGCTGCCGGACCCGGCGTCGAAGTGCCGGCCCAGGGCATCCTGCCCGTCGACGGCATTGGAGGAGGTGAGGATGACGTCGGTCTGGGCGACGCCGTTGGCTTTAAGCTGCAGGAGGCCGGTAGCGGCTACCAGGAGCAGCAGCACCGAGGCGACCCAGACCGTGCGCGGCCGGCGGGATACGAGCGAACCGGTGGCCCGCCAGAGTCCCTTCTGGCCCTCGAGGCCGGTGACCAGTTCCGGTTCCCGATCGGTTTCCGGTAGCAGTTTGGGCCGGAACGGCCAGAACGCTGCCCGGCCCAGCAGTGCCATCAGGGCCGGCAGCAGGGTCAGGGCGGCGAAGAGCGCGCAGAGGATGCCCGCCGCCGCCACCGGGCCGAGGGCCTTGTTGGAGTTGAGGTCGGAGAACAGCAGGCAGAGCAGCGCGATGATTACGGTGGCGCCGGAGGCCAGGATCGGTTCCCAGGCCGCCTTCCATGCGGTGACGGCGGCGGCCGTCCGGTTGGTGGTGTGGGTCAGGGCTTCGCGGAACCGGGCCACATACAGCAGGGCGTAGTCGGTGGCTGCGCCGATCACCAGGATGGACAGGATGCCCTGGCTCTGGCCGTTCAATTGGATCCAGCCGGCCTTAGCCATGCCAAACACCAGCAGGATCGCGGCGCACAGCGCGAAGACCGACGTGAACAGCACCATGACGGGCAGCAGCAGGGAACGGTAGACAATCAGCAGGATCAGGAACACGGCGCCCAGGGCCACGAGCAGCAGGATGCCGTCAATGCCGGCAAAGGCACTCACAAGGTCCGCGGTGAGGCCGGCCGGTCCGGTGACGAATGTCTGCATTCCGGCCGGCGCGGACGCCCGGACCTCGTTGCGCAGTTCCTTGACGACTGTTTTCACTTCCGCCGAGGAAGCAATGGGCACCACGAACTGGACTGCCTTGGCGTCCTCGGAAGGGATGGGACCGATAACCGTGCTCCCGGCCTGCAGGGCCTCTAGCTTGCCCTTGAGGGCCGCGGTCTCGCGGAGCTGGGCCGGGGTGAAGGCGGAGTCGCTCTCAACCACGATCACTGCCGGGATCTCCTTGGAGTCCCTGAACTTTGCCTGCCAGTCCGCAGCCTCGGTGGCCTCGGCCCCGGCGGGAAGGAACGATGCCTGGTCATTCGATGACACCTCGCTCAGGCGGCCGAATGTAGGGCCGCCGACGCCGGCGATCGCCAGCCAGGCCAGGACGAGCACTGCGGGGACCAGCCAGCGCAGCCAGAACGGGACACGGGTCGCCGCGGACGAAGTCGTTTTCATGTTTCCTTCCAGGGTGCGCCTCGGAGTGGGAGCAGAGATCAACTCCATAGTAGACTATCTCCATAATGGAGATAACCCATTTGCCAGGGGCACCGGAGGAGAATGGAAAGACAGCCGGCGTCAGGCCTCTCCGCAGACCCTGCAGTAGACTCCCGAAGGCGCCGTCGACAGCGCCGACCTGCCGCGGTCAGACCACCGGGGCAGGATCAAGGGACGAAGGAGGTCCGCCGTGTCAGCCGAATCCCCGGGCCTATCCGAAGACGCGGTCTCGCCCAAGAACACAGTCCCGCCCGAAGCCGCCGGTCCGCCGCCCCTCGTCCGGCTCCTGCAGGAATTCACCCTCGAAGCCAACCGCTACGTGGACTCCGCCGGCGGCCGCAACGACATGCACCGCACGGACCTCAACGCCCTCGCCGTCATCATGCGGCACGCGGCGCGGGACCAGATTGTCACTCCAGGGGTGCTGAGGAAAGAGCTGAACCTCAGCTCCCCGGCCACCACCGCACTGATCGACCGGCTCCACAGTTCCGGCCACGTGGTCCGTGAGCGCGAGGGCGCGGACCGCCGCCAGGTGCAGCTGCGCATGACGCCCAAGGCCTACCGGGACGGCGGCGCAATGTTCCTGCCGCTGGCCCGCCACATGGGTGCAGCCATGGCGACCTTCACGCCCGAAGAACTGGAGATCGCCACCCGCTTCATGAACTCCATGATCGATGCCACTGTCCGGGCCGGTGAGGAAGCGGCCCGCGGCCCCGGGCCGGAGCAAGCGCCGGGGCAGCGCCCCGGCTGACTCGCGGCCCCGGCTGATCCGAAGCGCGCCGTCACGGGTGCGCCGCAGCCTGCGACTGGGTAACAAGCACGGCTTCCGCCAGCACCGTTTCCGGCACCACCTGAGCTGCGGGTGCACTGGGCCAGGAGACTGGCAGGATGCTGAATTGGTGACGTCGACGAATGATGTCGATGCCATCTAATTCGCGCTGGGGGCGGATTTACCACCGCGCCGCACTCTGCGCAGGCGCTTCACCGTGCGAGAAAGCACTCGGGTTCCGACGAGGAAGCCAAGAAAATGTACAGGTTGGATACCTAGCCTTGCGACGTGGCACAGCAACGCAGCCAACGTCACGCCACAACGTCATTTTCCCCCCCAAGAATAGCGAGGCTCGACCCCGGCAAAGCGAGTTCTCCGCACCCACCTAACCAACATGCCGCGACTCAAGCGACTTGACAGCTTCCTTTCGATGTGACGAAGCCGGTCATTTAGCAAAATTCAGCATGACAATTCGAGCACTTCATTATCTTGAGCGGACGCTCTCCACACTTTATCTAGTGCAATGCAACAGACGCACAATTCAGGGGGACAAATTGGCATCACGTGGGATCGGCGCCATGCGTCGCATTTTCAGTCCGGCACGCACTGCACTCACAGCACTCCTGGCGGTGCTTCTTTCACTTCTGACAGCTGCGCCCTCCCTAGCTGCGACGGCAGAAACTGAACCCAACAACACCATGGCGGCCGCGACGGTGGTGCCCCTGGGGACCACGGTTTCCGGTTCGGCACTCAGCGGAGGCATCGATGACACCGATTACTACGCGATCGACCTGCCCAAGGCAGGCCGGGTCGGCCTGAACTTCAAGTTCCCCGCCGGGCTCGGAACCGGA
>NZ_JBFTLP010000009.1:0-132795 GCF_056396505.1 Arthrobacter sp. 05T410 | reverse complement strand
CAACCAATTCAATACAATAAATTGGTATCAACAAACTTGGCACACTATTGAGTTCTCAAACAACAGACACACCCGGCACCACCACAACCAACAAACAGTCAAGGATCGCTCCGGAGCAACTTTTCAAACTTACCCGATCTCGGAAGTCTTTGCAAATTCGCATTTCTGCGATTTACATTCATCCAAGAAGGTCCCCGCCGTTATTTAGCACGCAAATTTGCGAACCATTTTCAGGCTGTTTAGAAGGGGGTCGGTCGCTTTCTTTCCGCATCAGCGGCGGCGACTCGAATTACTTTACACGCCGGGAGGACCCTACACAAATCGGCCCCCTGAGGGGGTTCCATGGCGTCACATTCCCGGAACCGCGCGGATTTCGGCAGCCGCGGCCGCCCCCAGAGGCCGGCGGCCCGGCGTCGGGGTTCTATGGAGTGGGTCACACGCGCACATCACGAGGCTTTGCTCCCGGTGCCATACTCAGAGCGTGACGACGTCGTACACGTTCCGTGCCGAGCTGTGGCACTACCCCGAGCAGGCAGGCTGGCACTTCATCACCTTGCCGCCGGACCTGGCGGAGCAGCTCAAGGACCAGGCCGCCCCGTTCCGGAAGGGCTTCGGTTCGGTGAAGGTGAATGCCTGCATCGCCGGGCAGCGGTGGCGGACGTCGCTCTTCCCGGACAGCAGGACCAACTCGTACCTCCTCCCCGTCAAGAAGGCCATCAGAACCGCAGCCGGCATCCACGCCGGCGATGAGGTGGACGTGGAAGTCGAACTGATTCTTGAGGGCTGACAACACGGACTGGATTGCAGGGGTAGCTGCAGGGCGACCCGAGCGCTTGTGCTCTCTGTTGAGCCGCTGCTTGAAGGAACAGTTCACCCCGCCGGAGAGGCCTCCACGAACGCCACCTGCGTGGCGTATTGCTGGTACAGCTTGACGGCCTCGTCGATCTCGATGTGGCCGAAGTTCAGCGCGACCTGCAGCCCCTCCAGCTGGGCACTGGCGGTCTCGGCTGCGCTCACACGGTCCGCCACGGAACGGGACGTGGCAAAGTTCGTGGCCAGCGCCGCGGCAACGGAGCAGATCACCGCCAGCAGACACAGTCCCCGCCACACAATCGAGTCGTCCGCCAGGTTGAAGATGTTCGCCACCGCTTCGGTGAACCCCGTGCCACCGGCGGCGGGGCCGACCGTGAACGCGGCGGCCAGCGCACTGCCCACGATGCTGATGCCGGCCAGCCGGGAGCGCCGGGGTCGTTCCCGGCCGAGGTAGGACTGAAGGTCCCGTTGCTTCTGGTCGATGCGGTTAGACAGCCTTTGCCGCGTATCGGATGTTTCGTCCATGATCTGGTCCCCGGTTCCCTCGCCGATCGTGTCCGCACGCCTGGAAAGTGGGACTGCCAGCGGTCCACCGGTTCCCCAGGATTCCCCAGCCGGGACGGGATCTCCCTGCCCCTTGGCCGCTCTCCTCCCGAAACGCGCACACGTTTAGGATGCTCCCGCGCCACTGCGGGTGTCTAGACACTTGACCGACGACGTCGGCGTTCCCCGCCGGTCCGGGGCGGGGAACGGTGCCCCGAGGTTCTCCCGCCGCCGCTATTCGTTCGTCGGCGCCTTCACGTCAGCTCCCGCGTGCACGGCGGTCTCGGCGGGAGGCCGCCAGATGGGCGTGCCGTCGAGTGAGAGGTCAGCCGGTGGAGCAGTCACATGGGCCGTGATCCCCTGGGACCGGAGTTCGGCCTCCAGTATGAGCAGCATCCTCTCCGCCATGCCTATCGAGAGTTCGCCTTTAGTGTCAGTCCAAATCATGGGGCCAAGTTCGGTCAGATAGACATCGGAGACGTAGTTTGGCGTGTACTGGGGGTAGTCGCCAGTCATTTCGGCGGGGCTCAGTTCCTTGCCGTTCTGGTCCACCGACATAAAGCGCCCTCCCGCGGCATACAACGCCGCGGCGGCCTTGTCCTGGTCGTCAGTCTCGACAAGGAACCCGGGTGACGTTTCCCATCCGTCACCCAGTCCTTCCTCGTACCTCTCGCCCTGCTGGTCGAAGATGTCAGGTGCCACGGTTACGCTCACTGCGCTGCTTCCCTTCACGTTGCCGTCGTGGGCGATGGACGGGCTCGGCTGAGGACTCGGGGTTGAGGGTGCCGCACGCATGGTGGGCGACGTGAAGGCTTGACCGGGCTGTGTGGATCCAGAGCATCCGGCCAAGGCCAGCCCGAAAGCCACCACTACTGCCCCACAAAGATGTCCTCTTGCCACGTGCCCTCCCCCGGCGCCCACCAGCCGAGGTCAGTGTAAGCCACCCCCGCCGCGCAGTCACCTAGCTGGCGGGGTCGTACTGGAAGGCGCGCACCTCCTGCGCGCAACGGCAGGCGGCCGCGATCTTCGCGGCCCACTCCAAAGCCTCATCGTAGGAGGGCAGCTCCAGCACCGAGTAGCCGCCTTCGAGCTGCGTCGTCTGCGGGTAAGTGCCCTCGCTCACGGTCCCGTCGCCATCCACTATGACGGGCGGGATGCCCTCATCGATGCCGCCGCCAAACACCCAGACGCCGGCGTCCTTCGCCTCCTGGACGACCGCGTGCGACGCATCCGAAACAGCCTGCAGCTCTTCCTCGGGGAAGACCATGGCGGCACTCGGAAACGAGATCAGATACTTCGTCATTCGCGTCGACTCCTTGTTTGCAGCACGGTTTGCAACACGGTGAACCGCGTTCATCCTCGCCGATGCCCTCGTGCCGCGCAACGATCTCGGCGGCCCCGGTGGCCGTGACGGCGAACCTGGGACCTCATGCAGCACCCGATCCGTACGGACGCGTGATCGCCTCAAGGAAATGCCCGTCAGGATCCGCGAAGTAGACGCCGCGTCCCCCGTCGTTGTGGTTGATCTGCTGTGGGCGGGACCGTCCCGGGTCCGCCCAGTAGGGGATGCCCTCGGCCTGGATCCTTGCGAAGATTCCGTCGAAGTCCTCCTCGCTGACCAGGAAGGCGTAGTGCTGCGCGGCGATGGGCCGGTCCGCCGTGGCGAAATCGAGCGCCACCCCGTGGTCAAGGGGAACGGTCATGAAGGACCACATGGCTTCGGGTTCCGGCAGTCCGAGCACGTTGGCCAAGAACTTCGCCGACCGACGCTTATCCGTTGCGTAGACGATGGTGTGGTTGAAAGCGACCGTCATGGCGACCTCCTCCGGTGTGGTTGTCTGAGACCATCTGACATCCGGCACTCTTCAGATTTCAAGAGCGTCCCTGGAACGTTCATGGCATGCGATGTAAGCCCACCTCAAGCCCACTAGAGCGACACCCGGCGATCACAGGACGCCACGAAGCGCTGAACTCCGCAAAGACACCGCACGACGTCGGGCCTGACCCCCGCCTCCCATGCTGGAGGTGGGGGTCAGGCCCGTGCGGCTACTGGCGTGTGGTTACCGGATTCAGTCAGCCCTGCAGGGACCGCAGGGATGCGTACGGTTCGCTGGGCAGGTTGCCTGCCATCCAGGCGCGGGTGGACCGGATGGGAGGGGTGTGGCCCCGGCCGTCGCGGACGACCGCGACTATGGTGGCGACGGCTGCGAAGACCAGGAGTCCGGCGAGCAGGATAGCGGCAAATTCCATGTGAAGAGCACCTCGGGCGAGTGATGGAGCTGGTTGTTGGGGCTGATGATGGATCAGGTTGTTGGGCCGGAATCCCGGGCGATCGGTGCGGGTTTAGTTTGCGACTGGGGTTCAGGTTTCCGGTCCTTTTTGTGGGGACATGTCCAGTTTCCGCACCCACCGTGTGAGCCACCGTGTGAGCATTTTCCGCTGTGGTTTTCCGCCCGCTTCCGGCTCTCTTCGGCTCCGATCAAGCGCCGGTCAGGCGCCGTCGCTCCCCCGCCGCACGCCCGCCGTCGGCCCCTCCCGCGTGCCCGTTGGCGGCGTAGCATGACTGATATGGCCGAGACTTGGATTCGGCTCCTCGGTCCGCCCCGGATCGAGTCCGCTGGCACCGCACCCCGGCAGCCCCGGGGCCGCAAGGCGTGGGCTGTGCTGGCCTACCTCGCGCTGCAACCGGGCGGCACCGGCCGGGCCCGGACGGCGGCCCTCCTGTTCCCCGACGCCGAGGACCCCCTCGGCGCCCTGCGCTGGAATCTCTCCGAGCTGCGCCGGACCCTCGGCACGGAATCGGTGGGCGGCGACCCGCTGCGACTCGTGTTGCCGGCCGGCTGGAACTGCGATGTGCTCGCGGCCCTGCAGCCAGCCGGCGACGCCGACCCCCGCACCTTCGACGGCGAACTCCTGGAGGGGCTCACTTTCGAAGAATGCCCGGCGTTCGAGTCCTGGCTGGAGGACCAGCGGCACCGGCTCGAGAACTCTGTGCTGACGCTGCTCTACGAGGCATCGCTCGCCGCGCTGGCGGCCGGAAGGGCGGACGACGCCGTCGACCTCGCCACCCGCGCTCTGCACCTGGACCCCTTCAACGCGGACTGCCATGCCGTGCTGATCAAAGCCCTGCTAGCCCTGGGTGACTACCGGCGGGCGCGGGAACAGGCCGACAAGTGCCGCGAGCTCTACCGCCGGGAGCTCGGGCTCGGCGTGCCCGCAGAGGTGCGCCGGGCATTGTCCGACGCGGCGCCCCCGGCCGAGCCCGGACTGCCGGCTAGTACGGCCGCCGTGCGGTCCTACCTCGACGCCGCCGAGGCCTCGCTCTCGGCAGGCTCCGTGGACCGCGGGCTGGAGCAGTTACGCCTCGCAGCCGAGATCGCGCAACGAACCGGCGACCATCACCTGCTCGCCGAATCCCTCGTCACACTGTCCGCGGCGCTGATCCATCAGGCCGGCGGCCGCGGCGCCGAAGTGGCCGACCTCCTGCACAGAGCTTTGAAGTCGGAAGGGTTGGATCCCGCGTCGCTGGCGTCGGAGGGGCGGACCCCCGGGCGGCCGGCGTCGCGGGTGGCGGCGGCGGCATACCGGGAGCTGGGGTACCTGTCCGTGCAGCGGGGCATTCCGGACCGTGCGGCCGGCTGGCTGGAGCAGGCGGCCCGGGCGGCGGACGGGTTCGACGACGAACGCTCCAGGATCCTGGCCATCCAGGGCATGGCGGCCTCGGACACCGCGCACTACGGTGAGGCGCTGGCGGCTTTGGCCGAATCGAGCCGGCTCGCCACCGCCGTGGGCGGCCGCCGCCTGCTGGCGTTCAGCCAAGCGCTGACCGGACGGGTGCATCTGCTGCGCGGGGATCTGGAGCCGGCGGCTGAATGCCTGGACCGGGCCCAGGAACTGATCGCAGCCGAACACTGGACGGCGTTCGAACCCTTTGTCGCCGGGCTCCGCGGCGAGACGTTCCTCGCCGCCGGCCGGCTGGAGGACGCCGCTCCCCTGATCGACCGCTCGTGGGTGATGGCCGACGTCGCCGGCGACCACTGCTACCTGACCCTGGCCGCCGGAGCCAAGGCCCGGCTCAGCATGGCGCTGAACGACCAGGCCGCGGCCGAATCCTGGCTCAAGCGCGGGCTCGACACCACGCCCTGGTACCTCTGGTACCGGGCACGGCTGCTTGACACGGCCGCCGAGGTCGCGATCGACGCCGGCTCCCCCGCCGCCGGGGACTACGCCGACCGGCTGGGCACCATGGCCAGCCGAGGCGCCCTGCGCGAACTGGTGGTCCGGGCCCACTCGCACCGGGCGCTCCTGGGCGACACCGCCGCCGCCGAGACCATCCCGTGGCTGGCCAAGGACATCGACAACCCGGCGCTCAACACCTACCTGGCGCGGCGCGGCCAGCTCTGACCAGCTGCGGCGCGTGCTGTGGCAGTGGGCGGCAGGGGCGAAAGACACTGCTGACTCGACGGGCGCCTGGTGCTACGGTAGCGAAATGTCAGCAACCTTGGTTCGCCCCAGACGCGGCAAAATCTTCGCAGGCGTGTGCGCTGCCTTGGCCGACCGTTTCGAAGTCCCCCGGGCTTTTGTCCGGCTCGGGTTTATGTTCTTCGGCCTGTTCGGCGTGGGTGAGTTCGTCTACGTCGCGTTGTGGATCCTCATCCCCCGGGACGACTAGCCGCAGACTTGTGGTGCGGGACCCGGCGCAGGGAGCTGGCCGGCATGAGGACCGCGACGGCGCCGTGGGCGGACGACGTCGGTGCCGCGCCGCCGTCGTCATCCCTGTTTTGGAGGCACAGGTGGGTTAAACAAAAGCAGGGCCCGTCCGAAGACGGGCCCTGCTCGAAACCTAACGGTCCCGGGTATCTAAAAGGAAATTAGATAGCCTGGATGTTGGTGGCCTGGGGACCCTTGGGGCCCTGCTCGGTTTCGAAGGAGACCTTCTGGTTCTCTTCGAGGGAGCGGAAGCCGGAGGAGTTGATCGCAGAGTAGTGTGCGAAAACATCCTGTGAGGAGTCATCGGGGGAAATGAAGCCGAAGCCCTTTTCAGCGTTAAACCATTTGACGGTACCAGTAGCCATTATTTTTGTCCTTCGTGAAGGTGGAGGAACTGTCCCGACTTTCGGGTCCTCCTGTTTGGGGTGCTCAAAACCGCTGCTTCAGAAGAACAAGGTCTTGCAACCTTGCGTACTGCCTGAACTACGAACTGCATAAACACAACAACAGGATCAACTGTACAGGACGTTTGGTGGGTGAATTACCACACCTCCATCTGGAACGGTCAGCGAGGGCCGAGCGCATCCGCACGGGCCTGCGCCTGCCCCGCCGCTTCCGGATCTCCCAGCCGGTCATAGATCCTGGCCAATATGGTCCACGGCTCCGCCGAGGCCGGCGCACGCTCCGCCGAGGCGGCGAGGTCGGCCAGACTGTCCTGGACGTTGCCGAGGCCGAAGTTGGCGACGCCACGTTGGAGATAGGCAGCGGAGTCGAAGGGGGAACGCCGAATCATCTCGTCCAACGTGTCTTTGCCTTGTTGGAGCTTCCCAATGTTGATAAAGCCGATGGCGAGGGCCAGGCCCGCCTCGGATGAGCCGGGCGTGCGGTCCAGCGCGATGCGGGCCCATTCGACGGCATGGTTCGCGGCGATGGAGTCCCCGTCGGCGGCCGGCCCGGTGAAGGCCTGGGCCGCCAGCAGCGCGGTATCCGAGTCCCAGGGCCGCAGCCCGTAGGCGCGCTGGAACTGGCTCTCCGCCGTCGTCAGGTCTCCGGCCGCGACGGCGGCTACACCCTCGGCCATCGGCCATTCGGCGATCGCCGCCGGCACTGCGATGCCCAGCCCCAGGGCCACGAGCAGCCCCGTAGCCACCGCACCGGCCGGGAAGGTCTTCCAGGTCCGGACCTCGGAAGCTGATTTCGCGGGAGCCGCCTTGGCGCGAGGCCGGACCTGCTGCACGGCAGCCCGCGACGTCGACACCAATCCCCCGCAGATGAAGGCCGCCACGGGCGTGGTGGCCGGCGAGGTGAATGCGGTGAGGAGCATCAGACCGTAAGCGGCCACGGCAGCGAGGGCGCCGGTCAGGTTGTCGCGGTCAACTCCCGGTGCCGCGGTGCGGATGCTTTCACTAGCGCTGCGCAGAATGAGGAAGGCCAGCACCGCCGCCGCCAGCAGCAGCGGAAGTCCGCCCACGGCGGCGGCCTGCAGAAGCCAGGAGTGCGGCGAGTCCGGCGGGAATGTGCCGCCCACCCGGACGGCCCACTCCAGGGTGTGGAAGCCCGTGATGGCATCGACAAAACCGTTCGGGCCGACGCCGGTCCAGGGGTGCTCGGCGATCAGCTTCAGGCTCTCGTCCCACAGCAGCCAGCGGCCGTTGACCGTGTCGGCGCTGAAGAGCCGCTCCCGCGCCACGGGAATGGCGACTGCGGCAACGCCAAGCAACACGAGCGAGGCACCGCCAGCCGCCGCGACGCGCGCGCGGCCGGGGGTCCGGATTGCGGCCGCTACCAACACAAGCACGACGGCGGCCAGGCCCAGGATCGCTGCACGGGAACCGGACAGGACCGTGGTCAGGGCCGCCGCTGCAAGGCCGATGCGGGCCGGCCAGTCCCGGCCGCGCAGTGCCGGCAGTGCCAGCACTGCGGCCGCCAGAACTCCGATGATTCCCTGGTCCGTCGCGTTGCCCAGGGTGGCCCCGGGGCGCAGATCCGCGGACCCGCCCAGGGGCCGCAAGCCTGCGGCCTCGAAAGCACTAATAAAGCTCACAATCACCACCGCCGGGGTGAGCGCGGTGCGGAACATGGCCCAATTCCTGGCTCTGCCCGGCCCGCCGAGGACCTTGGCACCCAAGGCAAAGACGGCGACGTAGAGCGCGATGACCAGTGCGCCCTCAAACCGTGGCCAGCGTCCCAGGAAGCTGGCAAGGGGGCTGGCGGAGAAAGCCGTAGAAATGGACAGCACAATGGCGGCGGCCCACAGTGCCCGCCGGATGCCTTGGGGCAGCCGGCCTCCGGCCTGGGCAAGGGCTCCGATTCCGACGACGGCCAGGAGCCAGGCCACCTTCATCCAGGTGAACCGGAACAGGCCGCCCGGCTGGAAGACCAGGACCGAGCAGGCCACTAGCCACACACAGGCGCGGGGAGCGAAGACCCGTGCCCTTTCCAACGTTGAGATTGGGAAGGGCACGGGTCTCCTTGTGATTTTGCTTTGTAGGGCTGGTGATGCCTGTGTAGTTCGGCGGCCCGGTACGGCGGCCTGCTGCGCCTGGCGCCCTAGACGGCTGCTACAGCCTTCGTGGCCGCGCTGGTCTTGGCCGCCGTCGTGTAGCCAGGTTTGGAGCCGGTTACCGTGACCGTGATCGTCTTGCCCACGTCACCGGAGGTCAGGACATATGTCGCGGCCGTCGCCCCGGAGATGTTCACCCCGGAACGCTTCCATTGGTAGGCCAGGGTGACCGGCGCCGGACCCCACGTGCCGGGAACCGCGGTCAGCTTCTGCCCGCTCACAGTAGTGCCCGTGACCGTCGGGACCGGCGAAGCCGTCAACGCCACAGGTGCCGTGACGACATTCGTCGCCGCACTGGTCTTGGCCGCCGTCGTGTAGCCGGTCTTGGACCCGGTCACCGTGACCGTGATCGTCTTCCCAACATCACCGGACGTCAGGACATACGTCGCGGCCGTCGCCCCGGATATGTTCGCCCCGGACCGTTTCCACTGATACGCCAGGGTGACCGGGGCCGGGCCCCACGTGCCGGGAACTGCGGTCAGCTTCTGCCCGGTCACGGTAGTGCCCGTGACAGTCGGCACCGGCGCAGCCGTCAACGCCACGGGCGCCGTGACGACCTTTGTCGCCGCACTGGTCTTGGCCGCCGTCGTGTAGCCGGGCTTGGACCCGGTCACCGTGACCGTGATCGTCTTGCCCACATCACCGGATGTCAGGACATACGTCGCGGCCGTCGCCCCGGCGATGGCCGCCCCGGATTGTTTCCACTGGTACGCCAGGGTGACCGGCGCCGGGCCCCACGTGCCAGGAACCGCCGTCAACTTCTCCCCGGACACTGCAAGGCCGGTGATCGTCGGAACCGGCGCAGCCGTCAGTGCCACCGGCGGGGTGCCGAAGGACAGTGCACCCATGATGGTCGGCTTGCCGACGATGACCGCCACGGGCGCAGCGCTGGCCTCGGTGGCGACGTTTCCGGAATAGATCTTCGATCCGTCAGCACCGGAGTGCGCGACGACGAAGTACTTTCCGGTACTGAGCCCCGTGATATTGAACTTTCCGCTGGCGTCGGTAATCCCACTACGCGTGACGAGACTTCCATCGCGGGTGTAGGCCTGCACTCCGGCGGTGGGCAGAGGCTTGCCCGCCTTGTCCGTTAGCGTCCCGGCGATGGAGCCGCCCGTGACCAGGGTGGCGTTGATGTTCGATACCGACGCGCTTGCGCCGACGGTCACGGTCTGGGCTGCACCTGCCCCTGCGGATTCGGACTTGTTGTTGTAGAACTGCGCCTCCGTGAGGGAGGAGCCGCTGGCACGGTTGAATGCCACTTTGTAGGATCCCGCCGCGAGACCGCCAATGCTGTAGGTTCCGGCAGCGTCTGCGTAGCCGTCCTTGACCACAGCCCCCGCGGAGTTCAGGACGCTGACGGGGGTGCCAGTGGTGCCTCCGCCGGTGATCTTGCCGCTGACGGTGGAGCCCTTGACCAGGACCGGGTTGATGCCGGTCAGGTCCTGCCCGGCCGCCACCGTCAGGGTTCGGGCCGCGTCGAACGAGGCAGCCTTGTCGAACCACTGGTCGGCCGCGCCCGTGTTCCAACCGGAAATGAAGACCTTGTAGGATCCGGCAGCCAAGCCCGTTACCTTGTAGCTGCCGTCCGGATTCACATAGCCCTGCGCGATCTGCCGTGTAGAGGAGCCGGCGGCGAAGACCTTCACGGTTGTCATCGCCACGGTAACGCCGGGATAAATTACTTTGCTGAGCACCACACCGGCAGGGGCAGTGATTTTCCCGCTAATGGTCGCGGCCTTCACCAAGGTGGCATTGATGCCGGCCAGGTCCTGCCCGGCAGCCACGGTCACCGCAGTGGCGGTGTCGAAGGAGGACGCGTTCTTGTACCACTGGTCGACGGCGCCGCCGGAGCCACCTCTGAATGCCAGCTTGTAGGATCCAGCCGGAAGGCCGATGATCTTGTAACTGCCGTCCGGCCCCACTCGGCCGTAATAACTTGGGTTCTGGTCCTGCGGGGCTGCCGGAGTGGCCGTGACGGAAATACCGGAAGGGCTGATGCCTGCCGGGGCGGTGACTTTGCCGGTGATCGTGGCGCCCTTGACCATGGTGACGTCAACACCGGTGAGGTCCTGGCCGTTCGTCACGGCCACGGGAATGGCTTTGTAGGGCGAGTCAGCTTTCTGGTACCACTGGTCAATCGCGCCGGTGTCCCAGCCGGAGAACTGGAGTCGATAGGATCCCGCCGGCAGCCCGATGATCTTGTAGCTGCCGTCCGGCGCCACATTGATGGTCTGGCCCACTGGTGTCATTGAGGACGCCAACCAGGTTGAGACCTGGACGTTGGAAAGGTTGACGCCTGCCGGAGCGGTAACTTTTCCGCTGATCGTGGCGCCCTTGACCAAGGTGGCGTTAATCCCGGTGAGGCCCTGGCTGGTGGCCACAGTGACGGCCGTGGCCGTCTCGAAGGAGGCGGCATTTTTGTACCACTGGTCGAGGGCGCCAGTGTTCCAGCCGGAGAACTGGAGCTTGTACGAGCCCGCTGACAGGCCAGTGATTTTGTAGCTGCCGTCCGGGGCGAAGCCGGCGGACCGAGTCAATTGGCTGCCTTGTTCCGCTGCGGGCGAGGCGCTGACGTAGGAGTTCGAAAGATCGACCCCCGCCGGTGCGGTGACTTTTCCGCTGATTGTGGCAGCCTTCACGAGCGTACTGTTGATGCCGGTGAGGTCCTGGCCGGCAGTGACAGTCACGGCAGTCGCAGTTTCAAAGGACCCGGCGTTCTTGTACCACTGGTCCGCAGCACTGGTGTTCCAGTCGGAGAACTCCACCTTGTAGGATCCTGCCGGCAGGCCGATGACCTTGTAGCTGCCGTCCGGGGCCACAGTGGAAGTTTGACCCACCTGCCTTTGTGAGGCCGCCAACCAGACACTCACTGAAACGCTGGAGAGGGTGACGCCTGCCGGCGCGGTGACCTTTCCGCCGATCGTGGCCCCCTTGACCAGCGTCGCATTGACGCCGGCGAGGTCTTGACCGGCAGTGACGGTCACGGCCGTGGCAGTGTCGAAGGAGGCGGCGTTTTTGTACCACTGGTCCAAGGCGCCGGTGTCCCAGCCCGTGAAGTGGAGCTTGTAGGACCCTGCCGGCAGGCCCATGATCTTGTAGCTGCCGTCCGCTCCCACGTCGGACTGTCCTGCCCCGTCATGTGTGGTCGCCGACAAAGCAACTACAGACAGGTTGGATGAACCGACGCCGGCGGGAATTGTTATCTTTCCGCCGATCGTGGCGCCTTTTACCAGCGTGTCGTTAATGCCGGTGAGGGCCTGTCCGGCGGTGACGGCCACGGGCGTGGCAGTGTCATAGGAGGCGGCGTTTTTGTACCACTGATCCTGGGCGCCGGTATTCCAGCCAGCGAAGTGGAGCTTGTAGGATCCCGCGGGAAGGCCCATGATCTTGTAGCTGCCGTCCGCTTCAACGCTGGACTCGCCCATGTGGCGCTGGAATGCCGCCGATAAGGCGTAAACATATGTGCCGACAATGTTCACTCCGGCGGGAGCCGTCACGGTCCCCTGAATGGAAGCCGTCGACGTATCGGCTGCGGTGGCCGGGACCGAACCCAGCATCATAAGTATCGCCAGCACTGCACTGATAAAGGCAGGCAGGCGGAATCTACTCGTCATTGCGAGCATGTATTTCCCCCAAGTTCATGCGTCAGCGAATGCTGAGCAACCAAAGTCTGCTGAGCCAGACTTTGCAAATAGTAACCCGCCATGTGAGTTTTGACTATCTGTTACTAGGCCAGGCACTCCGAACTA
Source organism: Arthrobacter sp. 05T410 (assembly GCF_056396505.1). Classification (NCBI taxonomy): domain Bacteria; kingdom Bacillati; phylum Actinomycetota; class Actinomycetes; order Micrococcales; family Micrococcaceae; genus Arthrobacter; species Arthrobacter sp. 05T410. Next base: position 120,414 of record NZ_JBFTLP010000009.1, on the reverse strand, counting down.
GGCACAGCTGCAAATTGTCGGAATTTACTGCGTCCGCATTTGCCGTGAAAAAAGCCGTCCCATGGAACCCGTATAACGGACCAGGAGGTCGCTGTTCCTGGGTTATGCCTCAATCATGCCCGCCGAAAGCTGGCTCGCAACATTTATGCCGACCGCCTGTCCCATGCCCGGCCGCGGGCATATCCTGCAGGAAGACCAGCCCGCGACCGCCAGTACCGGAGGAAGACCCATGGAAATGCCGAAAGCGTCCGACGCCGACAAGGAACACTTCCGCTCGGTGCTCCCGAACCATCCCGACGTGGTCATCAAGCCAATGTTCGGAAACTTGGGGGCGTTCGTGCACGGGCACATGTTCGCCGGCCTGTTCGGCCCCACCATCGGCGTGAAGCTGGCCGGGGCGGACAAGGAGTTGCTGGAAGGCACCGAGCGGACCGTGCCGTTCGGTCCGGCCGAGCGCCCCATGGGCGGCTACACCGGGCTGCCGGAGATCTGGAACGCCGAGGGCGACGGCGACGAGGCGCGGGCCAAAGCCTGGGTGGAGAAGGCATTCGAGCACGTGGCCGGACTGCCGCCGAAAGAACCGAAGGCTTCTAAGCCCCGGTCCAATAAGTAGAAAGACTAGGGCAGCACAACATTCACGAGTTCGGACCGGCTGCCGGTTTCCAGGTCCTCGGTCAGGGCCAGCGCACCGATCTGAGGGCAGTGATACTTATACTCCCGGGAGCTCTTTTCAAGCGGCGTCCAGTCGTAGACCTTGACGCAGTCGGTGTACGTGCCTGATGTGGTGGAGACTGTCTCGCCGGTAGCTACGGTGTCCCGCATGTCTTCCGCGTGACCAACGTAGAATTCCTGCCTGTAGGAGTCGCCGACGCGCTGCTCGGCCTTCATCCAGATGCCAGCTTTTGCGCCGTCTTTTCCGTGCAAAAAGCTGCCGGAGTGGTTCAACAAGATTCCATTCGAGTAGTTGTCCACGTCCTCGCCGAAGTACCAGACGTCGCCGTTTTTATGTTGCGCCAGGTAATCCCGAGTTTCCTCTACCAGCTGCCCGTTCTTGTACTCCTTATCCAGATAGACCACCGTCTCCACGCCCTCTATGGTCATGGTTTCCGGCAGGATTTCGATCTCGATCCTCTCGGAGACTTTTCCGTGTTCGGTGGTCTCGTACGTCAGTTTTTTGCCGACAGGGAGGGCGAAGTATTTGTTGGTGATTTCAGTGGTGAAATCTGCTGGGTTGATCTGCGGGTTGTACTCCGCGGCCGTACTCCTCTTTGTGTTGTCGAAGACAAATAATGTCGCCCCACCAACAACCAGCAACAGGACGATCACACCAAAGACGATTTTGGTTCGTCGATTCATGACCTTTCCCACCCCTTCCGAGTAGAAATTCCTGTAGGGAGTCAGAGCACCGTTGCCGGCCCATGGCCATAGAAAAAAGCTAGCGCAGTCCGCACTGAACCAGAACACCTCCGGCGAAACGCCCCGCGCGATGAGGCACCGCCTCCCCGTAGTGCCAGCGAAGGTACGATCTGCCTCAGCGAGCGGGACGCCGCCCGTCTTCATTTGCCGGAGTCTTTATGGGGGGACCAAATGATTGAATTGAAACGCATCTACTGGACGCGCCAATTACTCCGGTTCGCCATGGCCGCGTTGACGGTGTGGATCTTCGCCGGAGCCATCCTGTCGCTCGTGACGCGTTCCGGGAACGCAACTGCGGTACGACCAACCACGACCGTCACAGCCATCTTTACAGGGATGTTCGACGGCGTGCTGGCGGCCGTCGCGCTTCCAGGCGTACTCGCCGTCGTCCTGACCATTAGCGCGTCGGTAATCCGGGCGAGGGACGTGAAGCGCCGCGATCCGGTCCGGCGCTTCAGCCGCCAGCAGCGCCGCGAAGGCATGTCGCGGGCAGAGGGCCAGTGCGAGATGGAGGCCGGTTTCCGCCGCCGGTGTTCCCGTCCTGCGGAACACGGTGACCATTTCTACCCGTGGTCCAAGGGCGGATCCACCAGCCTGCGGAACTTCGTCGCCGCGTGCAGCAGGTGCAACCGCGCGAAAGGCGCCCACATCCCGTCGCCAGGCCAGCAGGAAAGACTGGAACGACGACGGCGGACGTACGTAACGCTTGAGGATGCGGTCGCCGTCGGGGAACGGCAGCCGTTTGCCTAAGTTGTAGGCGATACGTCGAGCATCGGTATGTGTTGTCGCCCTGCCTGTCCCAGATGTCCCGGATCCGCTGACAAGGGGGACCTCACCGAAAATTTCGCGAACCCTTCCTGAATATGAAGGGCGCCATCGCGACACGCCGATTGCAGGTCACGACGGCCCGGCATGCCTTTGTAACACTGAACTCCGAGGCTTGACCACACGAAAAGGAGCCACCCCCTTGGAAGCAGCAGCAGTGACCACGTGGATGTTCGTCGACGAATGTCCGATTCCCAACGACGTCGCGGAACTAATGGTGCCGGGCGAGCAGCCGGTGGCCGCGTACAAGACGTTCCGGGATAGCGCCATCTTTACAACCAAGCGCATGATCGTCCGCGACGCCCAGGGCCTGACTGGCAAGAAGGTGGAGGTGTACTCGCTGCCCTATTCCCACATCAACATGTGGTCATCAGAGAACGCCGGGAGATTTGATCTCGATGCAGAGCTGGAGCTTTGGACCCGCGCCGGGCATATCAAAATTAAGACGGGTAAGAAGGTGGATGTGCGCCGCCTAGACATGCTGATCGCGCATTCAGTCCTCGGCATCCAGCACTAACGCGGATCTTCTTCCACTAGAAATTCGGCACCCCCGACGCAGTCCAACCCCTGCGACCCGGCAACGTTAAGAGGACGCGCAATTCGTGTCCTCTTACCGTTTCCGCGTTCAGGCCGTACTTCTCTAGGGATTCCGGCTGCAGGTGCAGGAAAGGACTGCCCAGAATCTGCTGTAGGCGGTGGCCCTGCGGACATATCCTGCCAACAAAGCCAGCCCTGCACCTTGGCTACGGGAGAAGAACCATGGAGACCCCGACGGTGACCGACGTGCCGTTCCCCGAAGCAGCCGCCCGACCTGCGGCTCCGCAAAGCGTCAACACCCTTATCGTCGGCGCCGGGCAGGCTGGACTGGCCACGAGCTACTGGCTAAGCCGTGCCGGCGTCGAACATCAGTTGCTGGAACGGCGCGAAACGCTTGGCGGGGCGTGGCAGGACCGGTGGGACGCGTTTTGCCTGAACACGCCGAACTTCTCGCTCGCGCTGCCCGGCATGCCGTATGACGGCCCCGCCCCGGAAGCATTCATGCTGCGAGATGACCTCATCGGCCATTTCCGGCACTATGCGGAGAGCATCGACGCTCCTGTCCGAACTGGTGCGGATGTCACGCGGATCGCGCCCGCGGACGGCGGCGGCTTCGACGTGGCCACAACCCAGGGCAGCTGGCGGGCCCGGAACGTGGTGCTCGCTACCGGCGGTTACCAGACTCCGAAAATCCCCGCAGTGTCGGCGCAACTGCCCAGCCACATCCTGCAGATTCACACCGACAGCTACCGCAACCCGGACCAACTGCCCGAGGGCGCCGTGCTCATCGTCGGCACCGGCCAGTCCGGCGGCCAGATCGCCGAGGAACTGCTCGCCGTCGGCCGCGAAATCCACCTGGCGGTGTCCACGTGCCCGGAAGCCCCGCGCCGGTACCGCGGCCAGGACCTCCTCTATTGGATGATGCAGCTTGCACAATTCGGCCCCGACTACGGACTGAACGGCCTCACCGTGGGGCAGTTGCCCTCCCCCGCGGCGAGGTTCGCCTGCAACCCGCTGGTGTCCGGCGCCGACGGCGGCCACGACATCCACCTGCGGGACCTCGGCCGCCGCGGCGTCCGGCTGCACGGCCATTTGGAAGCAGCCGACGACGGCGACCTCGTCTTCAGTGATGACCTTCCGGAACGCCTGGGCCTGGTGGAGGCGGCGTTCTACCAGCGGATGAAGCCGATGTTCGACAGCTATATTGCCGCCACCGGCATGTCGGCGCCGGAGCCGGAGCCGCCGCGCAGGGACGACTGGCTTCCTTCGGAGCCGGCACGGCTGAACATCGAGGCCGCCAACGTCACGTCGGTCCTCTGGGCCACGGGCTACCGGCTGGACTTCAGCATCTTGGACATCCCGGTGCTGGACGAATGGAACTACCCCCGGCACCACCGCGGCGTCACCGAACACCCGGGCCTGTACGCCGTCGGGTTGCCGTGGCTGACCGGGCACGGCTCGTCCATCGTGGCGGGCGTGGGCCGCGATGCCGAATACATTGCCCAACACATCGCCGGGAACATCGCCGCCCGGTGAAGACTACGTTCCAGAGGGGTAGCTAGCCCGCGCAAGGCCCGTCGAAGTCCACTGGCGCGGCGAGGCCGGCCGCGCTGAACCATTCCGCGGCCCATGCCTGGACCGAGGGCATGGCGAGTTGTTCGGCAACAAGCTCCGGCGGCCCGTCGAACACGGACTTCCCCTCCTCTAAGAGGTCCCCGGTGCCGCTGCCGGAGAGGAGCCCGAAGAGGGCCGGCTGGTCGAGGAAGGGAAGCTTCCCGCCGTCGCCGTCGGTCAGCACGCCCCAGCGCGAGGTGAACAGCGAGAACTCCTCCGGACGTTCCCCGTGGTCCGCCACGAGCGGGCAGGCTTCGCCGTCGAGCTGGATCCGCCGGTAGTTCGGCTCCGTTTCGTCGAGGGCCATCAGTTGGACATCGTCCAGCCACGAAAGCCAGACCGCTGTGCACTCTCCCATCAGCGGATACGGGGCGGCGGCGATGTAACCGGCCTTGCTCACATGGGCGGAGTGGCCAACGGCGATGTTGTGGAGCTGCCCCCGGACCAGCGGCAGGACCGCGCTGACAGGCTGGTTGTAGTTCGCGAATTTCCGCCGCATCACGTCGGCGCTTGAATTCGAGCCGATGGAGACCACTAGGGAACGGGCTTCCAGCGGTGCCGCGCCGGCTTGCACGAGGGTTTCATCCAGTCCGGCTGAAAGCTCAAGTGGCCGGAAGTCATTGCCGTCCATGACACCCGAGGCCACGGGCGGGTCCCACGGATACAGCAGCGGGTCGAGATGGCCGGCGCCGCCGGCACTGCTCAGTCCCATGGACTCAGCCGGATGAAGCCGGATGAAGGCGGATGAAGGCGGATGAATCCGTCGGCATCGTGCTGGAGACTAAACAAGGTGGCCCGCTTTCGTGGTCGGGACTTCCAGTGTCCCGCACTTTCGGGGGAACCGGACCTTCGGCGCTTCAGTTGCCGGCCAGTCCGCGCCCGGAGATCGACGACGTCTCCATGGACGGGTGGGACGGCTACGCCGCGTCGCGCTGCCGCATCACGCAGGGCTGGGTGGACGCCAACGTGCGCAACGCCGTCGTGCCAACCGGCGATGTGCACCGCAACTGGGCCAACGACGTCAAAGTGGACTACAAGGACCCGGCGTCGCCCGTGGTGGGCTCGGAACTCAGGTGCACGTCCATCTCGTCCACCGGCAACGGCTCAGGATCCACCACGGACCCAACCATGGCCTGGAACCCGCACCTGAAGTTCTACAACGACAACCACGGCTACGTGAACACGAAGATCACGAAGGATGCGATGACCGCTGACTTACGGGTGCTGGACTACGTCACGACGCCGGGATCTCCCGTGAGCACGAAGGCCTCCTTCCAGATTCGGGACGGTGTTCCGGGGCTGCAGTGTCGGGCGAAGAATCCGTTCGAAACCAGCCTGGACGACGGCGGGCACGCGCCCGCCGTCGGCTCTCCTCCAACGTTGGGCCTGCCAAAAAGCCTTCACGGCGCCCGCGACTACCCACGGATGCCTGGACCGGTCAGCGCTGAAAAGACGCAACAGCCGTATTCACGAGGAAGAATCGCGGGCCCGACGGTACGATCTCCCTAGCTGCAGCGCAGCAGGGTTTCGACCGAGCCGAAGATCGATGGGGGACGACTGAACGGTGGAACTGAAACGCATCTACTGGAGCCGCCAGGCTCTGCGTGCAGCTTATTAGGCAGGAATTTTGTGGCTAAGTGCGTCCGTTGTCCTGGCACTCATGCAGAAGGCCAACCCGGCGGGCAGCCGCAACGCTGCCACGGTCGCTGAAATTTTGCGCGGTATGGTCGACGGCGTTCTGGCCGCGGTCACCGTCCCCGGGCTTTTCTTGGTGGTTCTGACGATTGTTGCCGCCGTCATTCGCGACAGAGACGTGAAACGCCGGGACCAGGTCCGGCGCTTCAGCGGCCAGCAGCGCCGGGAGGGCATGGCCCGCGCGGGTGGCCAGTGCGAGATGGAGTCCGGACTCCGGCGGCGGTGCCCGTTGAGCACGGTGACCATTTCTACCCCTGGTCCAAGGGCGGATCCACCAGCCTGCAGAACTTTGTAGCGGCCTGTGCCAGGTGCAACCAGACTAAGGGCGCGCGGGTTCCCTCGCCCGGTCAGCAGGCCAGGGTGGAACGACGACGACGAGCGTACGTTGCGCCGGCCAGTTCCGTCAGCGTCGGTGCGCGGCAGCCGCTTTCCTGAGCGGCTGCCGTCGAAGCCGCCAGAGTTCCTCGCTGAACGCCCGCATAACTCGAGCCCCACCCGCACCTATCCCGCACTAAGACAACAGCGTCAACTTCTCCCCACAGCTGGTTTGTGATCGTATAGCCGCTTCCTTAGGCGCACCGCCGCAGCAAGGACACGACGGTGACTATGTCAACCTTTCTTGGCCCGGCAGGACGGCTGTATCTGCCCCTACCAAGAGTTCCAAGTCTTGTTCCGCCGCCGGACTCGTGGACTATCGAACTTGGAGCAGAGCACTCGACTGCCTTGAGCGACAACTGGCTGCGGACAACGTACGAATGCGTCTCTAGTTTTGTCAGGATCATTCCTTCAAATTGAATGGTTCGAGATGATGTCGCCGTGGCCTGAATTTGGACGTGGGGTGCAGTGCCGTTGCGGCGGGTGATTCTTTGGGGATCTGCCGCATAGGTGGCAGGCTGCTGGTCCGACTTGGTCTCTCGTGGGCGGAGGCCACCAGAGGCGGCCATGGCGGATTCCTTACATGCCCAGCCTCCTGCCTAGACTCTCCACTTGGGCCTCCGTGCGGAGCAAGATCGGCTGCACCTTATCCCCGGAAGGAGTCCGCCAGGGGCGCTCTTCCATATCCACCCCGCGAGAGTCGCAATGGATTGCAGCCGCCATTACCTCGTTCATCCTGTATGCCAACCTCGGCCCGTAAGTAATCTCAATCCACTCCGGCTCAAGTCCCGTCTCACCTGCAATAACCGCCTTCCCATCCAGCCATTTGGGGAGGTTGTCCGGGTCTACATCTACGTCGTCGCAAAAGAGGTCCATCTGCGCGAGGATCGGGGCGTCCTTGTCGTCCGGCCCCATCGGGTCATCGTCCACAGTGCGGGCAAAAACGGTCAGTAGCAGGTCTCCGTCCTCGTCGGGTTCTGGAACCCTCATCACGTGCAGTTCGTAAGTTCCTACGAGCCAGCGACTTGTCATTTATCTCAACTCTCCAATCGCAGAACATGAGGCGCGGACGGATACCGCTGAGGCGCCGGTACCCGCCGACGCGTGGTCATCAAGGAATACTGAGCCTATTTATTGGCGTAGATGCCTGCACGAGTAGTTACTACCCCCCTTTTCCAAAGCGGATTCAGTACGGTCAGGTCCACTACTCGCAACTTGGATTTTGCAGCCATCTGTTGTTCCGGAAGTAGCTTGGACCAAGTCGCCCTGCTGACACCCATCAGTCGATGTCCGCATTCTCTGCCACGCGATCAACCTCGAGCTCGGTCCGAAGGAGCTCGTGGCCTCGATCGATATGCTCGCAGCGCGGATAAACGGAACATGTGCCGGCGCCCTGTCAGTTCAAAGTGCGACGTGAGGTCGCGCGCCGGCAAAGTCTAGGACGCATGATTCACTGCCGAGAGTCCAGCCTCGGCACCTGTCAAACGCGGGCGAACGGTGTCACCACTACGGGTGATCCATGACCATACGAGCTCTAAGCTATAAGCCACGGGTTGGTCAATTCTTGCCTCAACGAAAGCAACGGCATCGACACGGTCTGCTCAACATGAGCGTCAAGGATGGCCATAGATTGATGTGACACGATTCAGATATGACCGAAGTAGAGCTGGGGCATGTCGCGAGCGTCCCCGTGGGAACAATCTTCCACAATAGGAAGGACGTCAAGGCGGCGGGACTGCATCGACATATTGTCAACGGCATTGATGGGGATGAACACATCACGCGCTCGCTGGTCGCCGCTGGAGTCTATAGCGGCGACAAGGACCATGGAGTCACCCTCCGGTACGCCGGACAAGGCGGGTTAGACAGGGACACGGGACTGCAAATTGATCATCAGCGTTTTGAAGGACCTAACGCGGGATTGGCCGCGTCGTTGGCCAGTGGAATGGCAATCCGACTCATTCGGGGTTGGGGACCCAAAAAAGGTGCCAAGGTCTACCGATATGACGGCCTCTATCGAGTCACGAGGTATTGGCTAGATGAGACAGGCAAATACGACGTCTGTATGTATCAGTTGGACGCAGTAGTTTCTGACCTTGGCTATGCCTTCGAGCCGGAACTGGATGGAAATGGACGCCCTTCCCCAGTTAATCATCGGAACTTCAGCAAATTTCCCAGGCTCACCTATGCAAATGCCACTCAATCCACACGGCAGCGGTTCGCTCAGCTCGAACGCGCCGCTTGGAGATGCGAGCTGTGCTCGGCCCCGCAGAACATCGCTGCAGGAACACTGCTACGTGCCGTGCCGACCGGGACTGGGGAAGCGCAGAGAGTGCTGTGTACATCTTGCTACAACGCCCACCTAAGGAATGCATAAGCGATCACGGCCAGCGCGCCCTGCTGTAAAACCGCTCGCTGGCCTTAGCAAGGCTGCGCCCGTACCTCTACCTCGGACCATGTTCGGGCGGTCGGTTACTACGATTGGTTGACCACTACGACCAGCACCGACCGGCAAGGGAACGCAAGGCCCCCTTGTGTCGAACACGCTCCGATACTTCGGGCTCGCGGTAGTAGACTATTGCGGATCGGATTGCTTCAAGGTCCTTGCCCTGCATGGCTTCTCCTGGCAGTATTGAGCCCGAGGTGGCCGCCCCGTGCATGGGACAGCGCATGGAGTTGGACGAGACCCCAGCGAAACTAGAATCATCTTTAGACGGCGGGGCTTCATGCCCAGCCCCGGACCATAGGCCAAGTACTTATATGGGATTCCCTGCAAATCCAGTTTCACCTAGCCCCCTCGACATCGCGCTCTCGTTCCTGTCTCGGAAGGAATTGGCGGATTACCTCGAAGTCGACAGCAACACGATTGCTCGCTGGAGCGTGGAGGGCGGACCCTCCGATGCAACGGCCACCCAAGCGCTAGATACGCTCGTCAGTGGCTTCCACGACCGCAGGCGGGTCGTTCCCCAAGCAGATTTCAGGTTCATAGACCTCTTCGCCGGCATCGGCGGGATTCGCACTGCATTCGAGGCAGCGGGCGGACGCTGCGTGCTCACGTCGGAATGGAATAAGTTCTCACAAAAAACATACGTGGCAAATCATGGCGTCGACCACAGCTTCATCGGAGACATAACCGATCTAACCCACGAAATACCCGACCATGACGTCCTCCTGGCCGGCTTCCCGTGCCAGCCGTTTTCCATTGCCGGCGTCAGCAAGAAGAACTCTCTAAACCGTCCCCATGGGTTTTCCGACCCAACTCAGGGGACGTTGTTTTTCGAAATTAAGCGAATACTTCAGCAACGCCGTCCTGCTTCTTTTCTCCTGGAGAACGTCAAAAACTTGAAGTCGCACGATGGCGGCAACACGTTCAAAGTCATAATCGAAACTTTGCAGAACGAGCTCGGATATGAAGTGCATACAAAAGTCATCGATGGAGCTCACTTCACTCCCCAGCATCGGGAGCGAATCCTAATAGCAGGCTTCGCCGAACCGACTACGTTCTCTTGGGACGAATTACACCTTCCCGAAAAAACACACAGGCTACGGGACATACTGCACGCTTCTGACGGAAGTGAACCCTATGTTCTCTCAGATGGGGGCAGATACTTCGATCATGGCCTATCACGGGTGCGAGCAAAATACACGCTTACACCAGGGCTGTGGGATTATCTGCAGAAGTATGCGGCCAAGCACAAGCTCGCGGGTAATGGATTCGGATACGGGATCGTGAACGGCGACAGCGTCGCACGAACTCTCTCTGCGCGGTATTACAAAGACGGTTCCGAGATTCTTGTAGTCCAGGAAGGACTCGCTCCCAGGCGCCTGACCCCTCGTGAGTGCGCTCGGCTCATGGGCTTTCCGGACTCGTTCGTCATCCCGGTGAGCGACACTCAGGCCTATAAGCAATTTGGAAATTCGGTTGTAGTCCCTGTCTTTGCGGAAGCAGCACGGGCGATGAAGCCCCACATTGCTGAAGTCCTGGAGGCTCGGACTTACGCCCGTCAGGCATCAGCCTAATGTCGTCATCAGGGACGCGGCCCGTTGGGCTGGCCTGGAAGCGGCTGTCGCCGGTCGAGGTTGACCCGTCTCGATCGCGACAACATGAGTTTCATGCCGGTGGGCTACAGACAATTCTGGGCCGGCCAATCGGGAAAGATACGCGTCCTGCGACGTACCATTATTGGCGTCCGGAGCATCCCAGGCCGCTCACAGCATCTTCAACTTTCACGTTTTACGATGCCCGGGAAAATCATCCGTCGCGAACGGAATTGCGCCTCTACTATCCCTCGAACTCAGCGACAAGATGGGCAGGGCCAGGGGACCTCTTTTTAATAGTGTTCGGAAAGGACAATCTAGCCAACGTCCACATTGTCAAGCACGGATCCCCACGTTGGAGCTCACTCCTCAACTCTCTTTCACAATCAAACGCTGCTCCCAGCAATACACTCCATGTATTTCAGGGCGAGAATGTCTTGGAAAGTGAGATTCTCAGTAATGCCCTGAGCTTCCTCCCCAGCGCAGGGGATGAGGAGCATATAGGATACGAAATCGAGAGATCGGCCTTGGTGGCCGCAGCGTGTGCTGAACTCGTAAGCAACGGCGAGCGTCCCAGCCAGAGGGCTATCGCTGCCGCCGTTCGATCGATTCAGAGGGAGGCCTGGCCAACAGACTCCATTGATGGTGCGCTCGCCCGGCGCATGATTCTCGAGCGTCACGTTCACCAAGAGATAGAAGTTCTCCGACTCCAAGGCAGCAGAACGACAGCGCTACATCAGCAGCGATTGCGGTCTGCAGTTCAAATATCGGCCGCACACCTGCAAGCGTCCGAGCGGCATCTCGGGCAGGCATTCGTAGGCCATGTTCTTGACGCCTTGGGCCATCGCTTGGATCCGGGCAGCTTGAGGATTCATATGCGCTTCGAAGCGGCCGCCTTTGTAGCGATAGGGAAGTCAAATACTAAGAAAGAGACGCTGATCTTAGTGTGCGGGCAGGAGTATCCCGAAAACTACCTTGAAGACTCTGCGGTTCGCCCGGACTGGATTCTAACTCAGTCTTTCCCAAGCGCGGATTCCGTCGAAAAATTGATGGGCTTGTGTGCAACCACGAAGCTCGCAAGCGCACGAATGGGCCGAGCAAGTCAGGCCACAACTTCCGATATTTGGGGCCCGGATCTCGACGCGCTCGTACGTGCATCTGCCTAGCACTCAGCCGCCCGATCAATGCCGCCGTTGACTCTGATTCCGAGGTGGATACTCGGTGTCCATGCGAGATGCCTGCGGGTAGGTCGCATGCCGCGGGAAGCGTTCGATTGAGTCGATCGATCTTGATGTGGCCCGAGGAGCAGACCCGGCATGACCTACCGAACAACCCGCGCGGCAGATCGGGTTGGAAGCCAGCATTGTGGCGCTCTCGAAAATACGGAGCGGGGCCGCTGGACCGGTCCAGCGGCCCCGCGTCACTGACGACTTTAGTCCGCCTACAAGCCACCGTCGCCAGCACCGGAGCAGGACAAAAGACCCCGAGGCGGAAGTACTAGACGGCTCCGCTGTGGAGGCCTCTCGACGTTCGACGCGCACCCAACATCCGGCGACTATTGCCGTCGAAATCCATTTTCCTCAACGCGCTCCAGGAACGACATCAGCCTGGCAGCTTGAGCTTCTGATGGCACAGCGTAGGCTCCATTTGAGAACTTTGCCGTTAGGCTGAGCTCGTTCGGGGAAAGTATCCGGTGTTCTTTGCCAAACTCGGCAACGCGAAGCCAAGTCTCTGCGCCTACGTTCATAGCGTCAATTTGAGCGCTTATGGAAGAATCGATCTTTTGGTTCATTCGGGCGGTCTTGGCCTTATCGATGATTCTCTGCGGATCAACTAGGGAGTTGGAGAATGCTGCAGACACAGGAACTTTCACCCCCTTTATGTCCGCCCAGCAACTTTCCTTCTTGGCCCATTCGGTCACGTTTGTAACTGGCCGATCCTCAGCGGTTAGTACTGTACGAGCCGACTGTGCCAGCTCGACCGCGTACGCCAAGACGGGAGCAGGGACGGCCTGATCGAGCCAGATGCGTTCAAAATCTAGCACCCGCCCCTGCCCCTGCGTCTGAACTTCGTAGGCCAGCTTGGCCACAGCGTACGACACAATGTTGGGTAGGTATCCTGGGGCGTACCACGAGGACTGAATTACGGCAGCCCGTACACTAGTAAACAAGATGGCCCGGGCGACAGCATGCTTAAAATATTGGTCGTTGAATTGAGTCTCATCCTTGTCCCATTTACCGGCGACGCTGGCGGCAAACGCAGAGAAGTTCTTCTGTGCGCCCCTACTCACCACGTGAGGCTCCTGGGCCCAAGACAGCTCGTACTTGGCAAGATCGGTCTTGCTGATAACTTGGCTCTTGGGATTCCTGGCTTCAAATGTTCTCGACTGGCTGCTTGTTCCCCTGTTTTTCTCGTTGAGATACTGGCCCCTGGTTCGCTCATAGAACCAGTGGGTTTGGAAGGCTTTACCGGCTATGGAGGGCGCCAGCAGCCGCCGAGATATAGCCTCGAGTCGTCGGTGGAAAGGCGAGTTAGAAAAGAAATCCGCCGGATTCACTCGGTTTTGAGTGTTGGCATACTTAGATATCTTCGGGACCAGTTCCCCGGAAACCTCCGGGTGCACAACGATAAGCTTCAGTTGGACCGAAATATCGGTAAGGTTCGGCTTGGGGGACAGATCCCTTCTGGCATTATAAAGAGAGGCCGTAGTCTGGCCACCATTGACAATCTGCAGATTCCGAATTTTTCTGATTACCGTATGGGACCCTGAAGACAATATGTCAACCGTCGTTGCTGTTGCTGTCAAGCCGTTATTGTACGCGAGAAACATACTTGGTTCCGACTGAATAGTTGTCCGGATCCCTCTGTTGACGAGTACTTTATTTGACAGGAAACTTCGAACATTGCCTTCCAAAAGCCGGCTGCCGTACTGTCCATACAAATCTGCCAATACATCGCCCGGGATGGCTGCAAGGTAAGTCTCGAATTCGGCATCCTCAGCTACAATTCGCAGAGCGGGCAGCCCTTCTTCAAGCCAATCTGAAAGGTCAATTTCGACTTCAGCACGCCCGGAAGCAGATTCCTCGACCTGAAGGAACCTGGCAAGGTCCCAGACGTGGAAATCCACTGGAACCCCCTTGATGTCGCCTCCAGAGAGATCCTTCATCGAGGCGCTGGCTGCAGCATTCGAAATCAGATAAAGGCGATAGCGGCTGACGCCCGCCCCGCGCTGCCGAAGCTCTCTAGCTAACTGGTACTCCTCAGCACTGTCCTCGAGACGGGTCTCCAATTGCTGTTCGACGGCGTCGGTCAAAAATGCCTGAAGCGCGTTGAGCTTCTTGCGCGCGTCTGTGGTGGTCAGTGTGCTCACTTCGCCGCCCGGATGCCAGTCCATCACCGCGAGTGCTATTTGCCGGTCCGCCCCCGAATCTTCGATGTCATAAAGATCGTACCCGTCCACTTGAAGTGATCGCTTCCTAAGCCCAGTCCCCTCATAGTGCAGGACTTGCAAATTCTCCACCTCGTCAAGCTCAGCTAGCTTGTCTGCCATAAGTGACATGAAAGCTCGAGAGGGCAAATCTCCTTCGGCATCCGCACGCGCCTGGACATCGGACATCATCCGCTGGTAGAAATCGTTGATCTTCAAGACGTCGCTTCCATTTCGACATTCAGGGTCACGGCAGGTTCCTCAAGCTCAAAGGATGACAAACCGGCGAGAGTTAGTGAATAATCCACTTTGCCAATTGACAGCGCGAGGTCGGAGCGTTTGATGACGGGGAAATCTTCATTTACCTCAAACCTTCGGAGGCCTTGTGTCCTGAAGCGAAACTGTTGGTAATAGTCGTCATCGATATCGACCCGCAACGACCTTCGGAGCAGTTCTGATAGACGTTCCTGGCGCTGACTGTCCGTTCCCAACGCCTCAACGTACCGCCCGACTATGTCCGGAAGCGACTCACCGCTCGGCAGCTCGGCTGGCATGTCTACCAGGCGCACGACGACGAGCTCGAGGGGTCCCTCGCAGTCCAGCTGCTCAGCAGATGAAATCCTCACGCTCTTCGCCTCCGGGTACACGGATTTCACTTCGTACGAGACCGGAAGGGGCGACCCGTAGTCTTGGGGGGCGCCGAAAGGCCCTCCCCAAGAGTCCAACACCACGCCCAATGGCTGTGACTGCGCGAGGATCTCAAGTCCAAACCACAGTTCGGCGTAGACTCCTCTGATCTCTCCCACGCTCAGACGATCCGAGGCCTGGAATGTCAGTAGCCGTTTCCAGGCCGCCAGTTCCGCCATGAAAATACTCAGCCCCTCCTCCTCCGATGCAGCGGAACTGCTGCTCTGAGCGAGATTCCATGCCAAGCTCATGAAGGTGTGGGTGAATTTGTCATCAACAAGCTCGAAGCGAAGGGCCCATTCATTGTCCTGACGCTTCGCCACGCTGGCATCAATGCTTGAGGAAACCTCTGGCACTGGGGGGCGCTTCTTGCAGCGGATGAAGAACTGCGGCAGCCCACGCTGAGAACGCCCGTAATACAGTCTTAGGGCGCATTCCGGCAGCATGAGTTTATGCTTAGGCTCCGATTCAGAAATGAGCTCTTGCCAGAGCGACTCTATGGTTCCAGGAAGAATCAAGTCACTCACTGTCCTGGTCCTCCAAGTCGTCGTCGCCAAGCAACTCCTTGAGCTTCACCTTCGTGATCATGTACTCAACATCTTCGGAAGTGTCTTCGGGATCGATAACCCCACCGGGGTAGGCGATCTTTAATCCAACCAATGGGTGTTTAGGGGTCTCGACGGCTGAATCTTCAGATTTAAACTTTGACAGGCCCAAGGGATAGACGATGAGTGCTGGCCGATCCAAGTGATCAAGGTAAACCACTTCGGGGGCTGACTTCTTGGTCGGGTTCTGGGATAAATAGGATTTCTCCGCGTCTTCAGCGGAGTCTCTGTCAATGAGCGACTTCAAGTCCTGAGACCCTGCCAGACGCCTCCTAGATCCGCTCACTGCAATCAGCCCTGGTTGGGCCTCCAAGGTTGTTTCTATCAGCTTCACGCCTAAGCCGGAAACGTCCTTTTCCGCGCCACTACCGCGGCGGATACAGACATCCCAGGTATCGTACTGAGACTTATGCCGGACATGGTCGGCAAGTGCCGGGCCGAAGGAAAAGTCCGTAAGGTGTGCCTTGTAGCCAGTCAGCAGGTCCGCGACCGTCCCTCGGTCTACTTCGCGCCACACCAACGAGGAGCCCCCACCTACGTTTCCCGGAACTGCGTCTCCGTAGCCCGTGACCAGACTGGTTACCAAAGTTTCCAGTGCTTTGAAATTCCCCTTGGCGGCGCTGGGCGCAAGCTTTGTCGTCTCTGGAGCTCTCCCTTTGTACGAAATGCTAAAACTCGAAACCGACGTAGCGGACTTCATCTTATTTCGCGCCGTAATGAGCATTGAGCCTGGGTGTTTACGCACTGCCAGACCGAAATCCCTTGGTGTCAAGCCTTGGTCCCTCATGGCCACGAGGTCCATCCGCAGTTCTTTGATGGAGCGATCTATGAACGCGAAATTGTCGGCCGCCTCGGGAGTTATCCAGATACGACAAAGGTCTTCGTAGCCAGGTCGGTAGCCAAACCAACGAGCCATCTGCAGCAAAGTATCGGTTGCAGCGGTGTGACGGTAGAAATAACTCACGGTCAGTCCTTCAAGGGTCAAACCGCGGCTGAGGACGTCCCCTCCCACAACTACCTGCCTGTCGGGATTGGCCAACTTCGATTCGGACTCGACGAGTTTCTTGTCAACCTTTGAGTTCACGACTCGATCTACGATGCCGGCCACTGCAGCAGGAAGCTGGCCCAGGACCTCATCCCACTCGTACCCACAGTCGCCATAGAACTTTTCATACGCGTCTCTGATCGAGTCAAGCTCTTCGTTTGGATGTCCGGCTGCATAAGTCTTGGCGTGCAGGGCCACAGCGTTCTTAAGCTTAAGCAGTTCACCTGCAACAAGCTGATGAACTTGGTCTTGTACCGCTACATACCTTGAAACGTTGATCAGCATCGAGCGCTTCTTGTCCGACTGCCCCCGGAGATCCCTAATCGCGTTGGCGGCAAGATATACCCTCAAGGCCTCTTTCAGGCTCGGCGGCAGATCCGTCACCTGGTGACCTACCTTGTGACCGGCAGGAAAATACTCCTCACTGTCGTAAAGGTGAACGGTTGGGCTGAGTCCGATTTCTTCCGATGGTGAGAACACGCGTTCGGCACCAACATAATTCGACGGCGCTTCCAAACTATATATGTAGTCGCGAGGATAAATGTCACTCTCTACATCACTGTCAATGAAAATATTTGCAAATGGCGTCGCTGAAAAACCGAGGTAGGAGCTGCGGTGAAATACCTCTAGGAGGCGTCGTATGAGCTCGTTTATCGCAGTCGGACTTTCTTCATCGCGCGTGTTTACTGACGCATAATCCGACTCGTCGTCAAGTAACAGCATTGGAAAATCCAGCTTGCCATTCTCTTTTGCTTGATCAGCCAACCAACCATGCAGGTTTTCAAGAATAGATTTGTTTTTCTTTACAACGAATATGAAGGGAATATTGTCCATCCCCTCCAGATGCAAAGAAAAACCCTGCTGCGAAGCCGCACTGAAATCAGCCCACTCGCTGGTTAGCCTTTGGACCTTTTTTGCAAGGTCGACGTCGTGCTTACCGATGCCAACATACATCTCTCCTGGCACATTGGAACCCCCACTTTTTTTGGGCTTCGTCGGTGTCCTGCGTCCAATTACGCCTTCGTCTACACGCTTCTGGGTCTGTTTCCGCAGATGTTCAGTATGACCGGCAAGTACGATAATTAGTCGGTAGCCCGCATCGATTGCCTTGTTGAATAGGCCTAGGTAGGTGGCCGTCTTTCCAGACTGAACGTCACCCAAAACGAGGCCTCGTCGTGCCCATGCACCCGTTTTTGCAGGGTTGCCGACGAGTTCAAGGAGCTCGTCGGTTAGATGATCCATTGCAGTGACAACTGTGGGCGAGAAACCCTCGTCGGCAACGAGGTATTGCCGATACGTGGCGGCACGTTTAAAGTTCGTCGTCTTCCGAGCGTCTTCCAGCCAAAGCTCATATTGATCGTCTCGGAGCACAGTTCCGTCGTCCATGGTGACGCCGAGCTTGGCGTGGATGCGGTCCCGGACCACAAGGACCTGCTTTGGGGTGAGGTCCTCTGCATGAATAGATGCATATTTGCCAATTTTGTCGTCTACAGCTGCTTCGGTCAGTTTCTGTTTTCCGACCAATACAGCCAATACAGCGCTCTCCAGCTCTGACGCTGCTGTTTCCCAGGACTCAGTCATTAAGTTCACGATTTATACTCCTCCAACTACATCTTCAAGCAGAGCGTTGATGTTCTCGACAGACGAATAGCGCGCAACGGCCTTGAACGAGGTTCGGAACTCGTCCGCATCCAGTCCGTTCTCCTCATATTTAATCCAGAAGTCCCTGAGCTCATCGAGGATCTCCGACTCGGTTGGCTGCGGACTGGCGGCCAACTGATCTCCCGCCAAACGCACGTACGCGTCCTGAATCGGAAAAGACGATTCAATGTTGCGAATAAAACTCTCTAGGGTGTGCAACTCATTATCGGATAGAGTTGTAGATAGCACACGCAGCACCGGGTGGTTACGGTTGATTTTGTAGAAAAATGAGTTTCTGTCTTGGATGGCTTCCCAAGTCGCAAGAGTGTCTTTCGGGCCCTTTTCCTTGGTCCCCTTATGCTTAAAAGCTCGCTGACTCGGCTGCACTAGTCGATCAATGACTTTCCGGAGAACATTTTTCACTGCCGGTGGCGGAACAGCCATGGATTTCTTGATATCCAACGCCCACAAATGGTCTAATGTGTTTGGAATGTCTACACGCACACGCGCCAGCTTTCCGAGTTCCGTCCGAGGTGCCACGCGGAACCAACTTCCTCCTATGACTAGACGCATACCCCTATATACGTAGAATCCTTGGCTGTCTCGCAGGCTACCATTTACCTGAGCCGCTTTTTTGTCCGCCGGAGTCATTTTGTTCAGGTAGGGCAATGTGTAGGGCTTTATCGTTATGTGTGTGTTCCCGATCGCGAGTTGCTCTTCTGAGCCGGCCTGAGTCGCGCTGTTTCGGACCAAAAAAGGATCAGCCGGCTTAATGCCAGTGCCGTTTAATAGTATGGCCAATTTTTTACCGTGCTCACCTGCGAGGAAGCGATGGAAAACCAGTGCGAGGTGGTCTTTAGCATCCACCATTCTCTGGTCCCATATCTCTGCAAAGACGTCGCTCTCAAGATCGGCGTCGTTTAGCTTCGTCCAGACAACCAATGTGCCGGCGTCGAGGTTGCGAAGCAAGTGGATGCCCGGCACCGAGGAAACTTCTCGGTCACTGAGAATCAGCAGCTCCCACTTCCTAACGCGGGCCAGGTGATCCATGTCCCAACGTGCCCCGCTGACCACGCCATTCTTTTTCGAGATTACTGTCAGGCACCTACACTGGGACAAAGATGCCGTTTTTAGACCCAGTCCAAATCGGCCGAGATCAGTCGCGAGGCGCTCGTCAACGGCGCTCGTGGATGCCAGCTGCATGGCCGACACGATCGCCTCATCGTCCATCCCCCAGCCATCGTCCAGTATGGCGACGTATGCGCTGTCTGGTTGCGCTTGATACAAGATCTGCACCGATCGGGCGTCGGCGGCAATAGAGTTGTCGACGACATCGGCAATGGCTGTCTCCAACGAATAGCCAACAGCTCTCATCGACTCCATGAGATGTGCGTCCGGCACGACAATCCGCGACTTAGCCAATATAAAGTTCTCCCCAAATGCGGGGAACCGACACTGGTTCCCAAAGTCTTGTCATTGTCTGCTATTAGCCCAGCGGCCGCTGCCAGTGTATCCGGCACTATGGGCGATACCAGGCGGCGCGTTCGCGTGTCTCGGGAGATCGGTGCTTTTCGAAACACGGCGGTCGCCCGGCGTAACTCTCGAGCTGTCAAAGCTAATCCAGCATGTCCGCTGCCAAGGCCTCGCGCCACCATTCCCGCCCCTGTCGCCTAGATGTGTCCGCATGGCCCCGTACGAAAGCCCGTTGAGCAACCGGCTCCACACACCGATTAGAGCCGGACGCTTGAAGACTGCGCGCGATCCTGGACGCCGCCACCGAACTCGCGGCCCGCTACGGAGTGGACCTCGTCCTGGTACTGAGGGACAGAGCAGCGTTCTCACTGGCCCAGAAGCTGAGGCGGGAGGAAGGCGACGGCGGGTCCTGGCCTTCCCTCGGCGACCACCTAAAGGAGAAAGCCAAGTCCCTTGGTCAGATTGCAGGGGCCGGACACCTGGTGCCCTTTCTCGGCGCAGGCGTCAGCGTCAGCGCCGGAGCTCCGAGCTGGGGCCAGCTTCTCGACAAGTTGAGGACCGGCGTCCACCTTATGGAAGCCGAGGCAGACGCCTTCCACGGGCTGGGCCTGCTCGACCAGGCCGGGGTTCTCGAGCAGCTCTACGCCGACCAGCATGGCTCCCCGGAGGCGTTCGGTCAGGCGGTGGCGGACGCCGGCACTCCTCGCCACTCTCCCCTCCACGGGGGCGATCACGCTGAACTATGACCGGCTTTTCGAAACTGCCTGCAGCGACGCCCAGCGGCCACGGACTGTCGTGCCGGAGAACATTCCCGCCGTCGGCAATGACTGGCTGCTGAAACTCCACGGGTCGGTGAGCCAGCCTGAGAGCATCGTGCTGACCCGTGACGACTACCTTGGCTATAACAGCAACCGCGACGCGCTGTCCGCGCTGGTCAAGGCGCACCTGCTGACCCATCACTTGCTGTTCGTCGGGTTCGGGCTTGCTGACGACCATTTCCATGAGATCGTCCACGACGTCAGGCGCGCGCTGCCGAACAACGCCTCCAAGAACCACCAAATGGGCACGGTACTCTCGCTCTTCCATGAACCGCTGCAAAAACTGGTCTGGGCGGGGAAACTGGACATCCTCCCCATGTCCGGCGCCCCGGCGCCGGACGCCGGCCCGGCTGACGTGCACACAGCCCTCGTGAAGGCCGGACGGGAGCTCGAGATCTTCCTGGACATGATGGCCGCCTACGCCACAGACAACCACTCGTATCTGCTGGCCCCCGCTTACAACCAAGGGCTCGCCGACGACGAACTCGACTTGCGGCGGCAGCTCCTTGCCCTCGCCGGCCAAAAGCGATCAGCCGGAACAGCCGAAGTGTGGGGCGTGCTCGACAAGGCCCTCCGAGAGCTGGGTCTGGGCGACCTGTCGTAGGGTTGGCTTGGCTCCTCCCGAACGTGGACGCCAGCGTAAACCGCCCCGTTACGGCAGCGTGCTGCCGAATATCTCCAGCATCAGCGGATACAACCGGCCGTTGAGCTCCCGATACCTGGAATGAAGGTTGATCAGCCGGTCGTCAATCTCCAGCCAACCAAAATTATCCAGCTGCGCGACAGTCTCGCCATCGCGAGTAAGGGCCCAGCGGGTGTCTTCCCACGGCTGCAGCCGATCGAGTGTGGCGGACGACTTTGATTCCAACGGCCCACCCCTAAGTTCTCGAGTCGACCAGTCCGAACGGTCCCCGAGGGTCAGCTCCAACATCGTCGCCATCAAGCGATAGCCGAGAGCCCTCGGAGTGGTCGTCGGCGACTTCTCAGGACGGTAAACACCTTGAGAAGTCTCGAGTGCAATGGCAATCGCCCTGGCACTCGGCATATTTAAGGCCTGCTCCCACGAAATTTGGAAGTCCCCACCGGAACCAGCCGTGAAACCCGAACCTCGCCTGCGCGCCTGATAGTCGGGTCCGCTGGCATTAGCCATCATCAACGAGTCAGCTTGACTCGCAGAACCACCATCACCTGTCAGGGCAATGTATAGACCGGGGTCCCGCCGACTCAGTTCACTTGCCACCCGCCATGACAACGCATTGATGTGGCGATACAGAAGTGTCCTCTGCTGTGCGTAGATCATGGCGCTCCTTTAAGGACAGCAGGTGCCCTGGTTCCGTAGTCGTTGAGATCATTCTTCATGCCGTAGCCCGGACTTAGCGCGAGCGCCTCTCGGGGAGGTCGCCACTCCCGTGCCGCACCCACAACCTCGACGGCCTCCCCCGCGTCCCGTCCGACATTTGCCCCGTTCCGGCCAGCTTCGGCTCCATGAAACGCCGGAACGTGTCGCGCATCAAAGTCGCGCCCGCCACCGCCTCGTGCAGCTCCCGCAGATCGCGCAGCGTGAACGGCTCATCCAGCAGCTCGCCGGGATCCGGGGCCTCCGTGTAGGCAGCCCGCAGCCACTCCACAGCCTTCGCCACAATGGCCGCGTGGCCGTAGGGCAGTCCCGCGATCAGCTCCGGCTCACCCGCCACCGAGGCCAGCCGGACGCCGTCGGACATTAGCGCCGCCTCCAACGCCGCCACCGGCACCACGTCCACGTGCGCCACCGACAGCACCCAGCCGCGGTCGTCGCGCCCGAGCTCGTCGAAGACCTGCAGCTGGCGCGGCACCCGCCCGGAGATGCCGGCCTTCTCGCGCAGGCAGCGCAGCACCGCGTCCGCGAGGGTCTCGCGTTCACGCAGGAACGTGCCCGGCAGCGCCCACTTTCCGTGCTGATGATCCTCCTCGCGCCGCACCAGCAGCACGTACACGCTGCCCTCCGCCACGGTCAGCACCGCCGTATCCACCGCCACCGAGGGGCGCGGGTAGTCGAGCAGGGACGCGGCAGGGCTGTTCTTGGAATCCTTCACACGATTATTTAACGCAGTCTTGCGCTAAATATGCAAGCCGTGCATACTGAAATCAATTAGCGCAGAAATGCATTAAATCTAACTGGAGGTTCACCATGAAGGTTCCACAGCTCCACGTCGGCGCCGGCAGCAGGCTCGGCCCGCTGAGCATCTTCCCCGTCTGGACCTCCGGCTCCGGCAACTTGGGCATCAGCACCGGGACCCACGCCGACGTCGCCGTGACCGAACTTGCCAGCGGCGCCCAGGTCGCCCGGCTCACTGTCACTAACAACGGGTCGAGCCCCGCCTTGCTGCTGGAAGGCGAGCTGCTCGAAGGCGGGCAGCAGCACCGGACCTGCGCCCGCGACGTCGTACTGGGTCCCGGCGAAACCCGCGACATCGACACCTTCTGCGTGGAAGCCGGCCGCTGGGAAGCCGGGGAAGCCAGCCACCGCCGGCAGGCACGGCGCGCCCCTCTGAACGTTTGGTCCGAGCTGGCCAACGGTGGTCCCACCAGCCTGCGCGGGACCAATCGGCAGGGCCGCATCTGGGACCGCGTCAGCCGCTTCGACGCCGCCCGCGGCGCCTCGGTGACCAGTTCCCTGCTCGACCACATGGACCGGTTCAAGGAGGACGTGCACAACCGCTTCGCCGCTGCGGACGCACCGGCCGCGCTGGAAGGCCAGCGCGGCGTCGTGATCGGACTCGGCCAGCAGCCGCTGCTCCTGGAGGTCTTCGGCACCAACACCCTCTTCCGCCGCCACTACCGCCAGCTGATCGATTCCGCGCTGCTGGACTTGGAACTCCTCACACCCCAGGCACTGGCGTCCGGCCCCATGCCAGGCCAGAGTGCCCGCGACTTCGCCGCGCACGTGCAGGCGATGGACTTCGGAACGTTCGACGGCAGCGCCGTGGCCGTCGAGGTCCGGAACCATGGCGCCCTCCGGAGCCGCAACGTTTCCCGCGCCGCCGGAACCGTTTCCGCCGCCGGCATCGCCGTCGAGCTTCCCAAGCGCCGCCCCCAGCTGGCCCACCTGACCGGCTGGAACACCAAACACCCTCTGATGGAGATGGCATGAAACTGACCCCCTTGCAGAATGACCGCGCGGCCGGCGTCCTCGTCGCCCTGGCCGCCGGCGACGCCCTCGGAGCCGGGTACGAGTTCGGCGCGCCGCTGCCGGACGGCGCCGAAGTCACCATGAAGGGCGGCGGCCCCTTCGGGTTCGCGCCGGCCGAGTGGACCGACGACACGTCCATGGCCATCCCGATCGCCCAAGCCTTGCTGGAGGCAGCGTCCGATGCCGGGTCCTCCTCCCCCGCGGCGCTCACCATGATTGTCCGCGCCTGGACGGCCTGGGCCGCCGAAGCCAAGGACGTGGGCGCCCAGACCAGCTCCGTCATCGCTGCCGCCCGCCGGCTCGCCGCGGCTGCCGGCCGGAGTAAGGTCAACGCGGCCGATTTCAGCGCCGCGGCCGCGGACTTCCACGCCCGCACCGGCCGCAGCGCCGGCAACGGTTCGCTGATGCGCACCGCACCGCTGGCGTTGGCGTACCTCGACCGTGACCCGGCCTCCTTGATGGCTGCTGCCGGGGTGCTCAGCGCCCTGACCCACGCCGATACCGACGCGCAGGAAGCCTGCGGCCTCTGGTGCGTGACCATCCGGGAGGCGGTCCTGACGGGGAGGCTCGACGTCCGGGCAGGGCTGCCGCTGCTGTCCCCCGACCGGGCGGCTCAGTGGCTGGAGCGGATCGAAACGGCGGAGCGGTCCCGGCCGCGGGATTTCACCCGCAACGGCTGGGTGGTCGAGGCGTTCCAGGGCGCCTGGAGCGCCATCCACTTCGCCGGCCTGACATCCTCCGGCCCGGTGCACCTGCGGGCGGCGCTGGAGGAAGCTGTCCGCGGCGGCCGGGACACCGACACCGTCGCCGCCATCGCCGGCGGGTTGCTCGGTGCCGCCTACGGCTACACGGCGGTGCCCTTCGAGTGGCGCCGCCGCCTGCACGGCTGGCCAGGACTCCGCGCCCGCGACCTCATGATGCTTGGTATGGAGCTGGGCCGCGGTGAGGGCCGTCGTTTGGGTTCATGGCCCCGCGTTGAGCACCAGGACTACGGCATGTGGAGCCGCACCGATGCTCTGGTGCGGCACCCGCACGATGACGGCGTCTGGCTGGGCGGGGTGGGTGCGCTCGGGCGAGTGACTGAGTTGGGGATCGATGCCGTCGTCTCGCTGTGCCGGCTGGGGACTTTGGATGTGCCAGCTATTGCTCCGGAACACCACGCCATGTTCTGGGTTGTGGACTCCCCTATTGAGGAGGACAACGCTCACGCCGCGTTTGTGCTGGGGGACGCGGCGGCCGCCGTCGAGCGCTTCCGCGCGGAGGGCAAGACGGTGCTGCTGCACTGTGTGCGGGCGGAGTCCCGGACGCCGACCGTGGCAGCGCTGTACGGGGCACAGGCTGCGAGGATTACGCCGCTGGAGGCGCTGGAGGACCTGAGGCGGGTGCTGCCCGGGGCTAGTCCGAATGGGTTATTCCTGAGGTTGCTGAGGGATGCCAAAACACCCGGAGTAACCCATGTTGATGGAGCCACGACCAGGGTGCCCAAAAATGTCCGACGCTACTGATAGGAATGTGACCATGACTACAACTCCTGAACTCAGTCGGGAGCAGCGCGATGCCGCCATGGTGGAGCGCTACTCGGACGGCGAGACCCTGGATGCCATCGGCCAGACCTTCGGCATCACCCGCGAGCGGGTCCGGCAGATCATTGCCAAGGTCGGTGGCACGAGCGCCGAGGAATCCCGAAAGAACCGCATCGTTGCGCGCGAAGCGGCCCGAAGGGCCGCCCACGACGCGTTTCTGACGGAATACGGCGACTTGGCGCGCCAGATGGCCAAGCGCGGCGTCACCCGGCCGGACGCGGTGCTGAAGCTGCAGGCGCTTTACCCGGCGGTCGACGTTGATCTCGCCGAGGACGTTCTCCGGGAGTCAGGCATCGTCTTCGACAAGTACCAAGCTGAGGACATTTTCTCCAAAGAAGTTATTGCGGCCGGCATCTGGTACTTGCTCGGTTCCGACCTGAGCTTGACCCCCGATTTTGCATACGCGGCGGTCCATCTGGACCTGGAGGTCTTGACCGAACTTCAAGCCGTACTGTCCTCAACGGAGGTCAACAACAGTGACATCGCAACCATTCTTGGCATTATCGGCGCCGCCCAGAAGCACGTCACGGAGAACCCCGGGGCCAGCATCACCCGTAAGCGCTACGATGCGCTCCGCGAAGAACTCGTCGGCGCTATGGGCCTGGTGTCCAAGCAAGGTGCGACGCCTTGGCCGCCCACCCACCAGACCGTTATGAAGAGGTTTCACGGCTGGAACGATGCCTTGGAGACCATGGGAATCGGCACTTCGTCCCACGGTCGCAGCAAGGGGCTGCTGAAATTCAGCCGAGAAGACTATGCAGCTGCTGTTCGTGAATTCTGCGGGGAGATGAGCAACGAAGCCCTGAAGCCCACGATTGAAAAATACGACGTCTGGGTCAAACTCGAGATAGCCGCGGGGCGAAACAGACCCTCCGGCGCTTCCGTGCGGAACCTTTACGGCACCTGGCTGGATGCCGTCCGTTCAGTGCAGGAGTAGATGACGAACTTGGGGGACGCTATGGGGGAACAACCGATCACTGTGGGAATCTGGATGCCGCCGGATTATTGGACCCGCCCAGAAGCATTGATCGAGGCATATCGCAGGGGTGATCCTCTGCGGGCAATCGCCAATGATTTCGATGGCGGCGTCCCCGATATCTGTGAGGCGCTGATTGATAAGACGGTGGCGGACGACGAGCTTGAGCGTCTCCGGTCTGTCAGGCGGCGGGGTCAAACCACCATGGGGTCCATCTGGGACAACGTGGAAATGATCAGCAGACTGGACCGCTCGGGCGTTAGCCGCTCTGATATTCCTACTGTCCTTCAGGCCCTCGGGTATGAGATCGACGTCAATGCGGCCGCCGAGCTTCTGCTTATCCCAGGGATTCCCGAGGACGACCCCACAATCCTCCAGACACCCAAGCGGCTTAGCGACAAGCTGAGCTTGCTCTATATAGCCGGGGTGCACGCCGGTATTGAGCCCGACTATCAACTGGCACTCGGAAAAATGTCCCTGGACTCTGTTGTAGAGCTAAGGCAACTGCTGCACCCCCAGGTTCCCTACCGCCAGTTGGCGGAGATCTTGGCGGTCATCGAAACAACAGCGCGCGCGATCCGGACCCGCAAGATCACCACACTCACGTACTCGGACTACGACACTACTGCCCGCACTGTAGAGCAAGAGCTGGGCCACATCGCCAAAGCTGAGGCTGAGCCGTGGCCAGTTGCGGCGACGACACTCCGGCAGCGCTATGGACAGGGCTACTGGGAAGAAGCCCTCAAGGCCGTCGGACTGAAATTGCTTGCAGCCGATGGCCGGCACAGCGAAACTGACCATTGGCAAGCTCTGGATGATTTCACCGAAGAATGCCTCGACCTTGAGTATCCGATGGACGTCGAGATCTATGACCGATGGGCGTTGGCGGAATCTACCCTGGGCCGAGACCGCCCTTCCGCCCTCGAGCTACACCGGCGTTACGGAAGCTGGGAACAAGCGCTTGAGGCCATCTTCGGCGGCGAAGAGGAACCCGAAGACGACGACCTTGAACCTTACTGGGGATTTCCTTTCGGCTTCGAGGACGAGAGCTTGGCCATCAACGAAGCGAAATCCCAACGCGAGGCTGAGGAATGGCGGCGGGCAGGAGAACTTATTGGTGACCTCTTGGCCGAGATGCCCTGGAACAGCTTTCTGCGCATTGAGTACGACGGTGCCGAAGAGATCTCCACCAGACCATATGCGCAAGCCACCCCGAGTGCCGACGGCGTGTGGTGCGAGATCGTTTCTGAGGAGTACCTCCCCGCGGGCGAGTGGCCTATCAACAGGCGCTACTTTGCGAACAATGGCTGGTTGGCCCCGGACGGCGAGGTGCCGAACTGGCTGAAGGTGAGTGTGCCGCTGGCCGATGCCGGTCACCAGATTGTTCGCGGTCTGAGGCATGGGCGGGGCTGCCGGGACGCAAGCAGGTTGCGATGGAGCACCGGAGATTTTCCTATCGGTCCCGGCCCTGACGGCGGAGTCACGTTGGACGACGCAGTTGCCGGCGCTGTCCAGACGTTGCGTAATGCGAGCTAATCGC
Source organism: Arthrobacter sp. 05T410 (assembly GCF_056396505.1). NCBI lineage: Bacteria > Bacillati > Actinomycetota > Actinomycetes > Micrococcales > Micrococcaceae > Arthrobacter > Arthrobacter sp. 05T410. Next base: position 92,950 of record NZ_JBFTLP010000009.1, on the reverse strand, counting down.
ATGTAACCCGCATGGAGGCTGGTAATGGCGTTGCCGTCCCGCGCCTACAGCGCAACGGCCGGGGTTCCCGGGGTAGCACGGTAGATGACCGAATCGGAGGGGGTCGTCCCCGGCGGCAGGTCATGCCCGAAGATGGCTTCTCGCATTTCGGGGGTGGACGGGGCGAGTAACAACTGCGCGGAGTGGGCCTGCAATTGGCCGTCTCCGGCGGCTGGCCTGGTACCCCCCGATTCGCTGCCGACCACCAAGGTAAGGCCCGTTAGTCCCGCGGTCTGCGCGAGAAACCCTACGAGAGTCTTGATGGCCGCGCGAGCATCTGACAGCGTCACGTCTTCGTTTTCCTCCCACCGTGTCAGTCCATCGAGATCGTCTATGAAGAGCACGACCGGCCGCCGCAACGCGCTTGGTAACCCGGGATTCCGGTAATCATCGATGCCCATGGCTCGACAAGCATCGATCCGGGGAAGCAGCTCGTGGGAGATATGCCGCAGCAACTCAAGCGCTTGTACGGCACCGGTTGCCATGCCTTGTCGGTGATGACGCCAGTCCGCGCTCGCAGGAGAATCCGCCGCAGCAGTAGCAGCCCAGCAGTCATGACCCGATTTTCGAGCTGTTCGGGCCATGGATGCCACAAGGGACTGCCGTTCCTGGCACGTGCCACCATGGACCATCAGGTTCCGCGCCGAAGCGGTAGAGAAGACGGCCCCCGTGGTGCCAATGGGCAGCTCTATTACGTCGTCCCGACCCGGCGGATCGTCGTCCGACACCGGCAGAGGGTTGAACAATACTGAGGAAGACCCGAACGGCTCCTCATAAGCGGCCAAGCCGCTAGGAACGACGACGTCCGCCGCCACGCCCCGCAGGTACTCGGGCGCTTGCTCGTGGTCATACCTGCCAAGCTGGATGCGATGGGCACCATCGAAGCCATTCACGAGAAGCCTAGAGACTTCTACATCGCGACCTGCCAGCACCAAGGACACGCCTCCTCGGAGCTGGGAAGCCATCAGCGCGTCGAGTTTGCCGGCCAGGAGGCTTGAGTATTCATGGGCATCTGCGTAGAGCAACTCGGCACCATTGACGATGACAGTGGTACCCCTCGGATCGTCGTGCATACCAACACCAACTTCTCCAATCTTCATACAGCCTTCGCCCATGGACCTGGAAAGTGTCCTCAGCCCTTCCAGCATCCAGCTGTAGTCACCTCCGACGAGGTCGATGACATGCGTCCCGCTGGTGAGGCAGAGCTGTTTGATGATGCCGTCGAGGTAGGTCCGTCCTCCCCCACCTGTCGCATCTCCGCTTATCAACAACATGGCTCCGCTCGCTGGCCAAGAGCCGCCCGAACCGCCTAGGTAGACGCGACGGCCATCAGGCAGCGCTCCAAGGACGATTCGGCGTTCATCCATGGGCCTGTCTCCGTTCTCAACTGTTATCGACTGCTGGACAGTGTATGGCCCGGCACCGACATTGCCCGGGAGACCGGGGCAGCTCCACGCTGTCGCTGCCGCAGCGACTTTGAACCCGGCCCGCATCGACCGGCCTGTTCACCCACGCTCGACTGTCCAATCCGGTCCCTCCGGCACAAATCGGTTACCGCTGAGACAGTCTTCGAGCTGTCCGGTTTCACCGTCCACGACTGAACACTAGCGTGAGCCGCACCGTTCGTGTCGCCATAGAGATCAAGCTGCGCCCGGCTAACGTTGGATCAGCGAACACCGGCCAGCCGGTTCATTAGTTTTGGGGGCCAGCAATGAGATGCATTCCGGAAGAACCCGAATTTGACGACGGCCACGTGGCCGAGGAAGCGGTTTGGGAGGCCCTCAAGAAGAGCCTCCCAGACGAAGTCGTCCTCGCACACTCCGTTCAACTCAGGGACGGGCGGGCAGAACACGAGATCGACATTCTGGTGCTCTGGCCCGGCGTCGGGATGGCTGCCATCGAGGTCAAGGGCGGAAAGGTCGGCGTCGAGAGCGGGCAGTGGTATCAGTCCGACAAGGCGGGCCGGCACAACATTCAGAGCCCGGTGGTCCAATCACAGGCGTCGATGCATGCGTTCAAAAACTGGCTGGAGGACCAGCTCGGATCCCGGCTCAGCAGCCGCTTCGCGTATCTGGTCAGCCTCCCCTATACGGACGTGTCGCAGGGGTGGGCCATGGCAGGGTGTCCCCGCTCGCTGATACTGGACCAGGCGGACACTGAATCGCTGAAAGACAAGGTGCGCCACGCCATCGAGCGTGAAGGCAGCGGGGCCACCACCCTGACCCCGGCCTTCCTGGAACGGATCGTCCGGAAGCTAAGCGGCGATCTCGACGCCGGGTCCGCGCAGGTCCCCGACCCGCACGAGGCCGAAGACGCCCAGGATCACCTCACCGTGCGGCAATCCGTGCTGTTGCGCGCAACCCGTTCCCTGCCCCGCGTCCGCTTCACCGGGGGTGCTGGCAGCGGCAAGACCTGGCTCGCCCTGGAGAAGGCGCGGCTCCTCTGCAAGGAAGGCAAGCGGGTCGGCCTCTTCTGCTACAACAAGGGGCTGAGCCAGTATCTGCAGCAGCAGGTCTCCGGCTGGCGGCAGGCCAAGCCGGTCTTCACCGGGGAGTTTCACGAGTACGTCCGGGCCCTTGGTGTCCCGGACGGGGTTGGGACGGACTACTTCGAGGAGGAGATGCCGCGCCTCCTCAAGGAGCTGGCGGGCCGCCTGGAACAGCACGAGCGGCTGGACGCCGTCGTCGTCGATGAAGCGCAAGACTTTGCGCCGCTGTGGTGGGAGTCGCTGCTGGCCTGCACCAAAAATCCGGACGCCGGCGAGGTGTATGCGTTCATGGATGACCGGCAGGATGTCTACCAAAGGTGGAGCGGGACCGGCGCCGACGGCAAGCATCCGACGGCGGATCTGGCGCCGATCCATATCGATGAAAACCTCCGCAACACCCGGAAGATCGCCGAGACATTCCGTTCCTTCGCGGGCGAGCACTTCACGCCCCGGGGCGGCACCGGGCTGCCCGTACGGCGCGTAGTGTGCAACACCGAGGACGCCCTTGATGCCGCTGACGAGTGCGTCGAGGCGCTCATGGACGAAGGCTGGAGCCCAAACCAGATAGCCCTCCTGACCACCAAGTCGCGGCATCCGGTCCACCAGGAACGGTTCGACGCCGGGTCCATCGCCGAATACTGGCTCGATTTCCACGCGAACAACGACGTCTTTTACGGCCACGTCTTGGGGTTCAAGGGCCTGGAGCGCTCGGCCGTGGTGCTGTGCGTCAACGGGTTCAAGGACATGGAGCGTGCTGCCGAGCAACTGTACGTGGGACTGTCTCGCGCCCGCAGTCTGCTGGTGGTGGTCGGGGATTCCGGATTATTGGAGAGTGCTGGCGGCCGGGACTTGAAAGCGGCGCTCATCCGCGCAGAGGCGTGGCAGCCCGCTGCTGTCGGACTTTGACGTGCTTGCTGGAGCTCTCTCACGACTCACAAATGTCGGTGCGGCGACGCACGCTTGAGCAGGAACCATCACAACTATTGGGGGATTCATGAAAGAGGGAGCACAGCAGCTCACCGACAACTACGCCGAGTTCATCGCGCAGCTTGATGCAGCCGCGCTTCAGCTTACGGACCGCCTTGACTCCCTCAGCACATCTCTCGAGGTCCTTGTCCTATTGGCTGATCAGAACCGCGTCGGTCTCACGGCATGGGAAGAGAGGCGGGCAACCCTTGGCGGACTGCTCGAAAAACGCGCTGAGTGTTCCGAAACGAGTTCCCTCAAAGAGCTTCTTGATGTTGCCCTCAGGATGACGCCTATGTTTCGCAACCGAACGGATCGGATCGAACAACAGTTGTCTCTGATGCGGGAACGCTCGGACGAGCTAAGCAAGTCACTATTGGAGCTTCGGAAGTGCAAGCTCAAGCTGACCACGTCCCGGGTCGTTGCGCAGGAGAAAGCAAACCTGAGCCGGGCCGTGATGGAGTTATCGGGCACACCACAAGGCTCTGTCGGTGCCCTTTCTGACGCCGGACTGTTGGACGATCTCAAGAAGGCCAGGGAAGCGATCGTCCTCGCCGAAGCACTTTTGGAAGTGAAGGGACAATGAAAGTCGCAATGCCTAAACCGGAGCAAAAACTGCTCCTTTCGTTTACGTCGCTGCAATGGAGCGGGCGGCCGGCCCAGGAGGCCATCTACTCCTGTCTGGGGCTGGGTGTCATCGGGTTCTTCGTTTGTCTGGTGCTCATGATCTTCATTGCCGGTCTCCGGGACCCCGGAGTCGCGACACTTTTCATCGTCGTTTTCGCCATCGGGTTGACGACACTGGCGGTCTGGTCAAAAGCGTCCAACGAGAAGAAATTCCTCGCCGGGATCAGCCAGCGCGTCAACGACACCATCGTCGAACTGACCGGCAACCCGAACGACCAACTGTCGCTACCGGACTTCAGGAAATTCATCGAGAACGAGCGTCGTATTCCGCTGCTTGTCCACGGCGTGCCTGGTTTGGAACTGCGGACGGTCCGGCTTGGCGATATGCCAGCGATCCGTCCAAAGCAAGCGCCAGCGGTCCGGACGACAACGAAGAGTTCCCCGTCGAAGGACACTCCCGTGGTGACCGCTACCCAGGTGATTATCGCCATCACCCCGCCCGACTACGGAACCGTCAGTTTTGACCGGCTGCTTCAGGCCATCCTCGACGCCGACTGACAAGACTGATGCCGCTGCTCCGCCGCACCCCACGCGTCGCCACCTTGATTGTCCGACCCCGCCCATATGATCGAGGAACTGTCGCTCCAACACGTCCCGGGGGATTATGTGAACGTTTTGTTTGGCCTGTATCTGGACCGCGCTCCATGGACCTACCGTGACTCCGCGCTCGGCACGGTCAGGCTTGGTCCGTTGGGGTTGGCCCAGCTCCTGCAGACCCGTCTCGGACTCACCGGACCCGATGCCCGGCACTCCACACGGATCAGGCAGTTCATGGCCCGGCTCGCGGAGCAGGACCACGCGGAAGCTTGGTTCCACGGATCGTTCTCCGTCGATCCGTGGTCCACGGCCATCGACTTGTTGAACCTGCGCGACGAACTTGTCGTCAACGGATGGTCGGGCCTCGCCCCTGACGGGTCCACCCCCAAGCTGAAGGCCCTCGCTTCACTGGAGCAGAGCAAGCTCCCCCTCGACCGGGCGTTCGCCGACTACCCGCTTGAACTCATCCATGAGCTCGAGAGCGAAGCCACAGCCCGCTGGCCGCTCGGAATTTCGCAGCTTGAACTACAGCACCCCCGCGACTCATTCCCCGCAATCTGGAACCGCCTCATCGGTGCCCTGGAGCGCCGCGGCGTGACGGTCCTGGAACCGTCCGTCCCGACGGAGCCCGTGGGCGAAGTGACCGCTCTTATCGCCAGGACCGAATGGGAAGCAGCGGAGCACACGGCCCGTTGGCTCGCGTCCGCCGGGACCACCGCAGGCAACCACGGAAAGGATCGCTCCGCCGTCGTCGCCTCCACGAGCACCGCGCTGCTGGACCAGGAGCTGCAGCGCCGCGGACTGCCACGAATCGGTGTCAGCAGCCGTTCCCGGTGGCGTGCCATGGACCAGATCATTCCACTCTTCTTCACCGTCATCTGGGGACCGGTGGACGTCCAACTGCTTGGCGAGTTCCTCAACCTCCCCGTCAGCCCCGTCAGGCGCAGAGCCGCCCGGCATCTCCTCCGCGCCCTCGCCGCCCAGCCCGGCACCGGCGGCGATGAATGGCTGAGCGCCCTCCAGAAGATCAGCGACGACGAGACCCTCGGCCCCGTCGTAGCGGCAGAGCTGGAGCAGCTTCTTGGAACCGGGCTGCTGACCGACGACGGAACTGTCACTGGCAGCGCCGTCGTCGAACGCGCACAGTGGCTGCGCACCCAGCTCAGCCGCCGCGTGCAGCTCTACCCGCAGCTCGAATCCGTGCTCCGTCAGCTCAATGAATTTACGGCCCTGATCGACGGTCCGGAACCGGTAACCCGCAAGACGATCGCACGAATCCTGGAATCCGTCATTCCCGCCAGTGCCAGTCCCCTGGCCGGCGGCGAGGCGGCGCCGTGGGTTACGCTGCACAGCCTCGGTGAACTGTGCGACGACGTCGACACGCTCGTCTGGTGGGGGTGCCAGGATGACGGCCAGGTCCGGGCCCACCACTGGAACGACGCCGAACGCCAGGCCCTGCTCGGCACCGGCGTCGTCCTGCCGGATCCTGCTGCCCTGGCAGAGCTGGAACTCTCGGTGGCAGTGAACGCCGCGGGGCACTGCCGGCGGCTGCTGCTGGTGCGCGCCGCGGAGATCAGCGGGGAACCAACGAAGGCCCACCCGGTGCTGTCCTCGCTGGCCTTCAGCACCCTCCCTTCGCCTCTGCCCGGAACCCCGGAGGAGAACAAGAAGGCGGTGGAACACGCCATTTCGGCCTTCAGCACCACCCCCGCCGAGCTGGTGCGCGACGGTGTCTGGCGCCTCGCGGGCCGAACCGCCGCGTTGACACCGGTGCAGCCCGCTCAAACCAGGCCGGTGCCCGCATTCCATGAGCTGGGTCCCCGTCCGGAATTCATGCCGGACAAGCTCTCCTACTCGCAGCTCAGCACGTTGATTGGCTGCTCGATGAAGTGGGTCTTGGAGAAGAAGGGCCGGCTGAAGGTAGGCGACGCGCAGTCCGTGCCCACCGGGAACACCATGATCGGCGCCCTGGTCCACCGGGTCGTCGAAGAACTCTTCGGCGAGCTCTACGCCGCGAACCGCGCCGTGCCCGAGCCGGCGGAAGTCCAGGCCAAACTGGACCAACTGGTGCCGCACTACGCCTCGGAGCTGCTCCTGCCCGGCCGCGGCAGCAAACTCGCCGGCCTCCGGCCCATTATCGAGAACTCGGTCATCAAGCTTTTCCAGACCCTGCAGACGCAAGGGGTCTACATCCGCGCCACTGAGCACGAGTTCAGCAAGCCGGCCCTGTTCAACGTCAACGGGACGCAGCTTGAAGTCACGGTCTCCGGCTACATCGATGTCCTGGCCGCGGACCAGCACGCCGAACCCGTCGTGATCGACCTCAAGTGGACCAACCGTTCGAAGTACCGCCGCGAAGAAATCACCCAGGGGGACGCCATGCAGCTTGCCCTCTACCACTGGGCCCTGGACGACGGGCCGGACCCCATGTCCACCGTCGCCGACGACGCCGCGATGTCCTACTACATGCTCAAGCAGGGCGAGTTCGCCTCGACCAGCACCCTCTTCGGCCCGGCCCTGGCCAGCCCCGCGTCCAGCCGGAGCACGTGGCGGCGATCGGTCCGCGCCGCCGAATTCTCCATCTCGGAAGTGGTCGGCGGCCGCGTCCTGGCGGCCGGACGTCAGGAACTGGGCTCGTCCGATGAGCAGCGGGACACGGCAACGGCAGACGGCCGGCTTTACCAGAAGCCGCCCTGCAACTTCTGCGACTTCTCCGCACTCTGCGGCCTCAAGGGGGACCTGTCATGAACCACGCACTGAACAACGTCAGCATGATCACGGCCAGCGCCGGCACCGGCAAGACCTACAGCCTGATGGGCGAAATTGCCCGGGCCATCAACAGCGGCACGAAGCCCAGCCAGATCCTGGCCACCACCTTCACCAAGAAGGCCGCCGCCGAACTAATCGACCGGGTCCAAGCCGAACTCTTCGGCCAGGAGCGCCCCGATGCGGCCCGCCAAATGTCCATCAGCATGGTGGGCACCGTCAACAGCGTCTGCAGCCGGCTGCTCCAGGAATACGCTGTCGACGCCGGGCTGTCGCCGGCCCTGCAGGTCATCGCCGAAGACGAACAGCTCCGGATCTTCCAGCTCGCCACGGATGCCGTGTTCGCAGATTTCACTCCGCGAATCCAGCCTCTCGCCCGCCGGCTGGGACACGACGGCGAAGCCGACATCCGGGGCACCGACACCGACTGGCGCAAGGTCGTCCGGGACATCACGGATGCCGCCCGCAGCAACAGGATTGCCCCCTCGGCGCTGACGCACTCCGCCGCGGCGTCATGGCAGGGACTGCAGCAGGTTTTGGGTCCGGCCGGCCTTGACGACCGCGCAACGTGGTCCAACCAGCTCCTCCAGGGGCTGATGAGCCTTCGCGGGCTGGCCGCTGAGATCGCCGAGTCCGGCAAGACTCCACCGAAGAACCTCTTGGCCTCGATCGCCCTGCTGGAGCCGGTCCTGACCCATGCGTCGCCGGAGGAAGCTCCTTGGCGTTTCTGGATCGAGGCGGCCGGCGTCTCCAACGCAAACGCCAAACGGCAGCTGGAGAGCTACATTTCAGCGGTCGACGTCGGTCTGACCTCCAACCCGTCTTTCCAGACCGAGCTGCGGGAATTCACCGAATTGGTGTTTGCCTGCGCCGCTGCCAGCCTGGACCGGTTCGCGGACTTCAAGCGGCAGTACGGGCTCATCGACTATGTCGACCAGGAAACGCTGGTGCTGGACCTGTTAGAACACAACCAAGGGTTCCGCGACTCCATCTCCGGACGCATCAAGTTCATGGTGGTCGATGAGTTCCAGGACACGAGCCCGCTGCAACTCCAGCTATTCACCAGGTTCGCTGAGCTGGTGGACAAGGTGGTCTGGGTGGGCGACTCCAAGCAGGCCATCTACGAATTCCGCGGCACCGACCCGGAGCTGATGAAGGCCGTGGCCGCCCGGGTTGAGAGCAAGACCCAGCTTCATGATTCCTGGCGGTCCAAGGAAGCCGTCATTGACCTCTCCAACGCGATCAGCCTCGCCATGTTCCCGGAGCTCGCCGAGGACGAAGTTCGTCTGACGGTCCCCAAGGCCCGCCGTGATGAATCCCATCCCAAGAACGCCGTGGGGGGAGCCCGGGAGGCATGGACACTGGCCGCGAAAACCGCGCCGGAGCAGCGGCGGGCGGTCGCCGCCGGCGTCGTGGATCTCATCGAGCGAAGAGGCTTTAAGGGGTCCGACGTCGCCGTCCTCGCCCGGTCAAACGACGCCGTGGCGGCCATTGCCGCGGAGCTGGCCGCGCTCGGAGTCAAGGCAACCACCAACACCTCCTCGTTGTTCGCCGCACGGGAAATCCAGCTGGTCCGCGCCGGGATGGCCTTCGTCGCGTCCGACGACGACACCGTGGCCCTGGCTGAGCTGGCGCACCTGCATCCTGACCATCCCCAGTTCGGTCGCTGGGTCCCGGCCCTGTTCGACGCCGAGGAGCCGACATTAGAGCTCCAGCGCTGGGCAGGCGACCCGCTGGTGTCCGGCTTGGTTGAGCTCCGCGACTTGGCCAAGCTCTGCACGCCGACCGAGATCATGGAAGAGGTCACATCCCGCCTCGGGATGGCCCGGCTCATCAAAACGTGGAGCAACCCAGGAACCCGGCTCAAGAATCTGGACGCGCTGCGCTCCCTGCTGGAGCAGTACTACGAAGCTTGTGCCGCCCTCAGCAAGCCTGTGACGCTGAGTGGGTCGCTCAAGTTCCTCGCAGACGCCGACAGCACCGGCAGCGAGAACTTCGGTGACGACGTCGTGAACGTCCTGACCTACCACAAGGCCAAGGGCCTGGAATGGCCCGCCGTCGTGCTGGCCAGCCTCGACACCGACGTCGTGGCGAAGCCGTGGGGCGTGGCGGTTGAAGGCGTCGACGAGATTGACGTCCGCGATCCCCTCACCGGACGCTGGATCCGCTTCTGGACTTGGCCGTTCGGCGCCAAGGGATTCAAGCCCCTGTCGGGAGTTGCGGACTCCTCGGCGGTCGCGCAGCGGGTTCTGGCACGGCGCCAGGCCGACTCGGCGCGGGTGCTGTACGTGGGCCTCACACGCTCCGTCAGCGTGACCTGCCTGGCGGCCGCCAAACCGGCCCCGGCTTCGCTGAACTCGCTCGGGACCGGCACGATTGTGGAGTGGACTGAGGGAGAGGGCAACGGAGGCACCTTGACTGTTCAAGGTCGCGGCGACGAACAGACTCTCCGCGTGGATGCGTTTAGCTACGAGCCCGCGGATGGACCGGCCGATGCCGGTGACGACGCCAAGGTGGAGTACGAGGACGGTCTGACCGTCGTCGGGCAGGTTTCGCATAAACCTGCCCGGGTAACCGCCAGCTCTTTGGAGAGCTTCGGCTTTGCCGCCGACGTCACCGAGGCAGCCGTCCTGGGCCCGCAGCTGATCCCCCACGGCGCCTCCAACTGGGACCAAGTGGGTTCCGCCATTCACGGATACTTTGCTCTGCCTCTCGGCGAGATGGATGTCTCCGTCCGGCTCAGAGCCGCGCAGCGGCTCCTGGACCGCTGGGGCGCCTCCGCCGCCGTCGAGCCGGGTGTCGTGGTGGAAGCCGGTGAACGGATGCTCGCGTTCTTCGCCCGGCACTACCCTGGCGCGAAGGTCACGACCGAGCAGTCGGTTGCCTGGCGGAACGCTGACAATCAGCTCATGGAGGGGTGGATCGACCTGCTGCTAGAGACCTCCGCCGGGTACGTGCTGGTGGACCACAAGTCGTATCCGGGCAAAGATCCCATCGGGCACATCAAGGACAAATACATCGGCCAGATGCGAGGGTATGCCCAGGCGATCGAGTCCATCACCGGCCGGCCCGTCGTCGAAACGCTAATCCACATGCCGGCGCTGGGGAAGATGTTCAGGATCGCCTGAACCTCACCACCAGCGGTGACGGCACTCCGGGTTCTGGCACGCCCATTTGGGTATGCCGAATTCGACCTTGCCTGTAGCGGGGTAGATGCGCTCTTCTTGCATGATCACGCAGCCCGCGAACTCCGTCTTCGGCATCTCTTCGCGGGCAGACGGCATGATCATGCCGTAGGCAATTCGCCAGGCCTCGCTGCCGCACACAGGGCACTTCCGCGAGACTGCGCGCTTCGTCTTCGATTTCGGGCCGGAGATCGTTTCGTCGGGATTCATGGAAGCAATGTAAGTCGCCGCTCCGACAGAAAGGGGCACGTTACGCAGTGGCGAGGCTGGTGGGTTTCTCATTCAGCCGGTTCGCCGGGTTACTCCGGCGCAATAGTCACCGTTCCGGACATAGTAGCCATCCTCACCGCGGGTCAATGCGCGAGGACTTGGCGTTGCAGGTATTTACTCTGCGAACTCAAAGTCGACGGTGATTTCGGGATCGACGCTTGCGATGATTCCGGTGTAGAACACCTTGGCCTGCTCTTTCAGCGCTGCTGCGTTTTGGGTGACGTACTTCTGCTTGTTTTGGTCGCTGAGAACGTTGTTCATCATGCGAGTTTGAACGGCTGGGGCCGCCAGCATGCCAAGCGGGTTGGAGCTCTCGAGGGCGTCCTCGAATTTGGGCTCGTCAAAGCCGATGCCAATAAATTGAGGGATGGTCACCCGAAACGATTTTGGGCCGGTGGGTTCGATCTTCACCTGTGACCCGTCCACGCCTAATTTTGCGTCGAACTTGTACTGAATGAGCGTGGTTTTCTCACTCGCGGGTATAGCAACGCCGAGAATCTCTCCGTTACTTTCATGCCTCGTGACACCCTCGATGTGAAGACTAAGCAGGGCGACCTCTTGCACGCGCGTGACGGCCTGAACCACCTGGGAATCACGTTCGCTGGAGCTGCTGCTCAACAGGGACTTGAGGGCGAGGGCGTTGAGACCACCGGATGCGAATGCGGCGGCCGCTCCCCCAACCAGCAGCACGATGAGCAGCATGACGGGCCAAAGCAGAACGCGTGCTTTGAAGAATTTCATGACTGCTTTGAAAAAGTTCACGACGATTCAGTCTCCAGTTTCGTTCGACGTCGATACCCTCAGAATTCTGCGGGGTTGAACGGCCACGACAGATCGCCGTGTCAAGTCCCCTCGAACCATATATGTATGCAAGGGCCAGCCGATAATGGCGCGCCCACCGGTTTTAGAAGTTGCGGGTGCGAGCTTATGCGCGTGTGCCCTCCACACCGTGACGCGGCTAAGCCGTCCGATGGGATAGGGCTTCTCCACGATGAACCAGCCGGATAGTTCCCTGCATGTCTAAGGAGCCCGACACAGTTCAGTGATTCTGGACTGCACCGCTTACTGGACGGAAGGGCTCTCAACTCCACCGCGTTCCGCAGCCGCGCAACCTCCGGGTTAGTTCTAGACCGCTTCCTCACTGCCGGTCTCAGACCCGCCCGACGCCTGTTCGACGCGCTTCTTCCGTTTGAACAAACCTGCCACGCTCCCGCCGAAGGTGCCTGCCGTACCGGCGATGGCGTCACCGACGCCCTTGACCGCTGTGAGGGCCTGGGGCTCATCCGGGATTCCGTCCCCGTCGATGTCTACACTCCGGAACGCGCGCGATACCGTGTCTGCCGCGGTTGCCACGCCGGCGCCCACTGCCACGGCGCCCGTTGCGACGCCGCCTCCGACTGTGTTGGCAGTGCCAGCAATCCAGTTACCAGTCAACTTCGCGGCGTCTTCCATTGCGGCGAGTGCTCGGTTCTGTTCGAACTCGCTGTCTTCGGAGTTCAGGTAATCCTTCGCATTGACCGCAAGATGTTCGGGGAACATATCCGGGGCATCGGCGAACGCTGCCCGGGCTGCCATGACGACTTCGCGACCGAACACGAAGCGCGTCACTCCTCCCGCCAAGGCTCCAACGCCGTATTCAATCGTTGCCTGCTGCTTTCCACTCAAATTTTCTCGCACGACGTCCAGCTGACCCGTCTCCATGGTCCGAACCAAACTCTGCGCGGCGCCTCCAGGGAGGGTGTCCGCGAGCGTGTTCGCCCAGTGCGACCAGTCCGTGCGTCCAGCAGCGATCTTATTGCCAACGCCGACAACGCCTTCAGACGACGCGCTCGATATGTCCGTCGCCATCGTTGCGATCTGCTTCTGGCTAACGCGTTCGTTCGAGAGTCCGTAGACAAGGGCGAGGGCCTGGTCTTTGTCGAGGTCCATTCCGTGAATATCGGCAATAGCGAGCGCGAAAACCGCGGTGATCTCGAACTGCAACTGCTCATCGCCTGCGGGAAGGAGAGCAGCGGCTCGCTGTGCACCGTTCTTCGCAGTACCCAGCGCCATGTTCTTTGCGGCCTGTTTCGCAGCACTCTTTGCGGCAAGTTTGACGGCTTCCTTGCCAGTCTTCTTGGCAGCCTGTTGGCCCGCACTCTTCATGCCAGCTGCTGCCGCCCCGACTCCAGGAATCATCGCGATACCAATATCAGCCGCGATAGCTCCGGCGCTGATGAGGGCACCAGCAGTGGTGATCGAGGTTCCGTAGTGACGTTCCAGCATCTGGATCACCTCGGCGGGCGTTGCGTCCGGATGCCGCCGCCGGAGCCGCATGACGTACTTACGAGCGATCGAATGACGAGCACTTACCGCCTTCGCAATGTCACGCGTGGCGTCCTCGCCGACGAGCTCCGCTTCCAACGTGATGCTCTCGATGTTGGTCATCGCATACTCCTCTGTGGTTGCACCTCACCTAGAGGTGTGAACGCGGCTGAAAGGTGAGAATCCGCCAGTGCCGCCTTGGATCTCTGGTGATTGTATTCATGGATCCTGGCTTGGCAGTTCGCGGCGCGGTCAAACTCCTCGACCAAGTGACTCCTACCTGACAAAACCCTGTTGGCCGGGGCAAACGCGATTGTGGTCGTGTCGGAAAGTGGGCGGGAGCTTCAGGCGGCCGGTGAATCGGGGCCATGAAGCCCTCCGCCCCGCGCTTGCAGTAAGACGCCGGCAACGAACTTGGGTGCCGCCGTCGTGCTGGCGGCCGGCACCGTTTACGAAACGCAACGCGATCCCGCACCCACCCCCTACTGTTGATCCTGCAAGGAACGAAACCGTTTACGTAAACCGTTTTCCGAAACCGATTACGTAACGCGGGCAGCAGACAACAAGGACACCCTCAGGGAGGAGGAACAGTGGTCACCATCCGCGATGTCGCCAAGCACGCCGGCGTCTCTCCGGCCACCGTTTCCCGAGTTGTCAATGGGCTGGTGGGCTACTCCGACGAGACCCGGGAACGCGTCGAGACTGCGGTCAAGAGCCTCAGCTACGAAACGGACTACCTCGCCCGGGGCCTCAAGACCCGGCAGACCTCCGTGATCGGGCTCCTCGCCCCCATGGTTTCGGACGCCCTGGCCTCTCAGGTCATGCAGGGCGTGGAGGAGGAAGCGCAGGAACGCGGCTACGCCGTGATGCTCGGCCGCACCGGAGCCAAATCCGCCTACATCGCCGGCTATCTCCGGACCCTGCGCACCTACCGGGCAGCCGGCGTCATCCTCATCTCCGCGGTGATCACGCCGGAGACCAGGCAACTGCTGGGGCCCAACGTCCCCATCATCTCCGTCGCCATCAGCGACAAGTCGGGCTCCCCCAGTGTGGCCATCGACGACGAGCAGGCAGCCTACGACGCGACCCGTCATCTGTTGCGGCTCGGCCACCGGCGGATCGGCCTGCTGACCGGGGATCCGGCGTCGGTCTACGTCGCCCAGCCCCGGAAGCGCGGCTACCTCCGCGCCATGACCGAGGCCAGCTGCACGCCGGTCACCGCCACCGGCAGTTTCTTCTACGAAAGCGGCGCCGCCGGCGCGGACGAACTGCTGCAGCAGGAGCCCGGCCTCACCGCCATCTTCGCGATGAGCGATGAGATGGGCGCCGCCGTCGTCAATGAACTGCAGCGGCGCGGCCTCCGGGTGCCGGAAGACGTCTCCGTCCTGGGCTTCGACAACACCTCCACGTCCCTGCACGTGAACCCGCCGCTGAGCACCATGGCCCAGCCGCTCGAGGACATGGGACGGATGGCCGTGAAGAAGCTGCTCCGCTCCCGCGACCTGGGGCCGAAGATCATGCCGCACCGGCTGATCGAGCGCGGCTCCACCGCGCCCCCGAATCCAGTCCCCGCCAAACCAGCTCCGCCCGGCGGACACGCCGGCGAACCGGTCCTGGTCAGCTAGCCAAGACCCCAAACCCACCACCCACGGCGGCAGCCGGCACTCCCCTGTGCCACCAGGCAACCCGCCGCGATTCCGCATGCACCAAACCACCCGCACCACCCGACTCGCACCACCAAGAAAACAAGGAGCAACACATGAGGCAGCGCCGCCGCACCTGGCAGACTCTTCTCGCCACCACCGCATCCCTGACCGTCGCCGCCGTCGCCATCACGGGCTGCGGCGGGACCGCCACGGAAGCCAAGAGCGCCCCGAAGGCCGCCGCGTCCTTCGAGGGCAAGGGGCCCATCAACTACGTCTCCAACCGCGACGCCTCCGGTGCCGCGAACAAGAGCATCGAGGAATGGAACGCCGCCCATCCGGAGGAGAAGGTCACGTTCATCGAGCTGCCGGACTCCGCGGACCAGCAGCGCCAGCAGCTCATCCAGAACGCCCAGATCAAGTCGGACACCTTCAGCGTGCTGAACCTGGACGTCGTCTGGACCTCCGAATTCGCCGCCAACAAGTGGATCCTGCCGCTGCCCGCGGACGCGATCCCCACCGACAAGATGATCCCCGCCACCGTCAACGCCGCGACGTACCGGGACACCCTGGTCGGCGCCCCGTACTACACCGACGGCGCGCTGTTCTACTTCCGCTCGGACCTGCTCAAGGCCGCAGGCATCGCCGCCCCGCCCAAGACCTGGGACGAAATGAAAACCGCCTGCAAGGCCATCCTGGCCCTCCCCCAGGCCGCGGGCATGTCCTGCTACGCCGGCCAGTTCGACAAGAACGAGGCCCTCACGGTCAACTTCTCCGAGGCCGTGGCCTCCGCCGGCGGCACCGTGGTGGACGCCGACGGCAAGCCCACCGTCAACACCCCCGAGGCCAAGAAGGGCCTGAACCTTCTGGTGGACGGCTTCAAGGACGGCCTCTTCCCCTCCGACGCCATCACCTACCTCGAAGAGCAGGGCCGCCGCGCGTTCCAGGACGGCAAGCTCGTCTTCCTGCGCAACTGGCCCTTCCTGCACGCCTCCCTCAGCGCCACGGACGGCTCCAGCAAGGTGGCCGGCAAGTTTGGCATCACCTCCATCCCCGGCACCAACGGCCCCGGCGTCTCCACCCTCGGCGGCCGCAGCCTCGCCATCTCCCCGTTCACCGCCAACAAGGCCACCGCCCTGGAGTTCATCAAGTTCTTCACCAGCGAGGAGCAGGCCAAGAAGCGCCTGGCGCTGTCCTCCCGCGCCCCCGCGTACGCCTCGCTCTACGCGGACCCCGCCGTCGTCGCCAAGCGCCCGTTCTTCCCCACCCTGCTGACCTCCCTGAACAACGCCCAGCCCCGCCCCAAGGTGGTCCAGTACGGCGCCACCACCAAGGCCATCCAGGAAGAGGCGTACGCGGCCATCACCGGCAAGAAGGACACGGACACGGCCCTGAACGACATGCAGGCCAAGCTCACCGAGCTCTCCGCCAAGTAATTCCGCCCCATAGCAACAGCTTGGCCGGCCGGTTCACCCCGGCCGGCCCGGCAGCTGCAACCCCAGTGAGGTTCCCAGAATGACGACGACGACCGCCCCGCCCGCCGGCGCGCAGACCGGCACGCCCCAACCAGCCAGCCCGCGCACACGCGGCAACCGCGGCAACCGCACGCCCGGCGAAGGCCGCATGGCCGCGCTGCTGCTCTCCCCCACCATCCTGGTCCTGGCCCTGGTGATCGTGTACCCGCTGCTGGCCGCGGTGCACCAGTCCCTCTACCGCGCCGAATCCGGGCTGGACGCGGACGGCTTCGTCGCCGACGTCGAATCCTTCGTGGGCCTGGCCAACTACGCTGACCTCTTCGTCGGCGAAACCGGCCGGCGCTTCCTCAACGCGCTCGGCAACACCACCTTCTTCACCATCACCACCGTGTTCCTCGAGACCGTCCTTGGCCTCTGCCTGGCCCTGGCCATGAACCGCGCCTTCCGCGGCCGGTCCTTCCTGCGCGCCAGCATCCTGGTCCCCTGGGCCGTCCCCACCGCCGTCTCCGGCCTGCTGTGGCGCTGGATCTTCCAGTCCGACGGCATCGCCAACACCCTGCTCGGCAGCGAAATCCTCTGGACCGCCGAGGGCAACGCCTCCCGCGCGGCCATCATCATCGCCGAAGTCTGGAAGACCGCCCCGTTCATCGGGCTGCTGGTCCTCGCCGGCATGCAGGTCATCCCCGGCGAAGTTTACGAAGCGGCCAAGATCGACGGCGCCGGCTGGTGGCGCCAGCTCGGCTCCATCACCCTCCCGCTGGTCAAGCCCACACTCCTGGTGGCCGTGCTGTTCCGGATGCTTGACGCGCTGCGGATGTTCGACCTGCCCTTCGTGCTGATCGGTCCGGGCAAGGAATCCGTGGAAACCCTCTCCATGCTGGCCTGGGACGAGTCCAACCAGCTCCGTTATGGCTCAGCCTCCGCGTTCGCGATCATGCTCTTCCTGTACGTCGCCGTCGTCGCGATCGTCTTCGTCAAGGTGCTCGGCGCCGACGTCACCGGCGCCAAGGAACTGAAACTGATCTCGAAGAAGTCCCGCACCAAGGCAACCCGCACCCAGACGAACACTGACCAGGCAATCTCCGAACAGAAGAAGGCCGAGGCCACCCGATGACCATCTCTGACCTCCGCAACGCCGCCACCGACTCCGGTGCCACGGGGGCCGCTGGCGCCGTCGCGCCCGACGCAAGCGCCGCCGTCGGCCGCCCCGAAAAACCCAAGCGCACGTGGCGCTCCTACAGCGTGTACCTGGGCCTGGCGCTGATCTTCGCCTACTGCCTGGCGCCGTTCTACTGGATGCTGGTCTCCAGCCTGCGCCGCACCGCCGACATTTTCGACAACACCCTGCTGCCGGCGCCGTTCTCGCTGGAGAACTACGCCAAGGTGTTCGACGGCTCCACCATGTTCGGCCAGGCCCTGCTGAACTCCCTGATCGTGGCCGGCACCACCACGGTGTTCGCGCTGCTGCTCGGCGTGTTCGCCGCCTACGCGATCTCCCGGCTGAACTTCCGCTTCAAGTCGGTGCTCCTGGGCGTGATCATCGCGACGTCGATGTTCCCCGGCATCTCCGTGGTGGTGCCGCTGCTGCGCCTCTTCACGGACCTCGGCTGGATCAACACGTACCAGGCGATGATCGTGCCCAGCCTGTCCTTCGCGATCCCGCTGGCGGTCTGGAACCTCACCACATTCATGAAGGCCCTGCCGTTCGACCTCGAGGAAGCCGCGATGATCGACGGCTGCACCAAGTGGCAGGCGTTCCGCCGGGTTCTGCTGCCGCTCGCCGCGCCGGGCGTCTTCACCACCGCGATCCTGACCTTCATCCACAGCTGGAACGAATTCATCATCGCGCTGTCCATGATCAACGACCCCAAGATTCAGACCGCCACGGTGGCGATCTCCAAGTTCACCGGCGCCACCGAATTCCAGGCGCCCTTCGGCGAGCAGATGGCCGCCGGCGTGATCGTGACCGTACCGTTGGTCATTATGGTGCTGATCTTCCAGCGACGGATCGTCGAAGGCCTCACCGCGGGCGCGAGCAAATGAGCGCTGTTCCGCACGTGGGCCCCGTCGAGGAAACCGCCCTCACGCCCGCCCCCGACTGGTGGCAGTCCGTCGTCATTTATGAGGTCTACCCGCGCTCGTTCGCCGACGGCGACGGAGACGGCGTGGGCGACCTCGCCGGCCTCATTGCCCGGCTGCCGTACATCGCCGCGCTCGGCGTCGATGGCATCTGGATGACCCCGTTCCAGCCCTCCCCGCAGGTGGACCAGGGCTACGACGTGACCGACTACTGCGGCGTGGACCCGCTGTTCGGCACCATGGAACAGTTCGAGTCACTGCTTTCCAAGGCGCACGCGCTGGGCCTGCGGATCCTGCTCGACGTCGTCCCCAACCACTGCTCCTCGGAGCACCAGCTGTTCCAAGCGGCCCTCGCGGCCGGCCCGGGCTCGCCGGAGCGGGACATGTTCCACTTCGTTGAAGGCTCCGGCGACGACGTCCCGCCGAACAACTGGCAGAGCGTCTTCGGCGGCCGGGCCTGGAGCCGCGCCAATCCGGATTCGGTGACGGATAAGGACTGGTATCTGCACCTGTTCTCGGCCGGCCAGCCGGACTGGAACTGGCGCAATCCCGCCGTCGGCGATTACTTCGACGGCGTGCTGCGCTTCTGGTTCGACAAGGGCGTGGACGGGCTGCGGATCGACGTCGCGCATGCGCTGTTCAAGGCCGACGGGCTGCCGGACTCGCCCTCCACGGGCGGGGTGGTGGACGGGCTGCGGTCCAACCCGCAGGTCTCGGACCAGGAGGACGTCCACGAGGTCTACCGCCGCTGGCGCACGCTCGCCGAGAAGTATGAGCCGCATCGGCTCCTGGTGGGTGAGGTCAATCTAGAGCCCGCCCGCGCGGCCCGCTACACACGGGCCGATGAGATGCAGCAGGCCTTCGCGTTCGCGTTCGTGAAGCTTGGCTGGGATGCGGAGGCGTGGGCCGCCGTCGGCAACGAGCTCGAAGCCGCCCGGCAGCTCCACGGCGCCGCCCCGACGTGGGCACTGGAAAACCACGACATCGTCCGCTCCGTCACGCGCTTCGGCGGCGGCGAGCTGGGCAGCGTCCGGGCGCGAGCTGCTCTAGTGGCTTTGTTGGGACTGCCCGGCGCCGCGTACATCTACCAGGGCCAGGAGCTGGGCCTGCCCGAGGTCGACGTCCCGGTGGAGGCACGGGTGGATCCGATGTGGGCACGCGGCGGTGTCTGCCGCGACGGCGCCCGCGTCCCGCTGCCGTGGACCGAGGACGCCGGGCTGAACCATGGGTTTGCGCTGGGTGAGCCCATAACCGAGCCGGCGCCCAAACCAGTGGCAGCGCCCTGGCTCCCGCAGCCCGCGGGCTGGGGCCGCCACGCCGTCGAACGGCAGCAGCAGGATCCGCAGTCCACCCTGAACCTGACCATGGCGGCGCTGGAGCTGCGGCGACAGTTGTGGAAGAACGAGATCTTCACCGTGGACGACGGCGGCAAGTGGCGGGTCGAGGCCGGAAACCTCCTCATCTGCGAACGCAACGAGCACTTCCACGTCGCTGTCGCGATGGGAACCGAGCCGGCCAAACTCCCCGCCGGGACGGTGCTGCTTAGCGGCGAACCGCTGGCCGAAGACGGCTGGCTGCAGCCGAACAACGCGGTGTGGGTGCTGCGCGACTGAGGCTGCCGTCACTTTCTGAGGCGTCGAGCCTTCGGGACCTCTGGGAATGCGTTTGCGCTGACAGTAATGAATGCGCTGCCCTTTGTCGGCACCGACAAGGGGCAGCCGCGCTCGCCGACATAAAACGCGATATAAGTCGGCCGTTGGCTCGGATACGGCTTGGGTAGGCCCCACGGAGTTTCAGTGTGAGCCGCTCACTTTTTTGCCCGTGCACTAGGTCTCCCGGGGGCCAGAGTCGAACCGCGGCAGGTCCCCGAAGGGGCAACCCGCCGAGACTTGGTTCGTCGCAATCATTGGCCAGCAGTCGAATCGGCGCAAGCTGGGCTAGCCCTTGGATACAGTCCCGGCGTTATCAGATCCAAGTTCGATAAGGGAGCGACGTCTTTTTAACTGTGGTGTAACCGGTTTTGGATGCGGAGACCCGGACGGTGATGAGTCGCTCGTACCAGAGATCGTCCCAGTCAGGGGTGAAAGTCGCGGCAGTTGCCCCGATGACGGGCACGCCGTCACGGTACCACTGGTAGCGGAGCGTCACCGTATCCGGAGACCAAGCACCGGGGTACACGGTGAGGGTGGAAAAGAAAGCCGAGCCACCGGAAATGATTGGATCAGGTCCCACCAGACCCATAGTCACCGTTGCCGTAGCGGTTGAGGTTTTGGAGCGACTGGTGTATCCGGTCTGTGATCCTGTGACCTTGACCGTCAGGACCTTCGTGAGGTCGGCAACGGTGGGCTTGTAGGCGGCTGTATTCGCGCCCACGATGGCCACTCCGGACCGGTACCACTGGTAATGAAGGGTGACAGTTGCGGGTTCCCAAGTGCCTGTGCTCGCCGTCAGCGTGGATCCCACCCTGGCGTAGCCGGTGACCGTCGGGGTTGCCGAAACCAGCGAGCCCTTCGCCACTGCAGCGGTCGCGGCGGAGACCTTGGTCGAGGTGAAGTACCCCGCTTTGGTGCCGGTGACGGTGACGGTGACGGTCTTGCCGACGTATGCGGCGGTGGCTTCGTAGGTGGAGAGGTTTGCTCCGGGGATAACGACGCCGCCTGCGTACCACTGGTACGTCAGTGCCACGGGTGCTGGGCCCCAGAGTCCGGTGAGCGCCGTGAGGGTCGAGCCAACTTTCGCGGTGCCCACGATTGTCGGAACGGCCACGGCAAGTGAGGCCGCGGGCACTCCCGCCGTTGGGGCGGAAGTCACGGAGGCGGTGGTGTAGCCATTCTTGGTCCCAGTGACTTGTACGGTGAGAGTTGCGCCGGCGTCGTTTAGGGCAAGCATGCGCGTCGCTGTGGTAGCTCCGATGATGGCTACACCCGAGCGGTACCACTGATACTTGAGAGTCACCGGGGCTGGGGCCCAGGTTCCGGGGTTGGCCGTGAGTGTGGACCCAACCTTGGCGGTCCCAATGATCGTGGGAAGGGCCGTAACCAGGGACGCCTTGGCCACCGGCCCGGTTGGGACGGAGCTCATGACGGCGGTGGTGTATCCGGGCCTTGACCCGGTGACCTGGACAGTAAGGGTGGACCCTGCATCGTCAGCGGTGAGCAAGCGCGTCGCTGCTCTCGCCCCGGTGACGGGCATCCCGGAGCGATACCACTGGTATGTGAGTGCACCCGGGGTTGGTGTCCACGAGCCGGGGTTAGCGGTGAGTGTGGATCCGACCCTGGCAGTGCCGGTGATCGTCGGGGCAGCCGTAATCAAGGAAGCCTTGGCCACTGCCGCTGTTGGGGTGGAGGTCATGGCGGCTGTGGTGTAGCCGGGCTTGGTACCGGTGACCTTTACGGTGAGAGGGGCGCCGGCGTCGGTGGCCGTGAGCGTACGCGTCGCCGTGGTGGCTCCGGCGATGGGTACGCCGTCACGATACCACTGGTATTGAAGCGTCGCCGGGGTCGGGGACCAAGTGCCGGGATTCGCTGTGAGAATGGAACCGACCATGGCTGTGCCCGTGATCTTTGGAGTTGGAGCGGCGCTGAATGGGCCTGCCGTCACAGCTGCCGTTGCGGCGGATTTCTTAGACAAGATCGTGTAGCCAGGCTTGGATCCGGTGATCTGGACCGTCATCGTTTCGCCCACATGGTCGGGAGCCAAGACTAATGTGGCTCCTGTAGCACCAGACACCGCAATGCCGTCGGCTAACCACTGATATGTAAAAGTGCTGCCCGTGGTCCAGATCCCGGTTGTAGCGCTGAGCGTCCGGCCGACCATGGGCGCGCCGGAAATCGCCGGCGTGCTGCCGGTCAGCGTAACTAGTGTGTGGATCAAAGGATCCGAAGGAGTGGTCCATTCGCCCCAGCCGAGCTGATTCCGTGCCCGCACACGAACTGTGTAGGTGCCGGCGGGAAGATCGTTTAGTGATGCTTCCGTGGTGGACGTACGGATTGTGCGCACGCCAGCGGATCCGGAGATCTCGGCTTCATATTCCAAGACCCCGAGCATGTCGTAGTGCGCCGCCCAGACAGCCGTGAGGGTTCCTTCGCTTGAACGCAGGTCGGGTCGCTTCCCTCGCAGCGGGCGGGTTGCCACCATATAAGTGCCGCCGTAGGAGAGACCGGAGCTGTTTCCATTTGCATCGGCGAGTTCACGGATCCAATACGTCTTGGTGCCTCGCCAATCGTTATCAGGGCTGTACTTTGGGTACTCGAAGTTCCCAACAAAGATTCCCAAGTTGGGGTGGATGGACGCATTTGGGAAAGCCGGGCCGTTGTAGAGATCCCCGATCCTTATTGTGGCGTCGGCTGGAATGCCCACTCCCGGATCCTCCGCATTCACAGTAACGGTCGCTCTCCCCGGTCCATCAGTTATGTCCACGATCGTTCTATTCAGTGAGGACTTCACCGTTGGTGGAGTGTTGTCTGCAACAGAGACAACGTTCAGGTAGGTCCCGATGCTGTTGAAAGCGTCATCTGGTTGATATCGGTTGCCCGCACTATCGACGATGCGTGGCCAGAAGACCCAATCGCCGGGGTAGATTCCCTCCGAAAAAGTGAAGGTAGTTTCGTAGATCCCCTTGAATCGGTCACCCGAAACCAAAGTCATCGATTGACCGGAGACAGGATCTGCCCCTCCCCGGTTGGCCGACGCAGGCTCCAACGAGGGGGATCCAATTGCCAGCCCGGAACCTTGGTCCTCAACTTCGAGCCGGACGGTGACCTGCTGAGGCCCATCAATAACGTCAACATGATCGGGCGAAATCCACGTATTGAGAATCAGAGGGCCTTCGGTGTCCTGGACGGCAGCGTCCGCAGGCATGACGCCGGCAGAAGCAAACGCCATGGTGGCCGCGATGGCTGCGGCCAGACGCCGCGTCCACCGTGAGCAGGTTGCAGCACAGCAGGACTTGGACATATGACCCCCAGATTTAGTGAAACAACTTCAACATTCAACGTTCAGCTGAGAGAACTATGCCATGGCGAGAACCGCGGCAACGACCGCCGGCTGACGACCCGCCGGACAGCCCCGTCCCTGACGGAAGACGGTGGGCAGCGCGGGCAACGGGATAGCGAAAAGGCAGTTGGACCCTCCTGAGTGCACCGGCACCGTGGATGAGTTCATTTAGGGCCTTGGCCCTGGTCGTGGAACTTCGCGACGATGAGGTCCTAATCGCCGCAGCCGTTCTCTCTCTCGTGCGCGTTGACGGCGCTGTGCCCACGCCGCACGGTCAGTTCCACCAGCCCGGGTTCAATATTGTTGATGGCCTTCGCCGCCCAAACGAACAGTAAGTGCCAAGTCCGCTGGCCGCAGGCCTGACAGTTGAAGGTTCATGTGTATGATTCACGTGTCTGCCTTCTTGCAGGCATCACACAGCTCTTTGCGGCAACACTCTGGGGGAACTCATGCGCGTCTTCGATCGGGCCCGGACCTTGGTGATACTAATGGTCGCTGCCTTTCTGTTCGGAACGCTGGGACTCATATCCGCAGCTCCGGCACGAGCATCGGACATGACAGGGCCAGTGCTTGTAAGCCAGTCAGTTACAACGCCCAACCTAAATCTCTTCATTGGGCCAGCCACGATCAATATCACTATCCATGCAGTCGATGCGACGGGTGTGGATACGCCTACCATGATTGCCAGCTGGGTCAACCCGGACCCGTTGTCGTGGGACATTGGTCAGAGGCAGGGCTTTGGCCCGATGACCCTGGTTTCCGGAACGATCAAGGACGGTATTTGGAAACACACCATAACCATTCCGCAGGGGGCTGCGACCGGGCAATGGGATGTGAAACTCTACCCTTTGACTGACACCTGGGGCAACGGATCCCCGTGGTTCCAGACGCTGAAAACTGTCAGGGTAACCGATGAAGCCCCTCCGACCCCAGTAACCCCGGCCGCAGTGACGTTCAATGAAAAGGAAGGCACTACTGGGGATACGTTCGCGATCCCGTCCAAGTCCGGCGTCGACTACCTCATCGACGGCAAAGTCCTCTCTGCCGGTACGTACCCGGGAACGGGCAAAGTGACGGTGACCGCAAAGGCGCGGACGGGCTATGTGCTGACCCCGAATACCTCCTCCTCATGGACGTGGACGTTCAAGGGCCTTCTGGTCGGGGCAACGCCGACTATCTCCGGCGCCGGCCAAGTCGGCTCCACCCTAACGGCCAACACCGGCAGCTGGAGCCCTTCTCCTGTCACCCTCGGATACCAGTGGTACCGCGCGGGCGTTGCCATCGCCGGCGCTAACGTGGGCACATACACCCTGGCCGCGGCCGACGCCGGACGCACCATCACCGTAGGCGTCACCGGCTCCAAGGGGGGCTATTCGACGGTCACCAAAAATTCGGCACCCACCGCAGCAATTGCCCCGGGCTCCTTCACCGCGCCGGTACCTACAATCGCCGGCACGCCCCGGGTCGCACAGCCGCTCACGACGACTCTGGGCAATTGGGCACCGTCGCCGGCATCCTTCCGGTTCCAGTGGTACCGCGCCGGCGTAACCATCGAGGGGGCCACCGCCGCCACGTACACTCCCACCGCTTCCGACGTCGCGGCGACCCTAAGTGTCATGGTGACGGCGTCCAAGTCCGGCTACAGCACCCTTTCCAAAACGTCCGCCCCGACGACGGCCGTGGCCAAGGGTTCGCTCACCCGGTCCACTCCTACGGTCACAGGGACCCCGATGGTCGGGAGCGCCCTCACGGCCGCCCCCGGAACTTGGGGACCGGGCGCAGTTACACTCCGATACCAGTGGTACCGCTCCGGTGCCGTAATCATCGGTGCCAACGCCGCCACCTACACTCCCGTGGCGGAGGACCTGGGCACGGTCCTCACGGTCAAGGTCACCGGGTCCAAGACCGGCTTCACCACCTTCTCCCGGACCTCAGCCGCCACGGCTGCTGTGGTCAAGGGATCACTGGTCAGGGCCACGCCCACCGTCACCGGGACCGCCAAGGTGGGGTCCACCCTCACCGCTAACTCCGGCGTTTGGGGACCAGTACCAGTCACGCTCCGTTACCAGTGGTACCGAGCCGGCGTTGCAATCACCGGCGCCAACGCCGCTACTTACAAACCCACCACAACAGACGTAGCGAAGACCCTCACCGTCAAGGTGACGGGGTCCAAGCCGGGCTACACAACGTTCTCCCGAACGTCCGTTCCGACTGCCGCCGTGGCTAATTAGCGCGTCATATTCGCCCGACTACGACCACCGCGATCGCAAGGAAACCCCGCCAGCCAAAAGGTACTGGCGGGGTTTCCGTGTATAGATTGAAGCGGCCAGATGCCGGGCCGCCCGTCGGGGACTAACCTGCGGGCCCGTTGCCCGGACCGTGTGGCTGCTCCTCAAATAATGCCGCCTCTAAGATGAGGCATGGACTTCGAGGACACGCTCTGGACGGTTCTGGGGGCCGGGCTGGTTCTGCTGATGCTCGTTGACGTCTTTCGTACGCTGCTTTATCCGCACGGTTCCGGTCCTCTGGGGCGGGCGATCATGCGCGGATTCTGGCTTGTATCGAGAAAACTGCGGGGCCGGGGCTCCTTCATCGCAGCACCCTTGGCGATGGCCGCTGTCATTGGCGCCTGGGCGGCCTTGGCGGCCATCGGCTGGGCTCTGCTATACCTGCCCCATCTGACGGACGGTTTTGTTTACGGAGCCGGGGTTCCAGTGCGGGCCGACTTCGCCGAAGCCCTCTACATCTCCCTGGTCACTCTTTCCACCGTGGGGTTTGGCGATATCGTGGCAACGCAACCACTGCTCCGGCTGGTTGTCGCCCTCGAGGCCGTCACCGGATTCGGCTTGCTGACAGCAACGGTCACTTGGATCCTGCAGACTTTCCCGGCCCTGAACCGCCGCCGGGCCCTGGCCCACCAACTGACCCTGTTCCGGGAGGCTGCAGGTCCGGCAGGTGTCTTGGCCATGGATCCCAGTCACGCTGCCGGGCTGTTGGAGGCAATTGCCGGAAACGTGGCCACGGTGAGCATCGACCTGCTTGCGTTCCACGAAACCTACTACTTCCGTGAAATTGAGCAGCGCGGCTCCCTCCCCGCCACGGTGGCTTACGCCCAGGAGCTGGCATCCCAGGCCCAGCGCAGCGAGAACCCTGAACTGCAGTTCGCCGGACGGATGCTCCACGCGGCGCTGGACGGACTCGCGGAGGTCCTCCGAGGCAAATTCGGCCATTCCGGAGCCACATCTTCCGACGTGTTCGACAGCTACGAGCTGCACCACCGGCACCGGCGGCCGGGGGATCGGCACCCGAACTAGCGTGCCGATAGCCGCTACTGCGTACCCGGCCGTTCTGACCGCGCTCTTCGCCCTGTCCAGCGGCGACGTCTGACTCGAGGCCGGCCAGCCCCACGCTGAAACCGGATCCCGCTTTGGTGGCGGGGTCCGGTTCTCTCCGGCTTCGTAGCCGGAGGCAGCGATGCAATGCGTCCTTGATCGGGGCCAGACTCCGGCCTACGCGCGCTGCGAGATGTTGAAGATGTTGTCCTCGCTGTCCAGGAACCAGGCTGCCTTCCCCCAGGTTGCAGTGGCGACGCCGTTCTCCGT
The DNA here is from genome assembly GCF_056396505.1 of Arthrobacter sp. 05T410. Lineage (NCBI taxonomy): Bacteria > Bacillati > Actinomycetota > Actinomycetes > Micrococcales > Micrococcaceae > Arthrobacter > Arthrobacter sp. 05T410. The sequence continues at coordinate 65,914 of NZ_JBFTLP010000009.1, read as the reverse complement.
CTTCAGGCCGGGAAAATCGTAGTCTTCAAAGACGACGCCGCGGCTCCGCAGTTCTTCCATCTCGCGTTCCAGATTGTCCGTTTCCCAGCCGATCTGGGTGTTCTTCGCGGTTCCGGCATTCTCTGTCTGGTAGACAAGGAAGCGGGTTCCCTGCCCGCAGCTGTACATGACACTGCCCTCTTCCATGGACTCGGAGGGTTCGATTCCCAGCTTGTCCCGGTAGTACTCCTTCGCCCTGTTGATGTCCTTCGCGGGGAGGACAGCGATGATGTTTGAATCCTTGATCATGATGATTCCCTTCAGTGCGTTGATGACCGCAGCGATGGCGTAGCTCCCCCCGGTTTCGGTCCCCGGAATACTTGTCCGGAGCCCGTGACCGCCCCTTGCGCCGAGCCGGGGCAGCCACCTGGGACTCTTCAACGCCGCGCCACCCATCACCAGCGCGAAGGGCCCCCGAAGCTTATGTGGTCATTATGGACCGATTTGGACTTGCGGAAGTAGGGGTGACCGGCATTGGGCTGAGGGGCGCTCTTCGAACAGGGAGCTGCAATGCGCCGTTCCAACAGGCCGTGACGGAAAGGAAGCTGCTGACGCTTGCGGCGTGACGGGCGGCGGCCGCCGGTCCACTTCCGGCAGTGGCCCCACGATGCCAGAGTTGAAGGATGAATGCGGAGTCCGTTAATGAGGCAACGGGGAATGAGGAAACTGGCGGCCTGGTCCTGAACCTGGAGTGCACGCTCGCTGCTCCCCCGGATGAAGTCTTCAGGATGCTGACGGAACCGGCCCAGCTGGTGAAGTGGTGGGGTCCGCACGGCTTCATCATCCCTATAGCGGAAGTCAACCTCGCCGAAGGCGGCCGCTACCGATTCAGCATGACCCCACCGGACGGTGAACAGTTCCACCTCTCCGGCGAGTTCCTGGAGATCGATCCTCCTTGGCGACTGGTGTACACCTTCCGCTGGGAGGAACCGGCGCCGGACGACCGGGAGACCGTCGTCGACCTTTCACTCGGGGGTACGGGCGAAGGCACGCGCCTGGTGCTTTCGCAGGGACCGTTCCTGACGGACGAACGCCTCGAACTGCACCGCAACGGGTGGACCGAGTCGTTCGAGAAATTGCAGGCGGTCCTGGGTGGCGGCACCTAAGGAAGCCTGAGCCGCCGCGGAGTTCCTGCAGGGTGATGATCCGTCCTAAACACGAAGGGTTTTTCGCGTCTCCAGGCCCGTCGCCCTGCCCGGTTTCCTCGTGTTCACTCCCGGTCCAGATCTCCGCACACAACAGTCCATCTCACCTCCCTAGGGTGGTCGGGTCGCCGGCACGACGCCGGTAACGTCACCCGGGAGGAACCATCACCATGCGCACACCCCTGACTGCCGTGGCCGCCGCCGCGCTTATCGCCTCGCTGGCGAGCCCCGCCGTCGCCGCTTCAAACCCCGAAGCCGGCTCACCGTCGTCGAACGCCGCCACAACAAAGGCCGCAGAGGCAACAACGGCAATCAAGACCAACGAGAGCAACGGCTCCTTTGACCTGCAGGCGCACCGCGGCGGCCGCGGCGAATGGACCGAGGAATCGCTGGCCGCGTTCGCCAACTCGCTGAAGCTCGGCGTCACCACGCTGGAGCTGGACACCCACCTGACCACCGACGGCAAGGTGATCGTCTGGCATGACGACACCATCCAGGCGGACAAGTGCCGCGACACCGCGCCGGCGACTCCCGGCGACGCGCAGTACCCTTACGTCGGTGACCGGGTGGCCGAGCTGTCGCTCGCGCAGATCAAGACCCTGGACTGCGGGTTCACCCAGCTCAAGGGGTTCCCGGAGCAGGACGTGGTGAAGGGCAACCGGATCGCCGAGCTCAAGGACGTCTTCCAGCTGGTCCGCGACGCCGACGCCAAGAAGGTTCGCTTCAACATCGAAACCAAGGTGGAGGACGGGAAGTCCGGCGGCGAGGGCATGGTGGCCCTGACCAAGGCCGTGGTCACCGAGATCTACACCGCCGGCATGGCCGGGCGCAGCACCGTGCAGTCGTTCGACTGGTCCTCGCTGAACCTGACCAAGAAGATCGCCCCGCAGCTGCCGCTCGTCGCCCTGTCCAGCGGCGACGCCTGGCTTGAGGTCGGCAAGCCCGGCGCCAGCCCCAACCTCGGCGGCATCGACATCGACACCTATGGCGGCTCGCTCGCCAAAGCCGCGGCAGCCCAGGGCTACGACGTCATCTCCCCCACCTTCAGCTCCGTCACCCCGGGCATGATCAAGGAAGCCCACGAGCTCGGCCTGCCGGTCATCCCTTGGACCGTCAACACCACGGCGGACATGACACGCCTGATGGACCTCGGCGTGGACGGCATCATCACCGACTACCCCACGCGCCTGCGCACCGTTCTGGACGAGCGCGGCCTAAAACTCCCCAAGGCCTACCCGGCTATGAGCTAGCACCTCGATAGACGGGGCGGCCACTGAAGTGGCCGCCCCGCCGTCGTCTTAACCCCTACGCCTGGACCCAGACCCGGCGTAAGCTCCTCGCATGGAGGCCTCCGCGGGCCAGGATTCTCCCGGGATCGTGCTCCTCGCGCATGTTCACTGATCGAGGTGGTGGGCGGAAATGGACGCTGAAGTGGACACGCTCGTTGTGGGCGGAGGCCAAGCGGGTCTGGCCGTGAGCTACTGGCTCGACCTGGCCGGCGTCGCGCATCAGGTACTGGAACGGCGCGCCGCCCTGGGCGGTGCCTGGCAGGACCGGTGGGATGGGTTCTACCTGAACACCCCGAATTTCTCGCTGTCGCTGCCGGGCATGCCCTTCTCCGGTCCGGACCCGGACGCCTTTATGCCGCGCGATGCCGTGGTGGACTATTTCCGGCACTACGCGGAGGCCATCGGCGCGCCGGTCCGCACCGGCACGGACGTCACGCGCATCGCCGCCGCGGACAGCGATGCCTTCGACGTGGAAACAACCCAGGGCAGCTGGCGGGCGCGCAACGTGGTGCTGGCCACCGGCGGCTTCCAGAAAGCGAAAATCCCCGCGTTGTCCGCACGGTTGCCGGGGCACATCGTGCAACTTCACACCGACGAGTACCGCAACCCGGGCCAACTGCCGGACGGCGCTGTGCTGATTGTGGGCACCGGCCAGTCGGGCGGCCAGATCGCCGAGGAGCTGCTGGCGGCCGGCCGCGAGGTCCATCTGGCGGTGTCCACCTGCCCGGAGGCCCCGCGCCGGTACCGCGGCAGGGACACCTTCTACTGGATGATGCAGCTCGGACTGCACGGCCCCGAGCACGGGCTGAACGGACTTTCCGTGGAACGGCTGCCCTCACCGGCGGCTCGGTTTGCCTGCAACCCGCTGTTGTCCGGCGCCGACGGCGGCCATGACATCCACCTACGGGATTTGGGCCGCCGCGGCATCCGGCTGCACGGCCACCTGGACGCAGCCGACGACGGCGACCTCGTCTTCAGCGATGACCTCGCCGAACGCCTCGCCACCATTGAGGCCGGCTTCAGCCAGCGCCTCCGACCGATGCTCGATGCGCACATTGCCGCTGCCGGGATCGAAGCGCCGGAGGCTGAACCCCGGCCGGCCGACGACTGGGTTCCCTCAGAGCCGGCGCGGCTGAACCTGGCAGCGGAGGGCGTGACGTCGGTCCTGTGGGCCACCGGATACCGGCTCGACTTCGGCATCCTCGACATCCCCGTACTGGACGAATGGAACTACCCCCGCCACAGCCGCGGCGTCACCGACTACCCGGGCCTCTACGCCGTGGGCCTGCCGTGGCTCACCGGGCACAGCTCGGCGGTCGTGGCCGGTGTGGGACGCGATGCCGAGTACATTGCCGGGCACATCGCCGGGCGCTGACAGCACCCAAGTCCAACATCAAACGAGAAAAGACCAGTTCTATCTGGCGGACCGACAGTCGCAACTCGAACGTGTACGCCCCGCCTGTGACAAAACTTAGGCCTGCAGCACCGGGCTCGGCGACATCTCCGCGGCCTGGCGCAGGGCCTCGATCATGCTGCGCACGTCCACGATGCCCTTGCCGGCGATGTCGAAGGCCGTGCCGTGGTCCACGGAGGTGCGGATCACGGGCAGACCCACGGTGATGTTGACGCCGGCCTCGATGCCCAGGACCTTCACAGGGCCGTGGCCCTGGTCGTGGTACATCGCCACGATCAGGTCGAAGTCGCCGCGGCCGGCCAGGAAAAACGCGGTGTCCGCCGGGAGCGGGCCGCGGGCGTCGATGCCATCGGCCTGGAGCTTCTCGATGGCCGGGGTGATCTTCTCCGCTTCCTCGCCGTAGCCGAAGAGGCCGTTCTCCCCCGCGTGCGGGTTGATCGCGCACACGCCAATCTTGGGGTTCGCGATGCCGGCGCGTTGCATGGCGCTGTGCCCGCGGCGGACGGTGCGTTCCACCAGGCCGGGTTCGATCTTGTTGATCGCGTCGATCAGGCCGATGTGCGTGGTGACATGGATGACCTTGACCTTGGGCGTGGAGAGCATCATGGACACTTCCTCAATCCCCATGAAGTGCGCCAGCAGCTCCGTGTGGCCCGGGTAGATGTGCCCGGCCTTGTGCAGCGCGGCCTTGTTCAGTGGGGCGGTGCAGATCCCCTGCACCTCGCCCTTCATCCCGAGCTCGCAGGCAATGCGGATGTAGTGGTACGCGGCGTTGCCGGCCTCGGCGGATTCCACACCCCAGGGCAGGTCGTGCGAGAGCAGTTTCGGATCAATCACGTTGATGCGGCCCGGTTCAAAGACGGCCTCGGCCACGTCCTGGATCTCCACGATGTCGGCCTGGACGCCGAGGGCCTTCGCACCGAGTTCCAGCCGGTACACGTCGCCGATGACGACGGGGCGGCAGTCCCGGTAGGCGTTTTCGGCCAGCAGCGCGCCCACCGTGACTTCGGGGCCGACGCCGGCGCCGTCGCCCATGGTGACGGCGATGACGGGGCGGGTGTCCTGTGCTGTTGCCTTCAAATCGGTGGCAGTCAACTCGGCGGCTTTCAAGACTGAATTCATGGTTTCTCCAGATTTTGCGGAAGGGTCGAGTGGTTTTTGGGATGCGGTGCCGGCCGGTTCGCTGGCCCGGCGGCTTTGGATGGAGTGGTAGAGCTGAAGGAGGGCGAGGTCGTCGCCGAAGCTGCCGGGCTTGGTGCCCACCAGCCTGCCGTCGTCGGCAAGACTGACCACGGCACCGTGCTGTTCGGCGCCGAGCGGTTCCAGCGCACGGATGCCGAGGCGCTCCAGGACCTCGCGGGCGGTCTCGCCGCCGGTCAGGATCAGATCGGGCCCGACGACGGCGGCAGGGCCCGGCGATTGCGCGTCCGGAGACTGCGGGTCCAAGACTCTGGAAACGAAGCGCCCCAGGTTCCTGACGATCGCGCCGGCTTCGTGGGGATCCACTTGCTCGGCGACGACGGTCAGGGCCACCGCCTCTCCGGCGCCCAGGGCCTCGCGGACCGTTCGTAGCTTCGCGGCTGTCCCGGGCTGCCGCAATTCCTCCGGGCTCAGCCCGACGAGGACAAATCCCCCGGCCTGCAGCTCCCGCAGTTGCCTGCGTGCGGCCCCGGACGCGGAGCCGACGACGGCGAGCACCGGCCGGGCGGCATGGCCTTCTGGGAGTTGTGAGGCACCTGAGCCCTCCGCGGACGTCTGCGCGTTTCGCGCAGGAACCGGGATCCCTATGCTCGCCCCAGCGCGCGCTCCGGGTCGTAAGGTCTGCGCGAGCACGGCAGCGATTCCGCCCGTGCCCACCAGGACGATCCCCCGGCCGCCGGCGGAATACTCCAGCCGCGACAGGGCATCGACCACGGCTTCCAGGTCTGCCTCAGTCTCGCCGTCGGCCACCACGGTCACTGCGTCATCGCCGGAGAACAACTGGCGGAGCCGTTCGGCCAGGTCCGGCGAGCGCACCGCGTCCAGATCCAGCGCCTGTGCAGAGCTTTGCGCCAGGACGTCTGCCACGCGGGAAGGCGGCGACGCCGATTCCGCGTGCCAGAGTCCGGTGCCGGCCAGCGGCACGCCGTCGGCATAGGGACGTCCGTCCACCACGGTCCGCCGCAGCTGCGGGAGGGCGCCGGCAACCAGCACGTGGCAGCCGAGGTCCGTCAGGGCCGCCACTTCGGCGCCCACGTTGCCGCGCCACAGCGAATCGATCTTCTTGAACAGCACGGGTGTACGCGCCGCCTCCCGGCTTCCAAAGACGCGTGCCACGGCGGCTGCCGCTTCCTCCGTGGAGGATGACCTGGAATGGGTGTCAACGACGACCACGTCGGAAGTCGCGGAAGATGGTTCGAGCAGGATCCGCGTGTCGAACCCCTGCCGGGCAAAGCACTCCCCTACTTCAGCGGCGCCGGAAAAGTCATCGGCCTGTATGAGCACTGTTGCCATGTTCCCTCCTTCCTTGGATTGAGCTGGCACTTGAATTGGCGATTCAGCTGGCACTTGAACTGGCCACTGGGCCAGTAATGAAGCTGGTTATCGAGCTCATCATCAAGCTTGCGATGTCCTCATCATGACACAACTGCGCGAATCGCGCTATCACTGTTGCGCATAACGCGCATTCATGGCAAGGTGATCCATGTAACACGGCGCAGGCCATCCGGTCCCCAGCCGTTCCCCGTTCTACCGAGAGGTCAACGATGACCGTTCTTCCTCAAGGAAGTGAGATTTCCCGGCGCCGCCTGTTGCAATTCGGCGGCTTGGCCGGACTTCTCCTGGGCACAGGCGCCGTCGCCGGATGTGCCGGCCCCACCGGCCTGCCGGGCCCCAGCACCCTGACCCTGGCGCTCAACCGGTCCCTGGTCAGCCTGGACAACAAACTCAACCAGTTCGACGCCGCCGTCACGGTCCAGCGCGCCGTACGCCAGGGACTCACCGCCATCGGCCCCGAAACCAAGCCCGTGCTGGTCCTGGCCGAAAGCTTCGTCATGACCTCCCCCACGGTATGGACGGTCCGGCTCCGCGAAGGCATCAAATACTCCGACGGCACGCCCCTGAAAATCGAGGACGTCGCCACGGCCCTGAAGATGTACCAGCAGGTCCAAGGCTCCTTCGTGGCCGGCTTCTTCCCCGAATTCCCCACCGTTGTACCCGTGGACGACCGGACGTTCCGGATGGAATCCAAGAAGCCCATTCCCATCCTGGACTCGCTCATGAGCATGATCCTGATCAGCCCCGCGGCCAAGAACAAGCCCCAAGAGCTGCAGGAAGGCGTGGGAACCGGCCCGTACGTCGTGACCAAGTTCAACCGCGGCGCCGGCACCTACAGCCTCAAGCGGAACGAGAACTACTGGGGCCCGGCCCCCAAGGTGGACAACGTCGAGGTCAGGTTCCTCCCGGAGGAATCCAGCCGCGTCATTGCGCTGCGCAGCGGCGAGGTGGATGTCATCGACTCCATCACGCCCGACTCGCGCGAACAGCTGGCCGGACTTCCCGGCGTCGTACTTAAAGAAGCCTCCAGCCTCCGGCTGAACCAGATCTTCTACAACTTCCGCAAGCCGGCCGGGCACCCGCTGGCCGACGTCCGGGTCCGCGAGGCCCTCAGCTGGGCCATCGACGGCGAAGCCCTGGTCAAGAACGTGCTGGTGAACTCCGTCAGCCAGGCCGAGGGCGTCACCCCGTCCAGCCTGACCGGCTTCGCCAAGACCGGCACCTACATCTACGATCCGGAGAAGGCCAAGGCCCGGCTCAAGGAGCTCGGCGTCACCGACCTGACCCTGAAGATCATCTGGGAAACCGGCGAATTCGCGTCCGACACCTCCGTGATGGAGGCCTTGGTGGAAATGTTCGGCAACATCGGCGTCAAGGCCCAGCTCCAGCAGTTCGAGCCCGGCGGCAACATCCTGGCCTGGCGCCAGGGCAAGGAAGGCGACTGGGACCTGCTGGGCAACGGCTTCAGCAGCCCCACGGGCCTGGCCATCACCATGATGCAGGGCATGTACGCCGGCACCGCGGAGAAGGAAAAGACCCGCGACACCTACCAGGGGTACGTAAATCCCGCAGTGCAGGCCAAGATCCAGGCCGCAGCGACCGAGGTTGATCCCATGCGCCGGCAGCAGCTGCTCGCAGTGGCACAAAAGGCCATCTGGGATACCTGGCCGTGCGCGTGGGCGTTCGTGCCCAAGTCCGTGCTGGCCCACCGGGATCGTGTGGGCGGCCTGTCGTTGGCCCCCACCAACTCCTACCCGCTTGTTGACGTCCGGCTGGAGGCCTAGATCATGACGAAGTACATCCTCAAGCGGCTCGGGCAGGGCCTGTTGACCGTGTTCCTCACGGTCTCCACCGTATTCATCCTGGTCCGGCTGGCCCCGGGCGACCCTGCCGTGGCCTACGCCGGCCCGCTGGCCACCACGGAAGAGCTCGCCAAGGTCCGGGAGCAGTTCGGCCTGGACCTGCCCCTGATTCAGCAGTACTGGATCTTCCTGCAGCAGCTTTTCACCGGAGACCTCGGCACCTCGTACTCCTTCCAGGCCCCGGCCATCCAGGTGGTGCTGGAGCGGATGCCGTACACATTGACCTTGGCCACCGCCTCGATCCTGCTCACCGCGGTGGTGGCCATCCCGCTGGGCGTCTGGATGTCCCGCCGCCCGGACACCAAGAAGGAATTCGGCGTCAACGTCCTGACCATCGCCGGGCAGTCCATGCCGGACTTCTGGACCGGCATCATGCTGCTGACCTTCTTCGCAGTCCTGATCCCGATCTTCCCGGCCTCCGGCTTCGCCACCTGGGGCGGCCTGGTCCTGCCGACCGTCACCATCGCCATCTTGCAGATCGCCCTGATCTCGCGGATGGTCCGGCGTGAAATGACCACGAACTTCGCCGCCCCCTACCTGACCGTGGCCCGTTCCCGCGGCGTCCGGAATTCTCTGCTGACTTGGCGCTACGCCATGGGCAACTCGGCCATCCCGGTCTTCACGGCCTTGGGCACCCGCTTCGCGGCCATGCTCAACGGTGTGGTGGTGGTGGAAGTGGTGTTCGCGTGGCCCGGCGTCGGCTCCCTGATCGTCCGTGCCCTCGAAACCCGCGATTACCCGCTGATCGTGGCCACCGTCCTGGTCACCGCACTGCTGGCGGTTGGAGTCCAGCTGATTATCGACCTCGCCTACCCCCTGCTTGATCCCCGCGTTCGTCTTGGAAAGGCGGCCACAGCATGAGCCTCAGCGACACCGCAACTCCTTCCGCAGGAAGTTCACCTGGAATCCCCTCTGGCCTTCAGACCGAGACACCCGCCCGGAAGCCCTCCCCGAGCGCCGTCACCAAGGACCTGATCGCCAAGGCCGCGGCCACCCGCCGCCGGATCTCCTCCCGGCTGAAGATCCGGGTCGGCATTGTCTGCACCCTGCTGGTGGTCATTCCCATCATGCTGGCCGGGTTCCTGCCGCTGCCGGACCCCAACCACCAGGACCTCGCCCAGCGCCTGCTGCCCCCGCTCACCGAAGGCCACCTGTTCGGCACCGACCAACTGGGCCGCGACCTGCTTTCCCGGGTCCTGCACGGCGGGCAGGTTTCGCTCACCATCGGCGTCCTGGCCGTGGTGGTCTCCGGCGTCCTCGGCGTCATTGCCGGCGCGGCCGCCGGTTACTTCGGCGGCCGTCTGGACACCGTGGTCTCCCGCCTGATTGAGGCGCAGATGTCCCTGCCGCTGCTGATGATGCTGCTGCTGGTGGTGGCGCTGTTCGGCGCGTCCATCCCCGTCATCACCTTCGTGATCGCCATCGCCCAATGGCCCGAGGTAGCGCGGCTGACCCGGTCCATGGTGCTCGTGGAACGCGAAAAGCCATACATCTCGGCCGCCCGGATCCTGGGCCTGCACCGCGTGCAGATCCTGATCCAGCACATCATCCCGAACGTCATCAAGCAGGCCACGCTGGTGGTCCTGCTCCTCCTGGCCCAGGCCGTGCTGCTGGAAAGCGCCCTGAGCTTCCTGGGCGCCGGCCCGCAGCGTCCGTTCGCCACGTGGGGCCGCATCATCTCCGACGGCCAGGACTACATCACCACCGCCTGGTGGCTCGTGACGCTGCCCGGCCTGGTGATTGTGCTCATGGTGGTGGGCGTGAACCTGTTCGGCGACGGCCTCCGCGACCGTCCCCGCCGCAAGAAGAAGGGTGCCTGAGATGACCTCCCATTCAAAAGTGACAGAACAGCCGCTGCTGGAGGTCTGCGACTTCCAGGTGGAACTGATCACCGACGCCGGAATTGTCCGCGCGGTGGATTGCGTCAGCTTCACCATCCACCGCGGCGAGACCGTCACGATCATCGGTGAGTCCGGCTCCGGAAAATCGACGACGGCGATGGGCCTCCTCCGGCTCCTGCCGGACGACCTCGCCGTGATCTCCGGGTCGGTCCGGATCGACGGCGTGGATGTGATCGCCGATTCCAAGGCGATCGACAAGGTCCGCGGCAGGACGCTCGCGCTGATCCCGCAGGACCCCATGACGGCGCTGAGCCCCGTGCACTCCATCGGCAACCAGCTGTTCGAAGCCATCCGGATCGCCGGCGCGGCCTCGAAGGACAAGGGCGCCGTCCGTGCCCGCGCCATCCGGCTGCTGGAGCAGGTCCACATCCCCACCCCGGATGCGCAGTTGAAGAAATACCCGCACCAGCTCTCCGGCGGCATGCTCCAGCGCGTCCTGATCGCCATCGCGCTGGCCAGCGAACCGCAGCTGCTGGTCGCCGACGAGCCCACGTCCGCGCTGGATGTCACCGTGCAGGCCGGCATCCTGGACCTGCTGCTCGAGCTGCAGGAACAACGCGGCATCGGCATCCTGATGATCACGCACGACCTCGGGGTGGCCCGGCTGATCTCGGACCGGATCCACGTCATGAAGGACGGCGCGTTCGTCGAGTCCGGCGAGGTCCAGCAGATCGTGGACAACCCCGCCACCGAATACACCCGCAAGCTGCTCGCCGCCATCCCCGTCCTGGGTGCATGGGACGAAACGCCGGCCGCCAGCACCGCCCTGACCATGACCGGAGCCCGCCATGAATAAGCCGTTCCTTTCCGTCGAAAACCTCGTGGTGGACTACCACGTCTCCGGCGGAACCTTCCGGGCCGTGGACGACGTCTCCTTCTCGGTGGAGAAGGGCAAGACGATCGCCGTCGTCGGGGAATCCGGCTGCGGAAAGTCCACCATCGCCAAAGCGCTTATGCGTCTGGTCACGCCGACCAGCGGCCGGATCGAGCTGGACGGAACGGACCTGGCGCCGCTCAGCGAAGCCAAGCTCCGGCCCCTGCGCTCGAAGTTCCAGATGGTCTTCCAGGACCCCTACGGTTCCCTGGACCCGCACCTCACGGCGCAGGAAATCGTGGCCGAGCCGCTGAAGCTCCAGGGTGTCCGGTCGCGGAAGGAGCGGCACAAGGCGGCGGCCAGCCTCATCGACCAGGTGGGCCTGCCGGTCGCATCCCTGGACAAGCACCCGTCAGAGTTCTCCGGCGGGCAGCGGCAGCGGATCGGGATTGCCCGGGCGCTGGCGTCCAAGCCGGAACTGCTGGTCTGCGACGAGGCCACGAGTGCGCTCGACGTCTCGGTGCAGGCCCAGGTGCTCCGGCTGCTGAAATCCATCCAGGACGAAACCGGCATCACCTACGTCTTCATTTCCCACAACCTCGGCGTGGTGCAGGAGATCAGCGATACCGTGATGGTCATGCAGCGCGGCAAGCTTGTGGAGCACGGAACGACGGCGCAGGTGCTGACCGCGCCGGCCGAGGACTACACCCGCCGGCTTCGCCGGGCCGCCCTCGATCCGTCCACCATGAGCGGGCTGAAGCCGCGGCACCTGGTCTCGTCGCTGGCGCTGAAGACCAGCGCCTGAGCACGCTGGGCATCCAACCGTAAGCCACCCACCCGTCAACGCAACTCCGTCAACGCAACCGCGAGGAATCAACCAATGAGCATCCAGCCCGAAGGCACCCCAGTGGACGGCCTGAAGCTACCGATCTCCAGGCTCGTCCTGGGCACCATGACCTTCGGCGACACCGCCGATGAGGCCACCGCGGGACGGATGGTGGAGGAGGCGCTCGCCGCCGGCATCACCACCATCGACACCGCCAACGCCTACGTCGGCGGAGCAACCGAGGAGATGCTGTCACGCCTCCTGAAGGACCGCCGGGCCGACGTCGTCCTCGCCTCCAAGGCGGGCATGCCGCACCCGGACCACGGCCAGCACGCCCCGCTGTCCAGGGAGGGCTTGCGCAACAGTGTGGAGGGCAGCCTCCGCCGGCTCGGCGTGGACAGCATCGACCTCTTCTACCTGCACCAGCCGGACCGGGCCACGCCGCTGCAGGAAACCCTGGGCACCGTGGCCGAGCTCGCCGCCGAAGGCAAAATCGGTGCCCTGGGCGTGTCCAACTTCGCGGCCTGGCAGATCGCCGACGTCATCCACGTGGCCCGCGAAGTGGGCGCACCGCGTCCGGTGGTCGCGCAGCAGCTCTACAACCTCGTGGCCCGCCGGGTGGAGGAGGAATACCTCGAATTCGCCGCCACGCACCAAGTGCACACCATGGTCTACAACCCCTTGGGCGGCGGCCTGCTGACCGGCAAGCACAGCTTCGACGCCAAGCCGACCGAGGGACGCTATGGCGACTCCAAGTTGGCCGCCATGTACACCCAGCGGTACTGGGACAAGCAGCTCTTCGAGGCCGTCAACGAACTGTCCCTCATTGCGCAGGAGCTTGGCATCAGCCTGGCCGAACTTTCCCTGCGCTGGCTCGCCTACCGCAAGGGCGTCGGCTCGATGCTGCTCGGCGGGTCCAAGGTGGAGCAGCTGCAGGCCAACATCGCCGCCGTGGCCAAGGGCCCGCTGCCGGAAGACGTCTCCGAGGCGTGCGACGCCGTCGGCTCCGGCCTCCGCGGCCCCATGCCCGCCTACAACCGCTGACATACGAAACCACTCCCCGACTGAACTCCCTGACTGAATTCCCTGACTGAAGGCAGAAGACACGACATGACATCCGAACTCGCTACCGAATTCGCCCGCAAGATCCGCGCCCGCGAACAGGCCGTCGGCTACTGGGCGGTCCTGGACGCGCCCGTCGCCACCGAGCGGATCAGCCGGCTCGGCTATGACTACGTGGCGCTGGACGCGCAACACGGACTGCTCGGCTACTCGGGCGTGCTGAACGGGCTCATGGCGATCGACGCCGGGCACACCGCCGTCGGCATGGTGCGGGTGGAGGACAACAACTTCACCGCGATCGGCAAGGCGCTGGACGCCGGCGCCGTCGGCGTGATCGTCCCGCTCGTGAACAGCGCGGCCGATGCCGCCGCAGCGGTCGCCGCAGCCAAGTATCCGCCGATGGGCGGCCGGTCCTACGGACCTATGCGCTCTGCCCTGCGGATCGGCCCGGTTCCCGCCGACGCCAACGCGGCCACCCTGGTCTTCGCCATGATCGAGACCCCCGAGGGGCTGGCCAATGTTAAGGAAATCTGCCAGACGCCCGGACTGGACGGCATCTACGTGGGGCCCTCGGACCTCGCCATCGCCGTCGGCGGCGCCTTCCCGGGCGATCCCGCCGTCGAAACGGAATTCAACGCCGCGCTGGAGACGATCGCGGACGCGGCAGCCGCCGCGGGCGTGGCCGCGGGCATCCACACGCCGGCCGGCGACGTCGCCGCGCTCCGGCTGCGCCAGGGCTACACGTTCACCACGATCGCCTCCGACCTGACCCACCTGGAGCTGGCCGCCAAGGCCCACCTGGCTGCCGCGACCGCAAAGGACTGACCTGTGTCTTCAACAGATGTGACAGCAACCGACTCGCCCCTCGCTCAGACTGCCGGCACTCAGGCTCCCGGGACCGCCGGCTACAGCACCATCACGCCCGACGGCCAGGTCAAGGAAGCCGGCGGCAGCCTGTACGCGTACCTGCCGGCGCCTACCGTGCAGAGCCACGCCGCGAACCTCCTGACACTTCCGGACGGCCGGCTCGGCTGCGTGTGGTTCGGCGGAACCCAGGAAGGCGTGCCGGACATCTCGATCTGGTTCTCCGCCCTGGAACCGGGCAGCCGCCAGTGGTCGCCGGCCGCGCAGCTCTCCGACGACTCCGCCCGCTCGGAACAGAACCCCATCCTGTTCGCCGCCCCGGATAACCGGCTGTGGCTGCTGTACACCGCGCAGAAGGCGGGCAACCAGGACACCGCCGAGGTCCGCCGCCGCATCTCCACGGACAGCGGCCGCACCTGGGGCCCGGTGGAGACCCTGGTCGCCGCCAACGCCACCGGCGGCGTGTTCGTCCGGCAATTGCCGGTGGTGCTGCCGTCCGGCCGCTGGATCATCCCGATCTTCCGCTGCATCACCACCCCGGGCGAGAAGTGGGTGGGCAACAGCGACGACAGCGCCGTCATGATCTCCGACGATGCCGGCACCACGTGGAGTGAGCATGTCCTCCCGGGCAGCCTGGGCTGCGTGCACATGAACATCCAGCCGGTGGCGGACGGGTCCCTGCTGGCCCTGTTCCGGAGCCGCTGGGCCGACTCGATCTACGAATCCCGGTCCACCGACGGCGGCACCACCTGGAGTGAGCCCGTCCCCACCGAGCTGCCGAACAACAACTCCTCCATCCAGTTCGTGGCCCTGGCCGACGGCCGGCTCGCGCTGGTCTACAACCACAGCCGGGCCGAGGCCTCCACCGAGCGGCGGCTCTCGCTTTACGACGAGATCGACGACGACGGCCTGGCCGAGGAACAGGGGCAGATCACCGAGCAGGTGGTCACCACAGGGCCGGTCACCGACTCTGCTGCCGGCGGTTCAGTTCCAGTCAACGGCGGCGAACGGAAGGCCTTCTGGGGCACCCCACGATCCCCGATGACGCTCGCGATCTCCGAGGACTCCGGCCGCAGCTGGCCCATCCGGCGCAACCTGGACGTCGGCGACGGCTACTGCCTGTCCAACAACTCCCGCGACGGCCTGAACCGCGAATACTCCTATCCCTCCATCCACCAGGGCCCGGACGGCGCGCTCAACATCGCCTACACGTACTTCCGGCAGGCCATCAAGTACGTCCGCGTGGATCCCCAGTGGGCCTACGACGGCACGGGCACGCCCGGCGAAACGGCTGCAGAATTAGCCGGCCGGGCAGGCGACGCCAAGCAGTAAAAGATGGAGAGCAGCAAAGGATGGAGAGCAGTAAAGGAGGGGGCGCAGTCATGACCGAAGCAACAGCGGCCGCTGGGCTGACGACGGCGGCGCCGCACGCCGTCGTGACCGGCTGCAGCTCGGGCATCGGCAAGGCCATTGCCGTCCGGCTGCTGGCGGACGGCTGGCACGTGACCGGGCTCAGCCGGAGCGAGCCCGCGCTGGGGCCGGGCTTCCAGTGGCGGCAGGCGGACCTCTCGGACCCGGCGTCCCTGGCCGGGTGCGTCGGGGGTCTGGCCCCGGTGAATGCCCTGGTCCACGCCGCCGGCTTCCAGCGGACCGCCGTCCTGGGTGAACTGGACCCTGAGGCGCTGGCCGGGATGTTCACCGTCCATGTGGCGGCCGCGAGCAGCCTGGCCAACGCCCTGGTTCCGCGGATGCCGGACGGCGGCCGGGTGCTGCTGGTGGGCAGCCGGACCTCTACCGGTTCCCCCGGCAAGAGCCAGTACGCGGCCACCAAGGCCGCGCTGCTTGGCCTGGGCCGGACCTGGGCGCAGGAGCTGGCACCCCGCGGGATCACGGTGAACGTGCTGTCCCCCGGGCCCACGGACACGCCGATGCTCGCCGATCCGGGCCGGTCTGCCACGCCGCCGGTCCTGCCCGCCCTGGGACGGCTCGTGGACCCGGAAGACGTGGCCGCACTGGCCGGATTCCTGCTGGGGCGCCACGGGAAATCCATCACGGGACAGAACTATGTGATCTGCGGCGGCGCGTCCCTATGAAGGCATGGGCGGTGAGCGAATGCGGTCAGGATTGCATAGCATGAGGACAGCAACGTACCGCTCGGTACAGCTACGGATGCAGCAGCAGCCGGTGAAGGAGAGCCAACGATGACTACCGCGAAAGCCAGGCGCGAAGAGATCTACCACCTCGCCGTGACCACGGGCCTGGCGTCCGTGGAAGAACTGTCGCGGCACTTCGCCGTGACCGCCTCCACAATCCGG
Source organism: Arthrobacter sp. 05T410 (assembly GCF_056396505.1). NCBI lineage: Bacteria > Bacillati > Actinomycetota > Actinomycetes > Micrococcales > Micrococcaceae > Arthrobacter > Arthrobacter sp. 05T410. The sequence goes on along the minus strand of NZ_JBFTLP010000009.1, from coordinate 49,848 downwards.
CGGGACTTGGCCCAGCTGAACGAGCAGGGAAAACTCGCCCGGACCTATGGCGGCGCCGTGGCGCTGGGCGCGCACCCCGAACCGTCCCTGCGCCAGCGGACCGGCGAGGCCTTCGAACAGAAACAGGCCATCGCCGCCTGGGCGGCCGCCGAGGTCAAGGAGGGCGAAAGCATCCTGCTCGACGGCGGCTCGACCGTCGGGGCGATGGCGCATGCCCTCCGGGACAGGGAGAACCTTTCCGTCACCACGCCGGGCATCAACACGCTCCAGGAACTCGCCGACTCCCCGGGCATCCAGGTGGACTGCCTGGGCGGACGGCTCCGCGGGCTCAGCCAGACCTTCGTGGGTCCCATTGCCGAGGCAGCCCTGGAGCGGATGAGCTTCGACCGGGTGTTCCTCGGCGCGGACGCCGTCACTGTGGACGCCGGCCTGTGCGAGGCCGACCAGGCGCAGACGCGCCTCAAAGAACTGATGGCTCGCCGCGGCAATACCGTCTACGTTCTGGCGGATTCCACCAAGCTCGGCAAACGACCCTTCCACGCCTGGGTGCGGCTCCCCGCCCCCTGGATCCTCGTCACGGACAACCGCGCGGACCCGGAGCAGGTTGAACTCTTCAGGCAATCCGGTGTGACGGTCCAACTCGTCGACATGGCGCCGGCGCAGGCCGCCTGAGCTGACGATCGACGTCGAACGGCTGTCCGCGTTTCCCTGTGGGGAACGTGGACAGCCTATTTATTGCGTGCTGATATTGCGTGTTCCGGCCGTGATCGCGCCGGCCCTGTTGTTTGTCGCCTGGTTCACGCAACGGCCACGGCACCAATCTGCTGCATGAGGCCCAGGTTGTCCGTCGTGCCCCAGTGCTCGGCCACTTTTCCGTCCTCGACACGGATGATGTCAGTGCAATCGAACTCGACGCTCTTGCCCGTTGCCGGGATGCCGGCCAGTTCCCCGCGATGCGTACCCGTGAGAATCACATGGCATGCCTCCAGGTTTCCAGCCATCACCTTGGGCTCGATCTCTTTGACCTTGATGTCCGGGAAAGCCGACCGCATCGTGTTCACGAAGAACTTGACGCCGTCCTTGCCCGGCGGTTGCCCGGGCAGGGCCTCTTCGTGATCCACATAGCTGTCCGCGGCCAACTCATCAACGAGGGCGAGGTTTCCGCTCTCAATGACGTCTCTGTAAAACCGCTCAATCAATCCAACACCTTCAGACTTTTCCGACTCCTTGTGGGCTCGAGACCGAATTTTGATCCCCCCAGCGCAGTGCCCCGGCAGTATGCGCAGACCACCCCGGAGGGACCCCCCGTTTTGACTCAGCAGGCAGGTGTGGCTCCGCAGGCAGGCATCAGCGATCCGCTTAGAGCGCCGAGCAACAGTGTGAAAAAGCGAGTGAAGAACGGGCGAAACGCCTCGTTAAGGCAGAAGATATTCCGGTGCTTCGGGGCTGTCAAGATGCCTTGGCCGGCGCCGCTCCCAGCCCTGCCGACGCCGTCACCCAAGAGCAACGCGGGGTCACTTTGCGCCCATCCCAGCTGCCGGGATGGGCCGTAAGTGACCCCGTGTTGCTGTTGGAAGGCAGCAGGCGCCGCACGCCACGTTCCAACCATCCGTTGCACCTTCCCGTTTTATGCGTACGCCCGGAAAATACTCGACACCTAATCGTCCCGGGCCAGCGAGAACATGGCGCCGGCTGTTATTCCGGCAGGGCTCCGATCTGCTGCATGAGGCTCATGGTGTCCGTGCTACCCCAGTGCTCGGCGATCTTACCGTCCTGGACGCGGACGATGTCGGTCCCGCCGAATTCGACCGTTTTGCCGGTCGCCGCAATACCCATCAGGTCGCCCTTGTGGGTGCCGGTCATCACAACATGGGCAGCCTCAAGGTTTCCATCGGAGAGAGTCGGCTCGGCTTCCTTGACCGAGATGTCGGGGAATGCGTTTCGGATGGCACTGGCGAAGAACCGTGCGCCCTCTTTGCCGGACGGCTGTCCGGGAAACGCCGGTTCATGGTCGATGAAGTCGTCCGTGATCATTTCATCGACGAGGGCGAGGTTGCCGCCGGCGAGAACTTCCGAGTAGAAGCGATTGATCAACGTGCTGGACATTCTGGGCTCCTTCAGGTGCAAGAGACCGTTGTGGCTGTCCGCCGGCACTATCCATTGGCCCCGGCAGATGCGCCCGGGCTGAGCGCTGAAATTGATGGGAACGGGGCGAATTGCCTCGTTAAGGCAGAAGATATTCCGAGGCTTCAAGGGTGTCAAGATGCGCTGATTACCCCCGTTTGTTGTGCCCGCCCCAGCCCCGCCGAATATTGTCACACCGGCCACGTAGTCTGCCTTCACGAGCATGAACCGTCCGGCAGGGGATGACATGGCTGACCCAATCCACGGGGTAATCGGCAGGGCACCGTCCCTGCCCGCGGCAGGTGCTTGGGTCCCTGAAGCGTTCGATTCGGATGACGCTGGCCGGGCGCAACATCTGCAAGCCGGTGGCGGGTTGACCGATGACGCCGTCGCTGACTACCTGCGCCGCCTGGGCCAATACGATTTGCTCACCGCCGAGCAGGAAGTGGAACTGGCGCAAGAAATCGAGGCGGGACTATTCGCGGAACGGCTCTTGGTGGATGGCACATCGCGGCCCGGCCAGGATACAGCCGACCTTCGGACCATCATCCTTCTGGGCCAGCGTGCCGCCGACACGTTGTTCCACGCCAACCTCCGGCTCGTCGTGTCGATCGCCAAGCACTACACCCACCGGGGCCTCGACTTTGAGGACTTGATCCAGGAAGGAAACCTGGGACTCCACACGGCTGTCTGCAAGTTCGACTTCACCAAGGGTTTCAGATTCTCCACCCACGCCACATTCTGCATCCGCGGCGGCATCCTCAAGGCGCTGACTGAACAGGCACGCCTGATCCGGCTGCCGGGCAACGTCGTCGACCAGCTGCAGAAGATACGGTCAGCGCAACGGACGGCCGCCATGACAGGGACCGTCTGCAACAAGGAAGATCTCAGCCAACTGACCGGAATTCCAATCGGAAAGGTTGAGTGTCTGCTTTCCGTGGACCGGCCGGCCTGTTCCTTGGACTCGTGGGTGCCCGACGGCCGGGGCGGGACCGAAGCCCTCGCCGAACAGCTGTTGGTTTCCTCCGACCACGACGCAACCGATGCGCTCTTCCATCAACAGATGAATACACAGGTACATGCCGTACTCAGCACGCTCGAGGTCCGGGAAGCCCAGGTCATTGCGATGCGCTTCGGCATCACGGGCGGCGGAGCGAAAACCTTAGCCGCGGTAGCGGAAACCTACGGCATGACCCGAGAACGCATCCGCCAGATCGAGGTCACCGCGATGGAGAAGCTCAGGCACCCGTCCCGGTCCGACGCCCTGCGGCAGTATCGGATTGAGAGTCAGGGCATATCCGGCAGGGAGTAGACGTCGGCTCGCGCAGCGCCGGACCTCAGGGCCGCCGCTCCCGCCACTGCAGCGACACGACAAGCACCACCGAGCCCAGCCCCAGCATCACGAACACCATCAGCCCCCAGTTCGCCTGCGTCACGCCGCTCCCATAGAAGATGCCGATCAGCACGGTGGCCGTGATGGCGCCGAGGTAGCGGCAGGTCTGGAAGATCCCGGCGGCCACCCCCCGCTCCTCCGGCCGGGTGGACACGTACATGCCCTGGCTCGAGGAAATGGCGACCACGCAGTACGGCACACCCAGCAGGGCGGTCAGCGCGAGCACCAGCGGGGCTGCGAGGGACACCGTCAGCAGCCACATCGCCGCAGACGCGACGAGGAGCAGCACGACGCCGGCGATCAGCACCCGCCGCACGCCGAACCGGTCGATCGCGCGGACCGCGAACGGCGTCCCGACCACGGAGATCGCGGCGAGCGGCAGCATCAGCAGGCCCACGACGCCGGGATTGTAGCCGCCCGCGGTCTGCAGCAGCTGCGGCAGCCCGAAGAACGCGAAGTAGTAGACGCCGTTGAACAGCGCAAAACCCAGGTAGACCAGCAGCAGCGGCCGGTTGCGGCCCAGCAGCCGCAGGTCAAGGAAGGGCGGGCTGAACCGCAGCTCCCGCCACGCGAACAGCGCCGCAAGGGCCAGCCCGCCGCCCAGCAGCCACCACCGGTAGTCGGGCAGCACATTCAGCATCGCCATCATCACCAGCACCAGGGCACCGATGAAGGCCCCAATCCCGGGCAGGTCAGAGTCGCGCACCAGTTCCGACACCCGGCCGCGTTCCCGGGCACCGTCGGCCGGGGCAAAGCGCCGGACCACAAGGATCGCCAGCAGCGAGAGCGGGACGTTGATCAGGAACAACGCCTGCCAGCCCACCAGGCTCACCAGCAGGCCTCCCACCACGGGCCCGACGGCGGCCGCCGACGTGTTCGCCATCTGGATCCGGCCCAGCGGCCGGGTGGACTTCACGTTCGCCTCCCGCGCCAGCGCGGCGACCATGACGACGGCGCTCGGGTACGCCGTCGCGGTGCCGAGGGCCATGAACGCCCGCGCTACGCAGAGCAGCGCGAAGTTGGGCGCAAAAGGCGCGAGCGCGCAGGTCACTGCCACCAGGGCCATGCCCAGCAGGAACAGACGCCGCGGGCCGAAGCGGTCCGCCAGCCGGCCCATCAGCGGCTGGCCGGCCGCGGAGGTGAGGTAGAACGCCGTGATCACCCAGGTGACCGTGGCGACGTCGAGCCCGAAGTCCTCGCGCAGCACCACCAGGGCGACAGCGATCATCGACGAATTCAACGGGTTCAGCGACGTGCCGAGGCTGAGGCCGGCGACGGCCAGGCCTGCACGGGGAGAGTTGCTCACGGCAACAGTCTGTCCTACGACGCCGGCCGAAATCGAACCGGACGACGCATGCCGCCGTCGTCGTCGATCTGGCGCCAGCCCTCCATGTCTAGCCGTTGTTCCCCGCGCTGACCGCCGAGGTGATGAATGACGTGACCATGCTGAGGACCGGGCCGGCGGGAACCAAGGTCTGCCCGTGGTTGCGGCCAGGCAGTGCCTGAAATTGGGCCCTGGGCATGAGCTGGGCCGCCCGTTCCGAGTCCGCATACCGAAGCGGGTCTTCCGTGCCGGCGAGCAGCAAGGTGGGGGTGTCCATTGTCCGAAGAACGGCCTCCGGGATTCCGGGCTCGTCCTCACTCCGCCGGAAGTAGGCGCGCAAGGCCGCGGGGTCGTTGGCCAGCAGCGCGGCGGCCGTCTGCGGATCAAGGTCACGGCCCGTGGCGATACTCCACTGGCGCAGAAATTCCGGCATGCCGCCCCGGTCCAGGGCCTGGTCATATCCAGGGAAGAAGATCGATTCGATTTGCCCGGCCGGGGAGCGGTACGTGCCGCCCGCAGCCGTAAATGTCTTGACACGCTCGGGGCTGCTGGCCAGCAGTGAGAATCCGACTCGCGAGCCGGCAGAATACCCCACGTAATGGGCTGCCTGCGCGCCGGCGGCGTCCAGGACTGCCACAACATCCCCGACGAGCAGGTCCATGCTGTAGGCATCTTCGTGCTGCGGCTTGTCGCTGCGGCCGTGTCCTCGCAGATCCAGAGTCACCACGTGAAAGCGCTCCTGCAAGGCCTTCGTGTAGCCCAGTCCCCGCCAAATGGCACGGGAGAGCCCTGAACCGTGCACCAGAACGATAGTGGGGCCGACGCCCTGCTCCTGAAAGGAAATTCGGACACCATCCACGGCGTTGAAGGCATCACCCATAACGTACTGCTCCTCTCGGAGACCTCTTCGGTCGATTAGGTCGGGCGGAAGTCCTGCCGGATAAGGGTCTTGCCCGGCGTCAGGGTTTCCGGGCGATGACGTCGAAAATGTGCCAGTGCTTGGGACCGCGGAAGGATTGGCCGTCGGCGTCGTAGATCTCGAACGTGAGGATATCCAGTCCCTCGAACAAGCCCCTGGCCTCCGCTTCGGTGTGGAAGTTCCATTCGGGAATGGCGGCCCAGGAGTCCCGCTCGCCGAACAGATTCACGGCAATGACGCCGGAAGGGCCCAGCGCCCCCAGCAGCATCCGCCAAAGGCGGGCGAAGTTTTGGGGGTGGACGAAGGGCAGCGAATAGCTGGCCAGGATGAGCCCCGCCTCCGGGAGCGGCGGAAGGTCCTCGAACGGGCTTAGCTCGACGTCCAGCTGTTCGGCGAGCGCCGCGGGCGCAGTTGCGAGCAGCTTGTCCCGGGTGTCCGGCTGTGAATCGACGGCGAGGACCCGCCAGCCGCCGTCGAGCATCGCCAGTGTTTCCTTGCCCGCGCCGCAGCCCAGATCTATGGCGCGGCGGCCGTTCCCCGGGCCGGCGAAGGCCATGGCGTCGAGGCACAGCGTGCGCACCCCGCGGGTTGCCTGGGCGGCGTTGTAGTCCGCCCAGATCTTGCTGTCCGCGGGGCTGTCCACGGATTCAGTGTTGCACTGGCGCGGCGGTGATGCCACCGCGCCAGAGAGGCCAGGGCTCACCGCCGCGCCGTCAACCCTCGGCGTCACAGCACCTTGGAGAGGAACGCCTTGGTCCGGTCGTGCTGGGGATCGCTCAGGATCTGGCGGGGAGCCCCGGCCTCCACCACCACGCCGTCGTCCATGAAGACCAGGGTGTCGGCCACCTCGCGGGCGAACCCCATCTCGTGGGTCACCACAATCATGGTCATGCCGCTCTTGGCCAGTCCTTTCATGACATCGAGGACCTCGCCCACCAGCTCCGGGTCCAAGGCACTGGTCGGTTCGTCGAAGAGCATCAGCTTGGGGTCCATGGCCAAGGCACGGGCAATGGCCACCCGTTGCTGCTGGCCGCCAGAGAGGTGCGCCGGATAGGCATCGCCCTTGTCCCCCAGCCCCACACGCTCCAGCAATTCCATGGCCCTTGCCGTGGCAGCGGCCTTGGAAATCTTCTTCACCCGCATGGGAGCAAGAATGATGTTCTCCACCGCGGTCAGGTGCGGGAACAGGTTGAACCGCTGGAACACCATTCCGATTTCCTGGCGCTGGAAAGCAGCTTCCTTGAGCTTGAGTTCGTAGAGCTTCTCGCCTTTTTGGCGGTAGCCGACCAGCTGTCCGTCGACCGAAAGCCGGCCGCCGTCAACCACTTCCAAGTGGTTGATACACCGCAGGAAGGTCGACTTACCGGAACCGCTAGGCCCCACGATGCAGAGAACTTCCCCGGGGTCGACCTCCAGGCTGATCCCACGCAGGACCCTGTTGGATCCGAAATTCTTGGAAACCTTCTCCGCAAGAACCATTGGCACGCCCGTCATCCCTTACCTCCAAAGTCTGTACCGAGCGGTGCACCCGGCGCGCCGGGTCCGGCCGTCGGCGCGGGTACGGGCGCGGTGGGCGCCTTGTCTGTCTTGGCCCGCCCGGTTCCGCGGGAGAACCGCTTTTCGATGAAGTGCTGGCCGACCATCAGGACCGAGGTGAAGAGGAGGTACCAGAGCGAAGCCACAATCAGCAGCGGGACCGGGGTGAACGTCACGGCCGAAATGCCGCGGGACACCCCGTACAGGTCAATGCTCAATGGGATCGCGGCCACCAGGGAGGTGGTCTTGAGCATTGAAATCACTTCGTTGCCGGTAGGCGGAATGATGATTTTCATGGCCTGCGGAACCACGACATACCGCATGGTCTGCCCCCAGGACATGGCCAGCGCCGTGGAGGCCTCCGCCTGGCCCTCGTCCACGGACAACAGGCCGGCACGCACGATTTCAGACATGTAGGCGGCCTCGTTCAAGGCCAGCCCGATCACGGCGGTAATGAACAGGTTTGTGAAGATCTCGTTCGGGACGGTGACCCACGGCGGCGTGAACGGAATCCCGAGCGTGAACACCGGGTAGATCAGGGCCACGATGCCCCAGAACACCAACTGCACGTAGACAGGGGTTCCGCGGAAGATCCAGATGTACAGCCAGGCAATGCTCTTGAGCACCGGGTTTGGTGAGAGCCGCATGATGGCCAGCAGCAGGCCGATGACGATCGCGCCGATCATCGAGTAGATGGTCAGCCACAACGTCACCCACGCGGCCTGGCTGATCCGGCGGTCAAAAATGTACTTGCCCACATCCGGCCAGCCGTAGTCCGGGCGCTGTGCGGCGTCCAGGACAAAGACCGCCAACCCGAGCAGGAGGACCACGGCAATCACGATCCGCCACGGGTGCCGCAGCGGGATCGCCACGATCGCCTCCGCCGGCGAGTTGTCCGTGTCCTGTCCACTCCGGCCCTGGAGCTTCCTGTCAGGTTCCGACTCAATCATCCTGTCGGATTCCGGCTCGCTCATTTGCTATCACCCTTTGGCTGCCACGTTGAGAGTTGCTGTCTTGACGCCACCGGATTCGACGCCCCACTTGGACAGGATCTTGTTGTACGTTCCGTCGTCGATCAGCGCCTGCAGCGCCTTCTGCAGGACCGGGGTAAATTCGCTGCCCTTGGCCACGGGCATCCCGTACGGCGCCACCTCAAAGGCGTCGCCGGCGGTCTGCAGCTTGTCCTTGGTCTTGGAGATCGCGTACAGAGTTACGGGCGAATCGGCGCTCATTGCATCGACCTGTCCCACCACGAGGGCGTTGGTTGCCTGGTCCTGCGCGTCGTACTTGAAAATGGTGATCGCCGGCTTGCCGGCATCCGTGCAGGCCTTCGACTTGGCCGGCACCTCATGCGTGTCCTCATAGGTGGTGGCCTGGACGGCGACCTTAAGCCCGCAGGCGTTGTTCGGGTCCACATTCTTGCCCTTGGGCGACGCCCACTGGATGCCGGCCGAGTAGTAGTTCACGAAATCCACCTGCTTTTCGCGTTCCAGCGTGTCGGAGAAGGACGACATTCCCATGTCATCCTTCCCTGCCTTCACCGCCGGCAGAATGTTATCGAAGGTGCCGATGTCGAAGTTGACCTTCAACCCCATAACCTTGCCCAGGGCATTGGTGAGGTCCACGGACCAGCCTGCCGGTTCGCCGTTATCGTCCTTGAACTCGTTGGGCGGGTAGTTGTTGGCCATGCCGACGTTGAGCACGCCGGAGCTCTTCATTTTTTCCGGGAGCGAGGCAGCAATGGAGTCATTCTTTTGCACGTCGATGGCGTCAGCGCTACCGGATGCCGAGCCGGTGGCGGCGGGTTCGCTGTTGTTGACACAGCCCGAGAGCGAGAGCGCCGTGGCTATGGTCAGAACGGGAAGAAGGTATCGGGTGCGCATGGCTTCCTTAGCTGTTCAGGGATTCTCTAGGCTCCCGCAACGCTGCGGGAGGGCACTGCATGACTGCTTATTCAAAACTCAAGAATTTGTGTTTTCCGACGCTCTTGTCTCAAGAAGTTCTCCGGAATGACGAATATCCCGAAGAATTTCCCCGCCCCGGGCCTTCAACTCGGAAATACTGGAGACGCCCACTAACGTCATCGTACGCCGCAGTTCATCCCCGAAGATGTCGATGATGCGTCCGACGCCCGGTGAGCCGGCCGCCACCAATCCGTACAGGTAGGCCCGGCCGATCGAACAGGCATCGGCCCCCAGCGCCAGCGCCTTGAGGATGTCGCTCCCCCGGCGGATGCCCGAGTCCACGTAGATCTCGATCGAATCGCCCACCCGTTGCCGCGATTCCTGGAGGACGTCCATGGGGCTCAGCATGTGATCGAGCTGGCGGCCGCCATGATTACTCAACTGGACGGCGTCCAGGCCAAGCCGGGAGGCCTTCGCGACGTCGTCCGGGTTGACGCAGCCCTTGAGCACGATTTTGCCGTGCCAGGCCTGCCGCAGGGCCTCAAGTTCCTTCCAGCCGCTGCTGGCATCCGAGTGGCCCAGGATGTGCTGCCACATGGTCGGGGTCACCACGGAGGAGGCGGCGGGGCTCTGCGGATCCAGGTTCGGGAAGCTGATGCCGTCCGACTTCAAAAAGTTGATCCACCACGAAGGGCGCCGGGCGATGTCCGCGATGGTTGACAGCGTGAGCGCGGGAGGGGCGGTGAATCCGTTGTGGAGGTCGCGTTCCCTGGAGCCCAGTGCCCGCGTGTCGACGCCGACAATCAGGGTGTTGAATCCGGCTGCCTTGCAGCGGGCCAGTTTGTTCTTCATCGCCTGGGCGTCGGAGGTGAGGCCAAAGTTGAACCAGCGGTCAAGGGACGGGTGGTGCTCTGCGATGGTTTCCATGGGCACGGTGCTCAGCCCGGCCAGCCCATAGGGGATGCGGGCCCGGTCCGCGGCGGCCGCGACGGCCAGTTCGCCCTCGGGATGGAACAGCCGGGTCGCCCCGGTGGGGGTCAAGGTCAGCGGCAGCGCGCTTTCTTCTCCGAGCAGGGTCGTCGTCGTGTCGGGTCCGGACACCGGGCCCCAGCTGGGCATGAGGGCCCAGGCGTCGAAGACGGCCCGGTTGCGGCGGAGCGTCACTTCGTCTTCGGATCCGCCGTCGAGATAGTCGAAAATCCCGGCAGGCAGGACCTTGCGTGCCGCTTTCCGGAATTCCTCGACGTTGTAGGCGCCCGCCAGCACGCGCCGTTGGCGGGACAGGACGGGGGCCTTCACCTGGACGAGTTGCCTGGCTTCGCTGATTTTCAATGACGGCCTTCCGTTGAACTGTGCTGCGTTATGGTTCAGCGTAGGAAATGAAGCTCCGCATCACCATGGAGTTATCGACAAATTGAGGGGCCAATCATTAGTAGCGAATACCAAACAGCTTCTTGGGCGTCCCGGTGACGGCACCGGAGGTGAAGACGCACGCGCTGCCTACCCTGGCCGACGTCGCCCGCTCGGCGGGCTCGGAAATTCTCAGCCTCGTGGAAATGCCGTCAGATGACCGGCAGATTGTCGCCGGCTCGGTTCTCTACGACTCGACGGCGCGGCCCGCCAAGTTCCCGGGTGCCGTTGCCCTGGCCATTGGTTTGTCCCTTTCCGGGAAGCGTCTGGGCGCGAAAGTGCGGGAACTCAGCGACGCCGGGTACGTGGCGATCGTCTACAAATCCAACGGCACCTCGGACGAAGTCCTGCGGGCAGCCGCCCGGGACAATGGGATGGCGCTGTTCCGGGCCTCCGACTCGGTGCCCTGGAACCAGCTCGCGGAGATCATGGACGCGGCAGTGGTCCCGCACCGGCAATCGGGCCGGACCCTGGTGGACATCCGGCCCGGAGACCTGTTCGACCTCGCCAACACGGTGGCGGCCCAGGCCGGCGGTGCCATCGCGATCGCCGACCCCGAGCAGACGATCCTGGCGTATTCCACCCTCCCGGACCAGCCCATTGACGAGACGCGCCGGAGCTCCATCCTGAGCCTGCAGGTGCCGCATTCGGTGGAAACGGACAACGATTACCGCCGTGTCCATGCCGCCACCGATGCGCTGGATGTGGCCACGCAGGATCCCTCGCTCCGGCGCACGGCCATAGCGATCCGGGCCGGCGACTCCGTGCTGGGCTCGCTCTGGCTCCTTGAACTGGCGGACCACCACAACGAGGACGCCAACCGGATCCTGCGCGAAGCCGCCAACGTGGCCGCGCTCCACATCCTGCACAAACGGACCACCTACGTCTCGAACCTGACCCGCCAGATCGATCTCGTCCAGCCGCTGCTGTTCGATCCGAAACGCGCCGAACTGGCCGCCATCAGGCTCGGGATCTCGGCGCCGTCGATCCGGGTTGCGGCCCTGGGCGTCTGGCCGTCCGAGGCCATCGCGGCCGAAACGCTGCAGTCCCGCCTCCGGCTCTTCGACACCATCCGGACCGCCTGCGCCATCCGGCTGCCCTCGGCCGTCTGCGGGCTCTCGGACAACATCGTGTACATCGTCCTGCCGCAAACCACCGAAACCTCACGCCAATTCCAGCGCACCGCGCTTCTGAAGATTGTGCAGAATGCGCGGCGGCTGCTCGCACGCCCGGTCCTGGCCGCGCTCGGCGCCGCGGCGACGATCGACCGGCTCGAGGACTCCAGGGTCAACGCGGAACTGGTCTTGTCCGAACTTGTGCGCAACGTCGCGGAGGGGCGCATCGCCGCCGATTCTGATGACATCGTGGCCGACGACGACTCCCTCGGCTCGCGCCTGCTGCTGCGTCAGTTCGTCTCGGCGCTGACGGCCGCCGGCCAACTGCCCGGGGCGCACGCGCTGAGCATCGCGGCGTACGACGAACAGCATAGGAAGTCCTTCGAGGACACCATCTACGCCTACCTCAGCTGCGGCGGAAACGCGATCGACGCCGCCAAGTCGCTGGATGTGCACGTCAACACGGTCCGGTACCGATTGTCCCGGGTGGAGCCGCTCTTCGGCATAGACCTCGACGACGCCGAAACGCGCCTGCTCGTGTGGCTGCAGTTGTGGGCACGGCACAACTAGTCGCCGTCGTACACGGTCCAGGCCAGATCTGCCGAGGCTACGATCCCCCGCCGGCGTGCGGAGGAACGGCGGACGACGGCGCAGACGGCGCAGATACGTGCCGGCCCCACGCCAGCTCGCGGAGCCGGACCAGATCCAGCGCCGGTTGGGCCGGCGGGACGCCCGGACGGTTCCGCGGAACCAGTACCCGCAGTGCGCGGGGTTCGATGGTGCACCGTACCGGTGTGCTCATCAGCAGAGCCTCACCGTCCACTCCGACGGGGATATCGGGCACGTCGGCGTCGACCACCACCTCCGCCGCGGTGCGTTGGATCAGGCCGCGCTTCGTGGCACGGCGCAGCAGGCCAACCGCTTCCCGGGTGTTGGCGGCGGAAATCGCCACCGCGCCGAGCACGCCGCGGTCCAGCCGGGTTCGGCGGCCCAGGCCGGCGAGGTCATTGCTGCCGTACGGACCGTTGCTCACCAGCACCGCCTGCGGGCCCTCCACCGTCTCCCCGTCAGCCTGCGCCCGCAGCCGCGCACCCTTATCGCCCCTGATCAGGTCCGGAAGCATCTCCAGCACGGTACCGGCCTTGTCGTCCCGGTACGCAGGGCTCTGCACCACCTCGGCGTACACCCCGAAGGATGCGTTGTTGACGAAGGTGCGGCCGTTGATCTTGCCGAGGTCGACGTGAAGCTCCACCCCGTCCCGGAGGGCATCGAGGCAGCCTGTCGGGTCCTCGCGGTCCAGCCCGAGATCCAGGGCGAAATGGTTGCGCGTGCCGGCGCTGATCACCAGGAACGGAAGGTTGTGCTCGGCCGCAATGCCGGCCACCAGCGCCTGGGTTCCGTCCCCACCGGCGACGCCGAGCAGATCGGCCCCGCGCTCCACGGCCTGCCGGGCCAACGCGTCGACGTCCACCGGCCCCGGTCCCTCAAGAAGCGCCACCTCGGCGCCGAGTTCTTCCGCCTTCCGCTGGAGGTCGAACTTCACCACCTTGCCCCCGCCGGAACGCGGATTCATCACCAGGAAAGCATGCTGCCAGGCAGGGGCGGGGTGCTCGGGCATGGCTTTGCCCTCACTCCTTTCCCGGAGCGCGGCGCGGGCACAGACCAAGGCAACGAATGCCAGCGCAACGGCAATAGCCACCTCCCGGAGGAGGCTCCCCTGGATGTAGAGGGCCACGACCACAAGGGGTGCGAGTACCGCCAGCGCCAGCGCAAACCAGCGCAGAAGACCCCGGCTGATGAGGAACCAGTAGATCGCTGCCACGGCCACCAACACGGCGCCCAGGCCGGTCGTGACCAGCGCAATAGTGCCTGCCAAACCCGCCGCCACCAACGGGACAGCCACCGCGAGGACAACTGCGGCGAAGGCCCCCCTGGCCCACCACCGCCGGGTCTTTGGGACCTCGTCGAAAGGGATGACAGTCATGTCCTGCTCCTTGCGGTAATCCGGCCCCTGGAGTGGCTTCGACCGGTCTCGCCGCCTGCGGCTGGGCCGTCAGGTCTTGATTTTCGCCACGGTCATGAGGATCGCCGAATCTTCCTCGGCCTCCAGGCTGTGCAGCCCCTCGGGCACGATCAGCAGATCGCCGGTCTTGCCCTGCCACGATTCGTTGCCGGCCCGCAGGCGCACACAGCCGCGGAGCACAAACACGGTCGCCTCGCCGGGGTTCTGGTGCTCGCTCAGCTGCGTCCCCGCCCTGAACGCCATGACGGTCTGGCGCAAGACTTTCTCATGCCCGCCAAACGCAGTGTCCGCAGCCCGTCCGCTGGGTGCCGCAACCGCGGCAGCCAGCTGCTGCCGGGCAAGGGCATCGAGCGATATCTTCTGCATGGGGCCACCCTACTCAGAAACCGGACCCCTGCCGAGGGTCCTTCGCCCCGGACCGGCCACGATGCCGGCCGCCGGAAAGCTGCAGCCCTAGTAAGCCACGTCGAATCCGCCGAACTCCCCCGTCGCGGCCGAGACCGATTCGTCGACGTCCTCCACCCGGCCGGGCGCCTCCGGCGAGCGCAGCCAGCGCCGCAGTTCCAGCACCACGGACTGCGGCCCCTCGGCCACGATGCCCACGGAGCCGTCGGTGTTGTTCCGGACCGTGCCGCTGAGCCCCAGTTCCTCGGCCTTCCGGACCGTCCAGTAGCGGAAGCCGACCGCCTGGACCACACCGGACACCCGCGCGTTCAGCCGCACCGGCTCGCCGGAATCCGCCGGAAACTGCACAGGATGTTTGCCCGCCATGTTCCCAATGTAGCGCCCATCCGGGCGCCCGGTTTCGGCACACAGGGTTTGGTACTGCCGGCCCAGTCTCATCCGCCAGACACCAAGGGACCTTTGCCTCTTTCCCGGGGACGCCGTCCACGAAAGGGTGGCTACCGGCACTGCAGCGATTTGTCGAAGACCCGGCAACAGCACAAAGAAGTGCTCTTACCCTCCACCGGCGGTCACCACCGCTAGACAAGGACAAGACAATGGCTGGACAGTTCGAAATCTTCACCGACGCGGAATCCAATGTACGGTTCCGGCTCCTTGCCGCCGACGGGACCGTGTTGGCGATTTCCACAGCATTCGACGACAAGCGCCAGGCGGCGGACGGCATCATGGCCGTGCGCGAGTGCGCCGGCACCGGGCTGATCCGGGAGGTCAGCAGCAACCCGTGGACCGGGCAGCGCGGCAGCAGGAACGCCTCGCCGACACCTGCGGTCCGGGAAGACCGTCACCGCCACCGGCACCTGCCCGCTGTCTAACCCAGCGTCGTCTAACGCAGCTACTTCGCCGGTTCCGTCACGGCGCCAGTCCCCGTGCCCGTGGCCGCGCCGTTGCCCGCCGGACGCAATGACGTGATCATCTTCCGGACGTCCTGGTACTCCGCCGTGCTGGCGTAGAGCTTCGCCTTCTCCAGGTACGGCAGCCCGGGGTCCCCCGGCGTCGTGTTTTTCCCGGGGTCATACGCCTGCCCGAACAGCGCGCCGCTGGGCGGCCAGAGGAAGAGCTGGAACATCGGACACGACGTGGGCCCGGTCTCCTCCGGCATCATGGTGATGCCGTACGACGCGTAGGTGGGCGGCGAAGCCTCCGCCGCCCCGAAGTCGCCCCGGGCCTCGAAGACGTAGCGCGGCGGGCTCTGGTCCGCCGCACCGGGTTCGGCGAGCGCCTGCATCGGCTGAGAGTCGATGAGCAAGTAGGGCTGTTGATCGCCGCATTCGGCGCCCGTGACGATGTTCGTGCGCAGCGCGGCCATCTGCTTCCCGGCGGCGTTCACGACGTCCACGAACTCACCGCCCAGCGGCGCCTCCCCTGCAGGGTCCCGGATCTCCCACGCGGCGGGGTAGTCGAAACTCAGCGTCCCGTCCGACGTCGTGAACGTCTTCCAGCCGGACGACGACGGCGGGAGGGCCGACGTCGTCGGGGTTGCCGCCGCGGTGCTCCCCGGAGCCGTTCCCGATGCTGTGTCCGTGGCTGACTCCGACGGCGTGGTTCCCTGTGTCCCCTGCGAAGAGTCTCCCGACTGGGTGTTTCCCGGCTGGTCATTTCCCGGTTGGGTGCCTCCGGCAGGCGGACCTGCGGACGTTGCCTCCGGCGCAGCGCCGGATGTCGCAGGGGGCGCCGCCGGTGAGCCGCAGCCGGCCAGCAGCAGGGCCGCGAGCACCAGCGCCGAAACAAACGGAGCCGGAACCGCAGCCGCTGCGAGCCGTCGCCTCACCATGAGCCCGGGCCGGCCCTACTGCCCCGCCGGGCGCAGCGAGGTGATCATCTTCCTGATGTCCTGGTATTCGGAGGTCTCCAGATAGGCCTCCGGGGTGTCGACAAAGGGCTCGTTGCCCGGGGTGGTGTCGAAGGGGTTATAGACGCCCCCGAACGACGCTCCGCTGGGCGGCCAGGTGAAGAACTGGAAAATCGGGCAGGCATCGGGGCCGGACGGCTTGGGCGCGGAGCTGATGCCGTAGGCCATGACGTTGGCCTTCGCTGGGTCCTTCTCGGCCGGATACAGCCGCAACTCAAAGATGAAGTGCGGCGTGACGCCCTGCTGGGCCAGGGCCGGAACCTGCACCAGATCGAGCACCTGGTAGGGGATCCGCTGCGTGCATTCCGCACCCGGGGCGACGTTGGTCTTCAAGGTGGCCAGCGACTTGCCGCCCGCGTTCAGGACCTCCAGGAACACGCCGCCGGGTGCCGCCTCGGCGCCGCGGTCCTTGACGGTCCACTCGGCGGGGTGATCGAACTCGAGCTTCCCGTCCGGGGTCTTGAGGCTCTGCCAATCCGCCGCCGTCGGCGCCGGAGTGCCCGGCGCCGACGGCGGCTCGGTCGGCGGGACATCGACGGCGCCGCTACTGGCCGGCGCGGACGTCAGTGGGGGCACGGTGGGCATCGACGGCGACGTCGGCCCCGGGCCCGCGGGCGCACCGCAGGCGCCCAGCAGCGCCGCAACCAAGAAGCCGGCCGACGCTGCCGTGCCGAACGCCGCGAGTCGACGCATGTCACCCTCCCCCTGGGATTCAAGTGGTTCGACCATTCTGGAGCGTCCGTCGGCAAAATCAAGAGGCAAAAGTCCCGGAGTGGCGGGCCGAACCCTGTCCGGGCCCGCGGCCGGACTGCGCTGGACTGCGATGGTCCGCGCCGGAACCTGCCGAAGACTTGCCGTGCCCGCCGGCTCCTGCAGCGGCGTGAGGAGACCCACGTTGACATCCCGGCGATTTCAGTTGCCCGTGGAAGCTTGCTAGAGCTTAAGTAATGCAAGAGTTCCTCACCCAAGCAATGCCGTTCCTGGCCATGGCCCTCGCCGTGGTTGCCGGGCTCGTCCTGTCCTGGCTGGTGCGCAAGATTGTGCTCCGGCTCAACCGCAGCAAGCCCGAACTGCGCGAGACCTCCCGCGTGGCCCGGCTGCCGTTGCGCTTGTCGCTGTGCCTGATCGCCGTCCGGATCGCGCTCGCCACGAGCGGCGGGGATCTTGAATGGCGCCACGGCCTGGACCATTTGCTGCTGATTGCGCTCATCGGTTCGCTGGCCTGGCTGGCCATCGCCATGCTGCTCATCATCGAGGCCATGGTGCTGACCCGGTACCGGGTGGATGTCGCGGACAACCGGCGCGCCCGGCGGCTGCGCACCCAGGTGATCCTGGCCCGGCGGATCGGCGTCGCACTGATTGCGGTGGTGGCCCTGGGCAGCATGATGCTGACGTTCCCCGCGATCCAGGCGCTCGGCGCCGGGCTCCTGGCTTCCGCAGGCGTGATCTCGATTGTCGCGGGCCTCGCCGCGCAGACCTCGCTGGTCAACGTCTTCGCCGGCATCCAACTCGCCTTCACGGACGCGATCCGGGTGGACGACGTGGTGGTGGTCCAGAAGGAATGGGGCCGGATCGAGGAGATCACCCTGACCTACGTGGTGGTCCACATCTGGGACGACCGCCGGCTGATCCTGCCCTCGACGTACTTCACCACCACCCCCTTCGAGAACTGGACCCGGCGGCAGTCCGAGGTTATGGGCACCGTGGAGTTCGACCTCGACTGGCGCGCTCCCGTCGAGGCAATGCGCGGCGAGCTGAAGAAGGTCCTGGCCGATACGCCGTTGTGGGACAAGCGTGTGGGGATCCTGCAGATCACGGACGCCACCGCCGGCTTTGTCCGCGTGCGCATCCTGGTCAGCGCCGCGGACAGCGCCTCCCTGTTCGACCTCCGCTGCCTGATCCGCGAGGAACTGGTGCTGTTCCTGCAGCAGGACCACCCGACGGCGCTCCCCCACGTCCGCCTCGAATCGCTGCCGTCGGCACTGGCGGCGTCCACTTCCGGCAACGCGTCCGACGCCGTCACGGGCTCCAAGCGCCCCGGCAAGGCTACGGCCGAGCACCACCGGCACCCGGATCCCCACGACTCCCAGCTGTTCACCGGATCCATCGAGGCGATCCAGCGCTCCAAGGCCTTCTCCGGACCGGGCGAGGACGTCTTCGAGGACCGCGACAACGCCATCGCCTCGCAGAACTAGCCGGGCCGGGCGGCCGCGCCTGGACAGCACGACAGCACAGCCGGACCGGGCAGGTCTTCCCAGCCCCCGCCAACTGGTCAATAATCAGACGTTGGCGGGTCAGCAACGCGCTGCCCCCTTGTCTGCCGGACCAGCTGAGGAGTCCCCATGACGGTCGAAGAAGCCCCCACGGAAACACCCAAGGCGACTGCCGGCGACTGGTTCCAACGCGCCGTCGTCTATCAGATCTATCCGCGCAGCTTTGCCGACTCCAACGGCGACGGCATCGGCGACCTCCGCGGAATCATCAGCAGGCTGGACTACCTCCAGCGGCTGGGGGTCGACGTCGTCTGGCTCTCCCCGATCTACACCTCCCCGCAGGACGACAACGGCTACGACATCAGCGACTACCGGAACGTGGACCCGCTGTTCGGTACCCTCCAGGAGCTCCGGGAACTGACCGACGGGCTGCACGCGCGCGGCATGAAGCTGGTGATGGACCTGGTGGTCAACCACACCTCGGACGAGCACCCGTGGTTCGTGGAATCCCGGTCCTCGAAGGAGAACCCGAAGCGCGACTGGTACTGGTGGCGGCCGCCGCGGGACGCCGGGGCCGCCCCACGGCGCACGGCGGCGGAGCCGACCAACTGGGGCTCGGCGTTCTCCGGGCCCGCGTGGGAGTTCGACCAGGCCACCGGGGAGTACTACCTGCACATCTTTTCGAAGAAGCAGCCGGACCTGAACTGGGAGAATCCGGAGGTCCGCGCCGCGGTCTACGAGATGATGAACTGGTGGCTGGACCGGGGCGTGGACGGGTTCCGGATGGACGTCATCAACTTCATCTCCAAGGACACCTCGCTCCCGGACGGCCCGGTGGCCGACGGCAAGCTCTTTGGTGACGGCTCCCCGTTCTACATCGACGGCCCCCGCATGCACGAGTTCCTGCAGGAGATGCACCGGGAAGTCTTCGCGAACCGCACCGGCGAACTGCTCACCGTCGGCGAAATGCCCGGCGTGACCGTGGACGACGCCATCCTGTACACCGACCCCGCCCGGGCCGAGGTGGACATGGTGTTCCAGTTCGAGCACGTGGCGCTGGACCAGGAGGAAGGCGACAAGTGGCGGCCCAAAAAGCTCCTGCTCACCGAGCTGAAGCAGACCCTGGGCCGCTGGCAGTACGGGCTGGCCGAAACCGGCTGGAACAGCCTGTACTGGGGCAACCACGACCAGGCCCGGGCCGTGTCCCGCTTCGGCGACGACAGCCCCCGATACCGGGAGCTGTCCGCCAAAATGCTGGCCGGCATCCTGCACCTGCACCGCGGCACGCCCTACGTCTACCAGGGTGAAGAACTGGGCATGACCAACATGACGTTCGGCGCGATCAGCGATTACCGCGACATCGAGGTCCTCAACCACCACCGCGAAGCCACCACGCACCTGGGCCACACCGACGCCGAGGTCCTCGCCGCCCTCGCGCCGCTGAACCGGGACAACGCGCGGACCCCGGTCCAGTGGGACGCCTCCCGGCATGCCGGCTTCACCACCGGGGCACCCTGGATCGCGGTGAACCCGAATGCCAACCACATCAACGCCGCCGCCCAGGTGGATGATCCGGATTCGGTCTACAGCTTCTACCGCCAGGTGATAGCGCTGCGGCATGCGGAACCGGTGGTCTCGCACGGGAACTTCACCATGCTGCTGCCGGATGACCCGCACGCCTATGCGTTCACCCGGGCCCTGACTGGGCCCGGTTCAGCCGTTTCTTCCGGCGCAGACGGTCCCACGGACGGCGCCGGGATTCCGGAGCTGCTGGTGCTGGGCAACTTCTCCGGCGAGGTGCGCGACGCGGACCTCGGGGACGAGGCCTGGGCTGACGCGGAGCTGGTCCTGGGCAACTATCCGTCCGACGCCGACGCCTCCGACGGCGGCTCTGCCGCGGGTTCCGCCGCGGGTGCGGTGCGGGAGGGCCTTTCCGCGGGCGCGGTGCGCCTGCGGCCCTGGGAACTGCAGGTGTTGCGCCGGCGCCGCGGCGCCTGATCGACGATCCTGAACGCCAGCCCACGAAAGGAAGCCACACATGACTATTCCACCAACTCCCGGCCCCGATCCGTTTCCGCCAGAACCCGGCCCCACGACGCCGCCGCCGGAGCCCGGAGACCCATTTCCGCCGGAACCCGGTCCGGTCACGCCACCGCCGGTTCCGGGGCCCGAGCCCGTACCCGGTCCCGCGCCCACCCCGTCACCGGAACCGGGTCCGTTCCCGACGCCGCCCGGCCCCCTCCCGATTCCGGATCCCGGCCCGGTGCCGCCGCGGCCGGACCCGACCCGGTTCTAGCGGGCGTCACCGCGCGGAGAGTCCGTGCAGGAACCGGCGCACCTCCGCGTTGAAGGCAGCCGGCGCTTCGACGGCCGCCATGTGCCCGACGTCGGGAATCATCACCAGCGTCGAGCCAGGGATCCGCCGGTTCATCTCGCGGGCCACGCTCTGCGGCGAGCGGACGTCGTCCGTGCCGTACAGCAGCAGGGTAGGCACCGCGATGGTGGGCAGCACGTCGCGGTAGTCGGCGTGGGCGTTCGCGTTCAGCAGTGCCCGCATGCCGCCCGGGTGGAAGTCGGCCATGATGGCGCTGGTTTCCTGCACCGCCGCCGGATCAGCGTGTTCCGTGAACAGCGTGGGCAGCCATACGGGGATGAATTGTTCCGCCGGCTGATCGAGTTCGGCGAGCACCTGCGCATAGCGGCGCTCGACTTCCTCGGGCGGCAAAGATCCCGCCCAACCGGCGTACGCCGAGACCAGCAGCAGCGACGCGGGCACTGACGGGTGTGCCCGGTAGAGCTCCAGTGCAATGCCGGAGCCCATGGACAGCCCGAGGACGTGCGGCCGACCGGGAACCGCTTCCCGCAGAAAACCTGCCAGGGCGTCGCCCAAGTCCTGTCCGGTGAAGTCCGGCGGCGGATCGTCCGAGCCGCCGCACCCGGGTGCATCCCAGGCGAAAACCGTGAAGTCAGCCGACAAATCCTCGAGCTGCCGCCGCCAGATGCGGCTGTCTTCGTAGGCGCCGTGCAGCAGGACCAGCGGCGGACCCTGGCCCGCGCGCCGGTACCGGATGCGCAGGCCCGCAACCTCGACGGTCTCCATGAGGCAATGCTAGGGCGGCGCGCCGCCGCTCGGCAGGGTCAGGCGGGGCAGACCCAGGCTTGGCGGACTCAGGGGGCAGGGTCAGGCGGGGCAGGCTCAGGACGCGCAAACCCGCCCGCGGCGCGCAAATGACCCTGCGAACACCCGATTTCGGGTGTCGCAGGGTCATTTGCGCGTCGGCAGGACGGTTGCGCGTCGGTGCTACGGGAGGACGATGTCCCGGGTGCGGTGATCGTACTGGATGACCAGGAGGCCGCCGCCGTGGTGGACTTCGTGGTTGGGTCCGTCGAAGACGCCAAACGCTCCGTAGTTTTCGTCCCAGGAGCGGTTCAGGGCGATCTTGAAGGAGTAGAAGCCGGCAGGAATGTCCGCGGCAATCTTCCAGAGCTGATCCACCTGGTCCAGTTCCATCTGGACTTCGTCGTACTGCGGCGCCCAGTTGGCGGGCGCGCCCAGCAGAATGCTGAAGTCGCCGGCAACCGCGACGGCGTCCGGCTGTTCGATGGTGTCGACGCTGACAGCAGAGGCCGCCGCCGCCGGGGCTTCTGCCGACGCTGCTGCCGCAGGCTGTGCGGCCTTCGCTGCGGGCTTGCGCTTGCGCACCGCCTTGGCCACGGGGGCCACGGCCTCCTCGATGAGCTTGGCAGCCTTGCCGGCAACCTTGGAAGTGGTCGACGGCGCTTCCCCGGCCGCGGCGGTCGGCGCCGCTTCTGCCTTTGCTGCCTTCTCCGGCTTCGCCGGCTTTGCCGCGGGAGCAGTCGGAAGCGGCGTGCCCGCCGGAACGGGAGTGCCGGCGTCGAGCGCTGCAGCGAAGGCGGCAGGCTCGGCGAAAGCCACCGTGGCGCGCTGGCCGTCGTCGGTGATGGACCAGCCGGAGCGGCCCTTGACCAGCCAGCCGGCCTTGACCAGCTTGGCCGTGGCGGTGGTCAGGGTCTTGTGGCCGCGGGGAATGCCGCCACTGAGGAGTTCGCGTTCGTGGTCGTTGAGGGGCACCCGTGCGATTGCCTCGCCCAGTACGGCTCCGGCGTTCGGCTTCTCGCCGGTCCATACCTCCTCTGCCAGGACATCCAGCACGGCCTTTAGCCGAAGGTTGGTGTTTTCCGCGGTGTTCGCGCCCATGGGTCTCCTTTAGAAGCAATTGATCCACCTGCATTTTGCCAAGGAAATGTTAGTTTTTGCGAGCGGATCCGGTTAACTCTGTGTGTCGTGACCCACTATGACAGGGCCGGGCGGGGGTCGCGAGGGACCAACGCGGCCCTACCCGCGAGTAGAAAAACAACGCGGGGTCACTTACGGCCCATCGAAGCGCCCCGGACCGGCCGTAAGTGACCCCGCGTTGTTCTCGTGATGCCAGCGGAACGCCGGCTGCGGTCCGCGGAGGGTGCCCGTTTCGGCATTGCTGGATTCGGGGGCGCCCGCGGGCGGACAATGAGCCGTATCCGTCCCTGCTCCCCAGGAGCCGTCATGCCGCGTTTCAAGGTCTGGCTGCAGCGTCACCGCCTCCCGGCGTTCTTTGTCCTGGCGTTCGCGATCTCCTGGTGCTCCTGGCCGCTCTATGCGGCCGGGCTGATGCCGCAGTTCGAATTCCTGCCGATCGGTCCGCTGGCTGCGGCCCTGATGGTCATTGGGCTCGCCGAGGGCAGGGCCGGCTTCCGGGCGTGGGGCCGGCGGCTCATCCGGTGGCGGGTGGGCTGGGTCTGGTACGCCGTGGCCCTCTTCCTCCCGCCGTTGATGGCCTTGGTCACCGGATTCGCGAACATGGCACTCGGCGCCCCTGCACCGGGGCTGGCCCAGGTGACGTGGTCCGGGCTCCTGGCCGTTTTTGCCGTGCGCCTGGTCAATCCGCTGGACGGACCTCTGGGAGAGGAACCCGGTTTCCGCGGGTATGCCCTGCCGCTGCTCCAGGCGAGGTGGGCGCCGCTGCGGTCCGCGGCACTCCTGGGCGTTGTGGTGGCCCTCTGGCACGTTCCACTGGTCGTGTTCGGGCAGCTCAGCCTGATCGGGCTGCCCACCACCTTCGCCATCACCTTCCTCTACGTGTGGCTGTTCAACCGCACCGGCGGAAGCGTGCTGCTCACATACCTCTTCCACGACGCCCAGGGCACGTTTACGGTGGGTTCCTTCGGTTTCTCCGGTGCCGAGGCTGGCCGGGCGGAACTGATCTACTTCGCCGTCGTGGTTCTGGCAGTCCTGACCACAGTGGTCCTGGACCGGGGTGCATGGCGTGCGGCGCCTGCCTCCGCCGTCGACTCCGTGCTGCTCACTTCCGGGTCAGATCGTATTCACCGCTAAGGAGGAACCACGTCTGCTCCCCTGCCGTTACTCCTCGGCGCTCCATTGGGCGCCGGTCTGGGCCATGTAGGCGGCGACCGCTGCTTCGGTGGTGGGATAGAAATGCTCCGGCTCGATTTCGCGGGTCAATCCGTACTTTTCGATCTTCTCCCGGGTCCTGTGCTTGACCTCGGCGAACACCAGGGAGATACCCTGCGCGTTCAGTTCGACATCCAGATCGAGCAAGACGTCCGCGGCGGTGGTGTCCACGTCCGTGATCGGCTCGGCCGCGATGACGATCCACCGCGGTTTGGGTTCCGTCCGGGCCAGGTGCCGGATGTTGTCGCGGAACGGCCGGACGTTGGCGAAGAACAACGGGGCGTCCCACCGGTAGATCACCAGGCCGGGCAGGTGCTTCGCATCCGGGTGGACGCGGATGTCGTGAAACCCCTCATAGCCGGGCACCCGCCCGATCACGGTCTCGTACGGCCACCACGCCCGGCGGAAGATGTTCAGGATGGACAGCCCCACCGCAATGCCGATGCCGGGCAGGACGCCCAGGAACGCGACCCCAAGGAAGGCGGCCATGCACAGGTAGAACTCGGTGCGCCTCTGGTGCCAGAGCCGAACCGTTCCGGGAATGTCGGCGAGGGAGATCGACGCCGTCATCACCACGGCCGCCAGTGCCGGCTGTGGCAGGTTCCGGAACAGCCCCGGCAAAAACACCAGCATGAGGAGAATCAGCACGGCGCCCGTCACGCCCGTGAGCTGCGACTTCGAGCCGGAACGTTCAGCGACGGCGGTCCGGGATCCGCTGGTGCTGACCGGGAAGCCTTGGAAGAGGCCCGCGGCCAGGTTCGCGGCACCGATCCCGATCATCTCCTGGTTGCCGCGGATTTCCTGCCCGGTGCGTGCGGCGAACGCCGTCGACGTCGAGATCGTGTCCGTCAAGGACACCAGCGCAATACCGAGGGCCCCGGCGAACATCAGCCCGAGGTCCGCGAAGTCCACCTGGGGAATGGTGAACGGCGGGAAGCCCCGCGGGAGTTCCCCGACCAGCGAGACGCCCTTGGCCGCCAGGTCGAAGACCGCCGTGGCCGCGATCGCGGCGACCACCATGACGAGCACCGCCGGCACCTTGGGCAGCCACCGCTGCAGAACCAGTATCAGCACAATCCCGCCGATGCCGACCGCCGCTGCGGCGACCACCGTCTCGCCATTGGCCACGCCCTCGACGAATCCGACCAGGTCGCCAATGAAGTTTTCGCTTTCGATCTTGAACCCGAAGAGCTTCGGGAGCTGGCCCACCAGGATGGTGATCGCGAGACCATTCATGTAGCCGATCATCGTCGGCTTGGAGATGAGGTCGGCGATGAAGCCGAGCTTGGCCACGGACGCCAAGACCATGATGGCGCCGACCATGAGGGCAAGCATCGACGCGAGCGCGATCGCCTTCTGCGGGTCGCCGTCGGACGCGACAAGGGGCAGGACCGTCGCGGCGATCATGGGCCCGAGTGCAGAGTCGGGCCCCAGGACCAGAATGCGGGACGGGCCGAAGACCGCGTAGGCGAGCAGGCAGAGGATGCTCGTGTACAGCCCGGTGATCGGCGGCAGCCCCGCCAACTCGGCATAGGCCATGCCCTGCGGAACGAGCAACGTCGTCAGGACAACCCCGGCGACGATGTCCTTGCCGAACCAGTCCTTATGGTACGTAGCCACGGCATTGAGTCCGGGCGCCGCCTGGCGCAGCCAGCCCTTGCGCTCGCGGGTCTTCGTCATATCTGCACTCTGCCGCCCGCCCCCGCCCCGCGCATCCCCCGGCAAGGGTGAGCCGGGGCCAGCCGTGGCGGCGTCTACTGACAACGCGGGCGTGCACGCACAACTCATCTACCCTCGGATCCCCCGGAACAACTCCAGAGGCTGACATCCAAACGGTAGTGTTGATGCCTCAGCACCGGCCGGCGGCCCGGCCGGGCATCTTGATGCCGTCGAGGCGTCGGGTGCTTCAGTTCCCCGGGATTTCTGCGCCGCTGAGTGTGTGCAGGGCGGCGCGGAGCCGGGTGTCGGCGTCGTTGGCGACGTCGCGGACGGCGGGGCTGTTGCTGAGCTTCACCATGGTTTGCGGGTCGATGGCCTGGATGGTGGTCTCGGCGGCGTCCTTGCCCCGGCGGACGACGACGTTGCAGGGCAGCAGCGCGCCCATGTCCGGTTCTGCGGAGAGTGCCCGACTGGCCAGGGCCGGGTTGCAGGCGCCCAGGATCATGTAGTCGCCGAGCTCCTCGGCGGCACCGGCGCCGAGTTTGGCCTCAAACGTGGCTCGGACGTCGATCTCCGAGAGAATGCCGAAGCCTTGTCCGGCGAGGGCCTCACGGGTGCGCTGCACAGCCTCTTCCCAGGTCAGCGGGACCGTGACGGTATTCGTATAGCTCATGGCTGCTCCTGCGGTAATAGTGGCGGCATCAGGCAAGGGACAGGAAGAGCTTTTCCAGATCCTTGGTATCCATGCTCGTGTCCCCGCGGAGAAGGCACTGCTCGAGGCCGGTCGCGATGATGGCGAAGCCTGCCCGGTCCAAAGCCTTCGAGACAGCGGCGAGCTGGGTGACGATGTCCTTGCAGTCCTTCCCCTCCTCGAGCATGCGCGTGACGCCGGCGAGCTGTCCCTGGGCGCGCTTGAGCCGGTTGATGATCGGGGTGAGTTCGGTCGAATCAAGTTCCATGGCGGGCTCCAAAGGTGGGCGGTACTTTGCCAATTGTATACCCCGGCGGGTATAACGGCCAGCAGTGGGAAGCCGGCAGCCAGCCTGCCGCATGCCGGTTGCAAGATACCCCCAGGGGTATTATCGTTGTGGGTAGACCGACGGAGAATCCCCTCCCGGAAACTCCCCCGCCCAGCGAAAGAGAGCCCCATGCTTATCGAGCGTATTTACGACGAAGACCTCGCCCAGGCCAGCTATTTCATCGGCTGCCAGGCCAAGGGTGAGGCGGTCGTTGTTGACCCGCGCCGCGACATCGCCGTGTACCGCTCCCTGGCCGCGGCCAACGGGATGAAGATCGTGGCCGTCACCGAGACCCACATCCACGCGGACTTCCTGTCCGGCACCCGCGAACTCGCCGCCGCGACCGGCGCCACCGCCTACGTCTCCGGCGAGGGCGGGGACGACTGGCAGTACGGCTTCCAGGCCGAACGCCTCAACGACGACGACGTGATCACCCTGGGCAACATCACCGTCAAGGCCCTGCACACTCCGGGCCACACCCCGGAACACCTGTCCTTTCTGATCACCGACGGCGCGTTCGCCGACACCCCCGGCTATCTGCTCTCCGGTGACTTTGTCTTCTCCGGGGACCTGGGGCGCCCGGACCTGCTGGACGAGGCCGCGGGCGGCATCGACACCCGCTTCGCCGGCGCCAAGCAGCTGTTCGCCAGCCTGCGCGATAAGTTCCTGACCCTGCCCGACCACGTCCAGGTGCACCCCGGCCACGGGGCCGGCAGCGCCTGCGGCAAGGCCCTCGGCGCCATCCCCTCCAGCACGGTCGGCTACGAACGGCTCTACGCCTGGTGGGGCCCCTACCTGGCCGCCAACGACGAGGAGGGCTTCATCGCCGAGCTCCTCGACGGCCAGCCCGACGCGCACGCCTACTTCGGCCGGATGAAGCGCGAGAACCGGGAGGGCCCAGCAGTGATGGGCGAACGCGCCCCCCTGAGCGAACTCGCCACCGAAACTGTTGCCCAGGGCCTCGCCGCTGACGCCATCACGTTCGTGGACACCCGCTCGAACGCCGAAGTCCACGAAGGCACCGTCACCGGCTCCCTGAACATCCCCTTCGGCAAGTCCACCGCCAGTTTCGGCGCCTGGGTGGTCAACCCCGAAACCGACAAGAACCCGCTCGTACTCCTGGCCCCCAGCCAGGCCGCCGCGCAGGAAATGTGGGACCACCTGGTCCGCGTCGGCATCGACGACGTCGCCGGCTACGTCACAGGCCTCGAAGGCCTCCCCGCCAGCACCCCCAAGCTCATCCAGCCTGAAGAACTGGATGGCTTTGAGGCCGCGATGGTCCTGGACGTCCGCAACCGCACCGAACACGCCGCAGGACACATCCCCGGCTCCCACCAGCTCAGCGGCGGCCGCGTGATGTGGAACCTGGACCAGCTCCCCTCCGAAGGCACCATCGCGTCCTACTGCCAGAGCGGGGTCCGGAACTCCGTCGCGGCCAGCGCCCTGCGCCGGGCCGGCTACGACGTCGTCGAACTCGACGGCAGCTACGCCGGATGGGCCGCCTGGCAGCAGGCTCGGGAATCTGTTTCCAGCAACTGATCGCGGCACGACCCGAAGTAATTAATTGACAGCGTTGGCGGCGGCCGGGACACCCGGCCGCCGTCGACGCATGTCCCGGACAACTGGAGTTCAGAGATGACGCCCGGCAACACCCCGTCACCGCAAGGCCGCGCAGTCCGGCGGGAACGCCCACAGCGCACCGGCATCACCCTGGGCCTGCGTCAGAACCTGGCCCAGTTCATACTCCTGGTCGCCGTCAATGCCCTAGTCGGCGGCACCCTCGGCCAGGAACGCACCGTGCTGCCGCTGCTGGCGGACCAGGTCTTCCACCTTGACCTCTACACGTCCGCCCTGACCTATATCGTGGCCTTCGGACTCGCCAAGGCCGGCACCAATTACTTCGCCGGCACGCTCTCGGACCGTTACGGCCGAAAACCCGTCCTTGTGACCGGCTGGCTCATCGCCATCCCCGTGCCGCTACTGCTGATCTTCGGAACCTCCTGGGGCTGGATCGTTGCCGCCAACGTGATCCTCGGCATCAGCCAGGGCCTCACCTGGTCCACCACTGTGGTCATGAAGATGGACCTCGTCGGACCCTCCCGGCGCGGCCTGGCGATGGGCCTGAACGAGGCTGCCGGCTACCTCGGCGTCGCCGGGACCGCTCTGGCCACCGGCTACATCGCCACCAACTACCGGCTCCGCCCTGGGCCGTTCCTGCTCGGCGCCGCCTACATCGCCCTGGGACTGGGCCTGTCCGTTCTGGCCGTGAAGGAAACCCAGGGCTACGCCAGAGTGGAGGCCGTCAACCACACGGCCGCCCACGCGGCCGCCCACGGGGAACTAAGCAACCGGGAGATCTTTACCCTCACCAGCTTCCGGGACAAGTCCCTGTCCTCGGTCAGCCAGGCCGGCATGGTCAACAACCTCAACGACGGCCTCGCCTGGGGCCTGTTTCCGCTCCTTTTTGCCGCCGCCGGGCTGAGCATCGAGAAGATCGGCATCCTGGCCGCCGTCTACCCTGCCGTCTGGGGCGCCGCGCAGCTCGTCACCGGAGCCATGTCGGACAAATACGGCCGTAAAAGGCTGATCGTCGGGGGCATGCTAGTCCAGGCCGTAGCGCTCGGCATCGTTGCCCTCGGCACCGGCTTCGGGGTCTGGTTCGCCGCCGCCGCTCTCCTCGGTCTCGGAACAGCCATGGTCTACCCCACCCTGCTCGCCGCCATCGGCGACGTCGCCCATCCGCAGTGGCGCGCACGCTCGGTGGGAATCTACCGGCTCTGGCGCGACGGCGGCTTCGCCGTCGGCGCCCTGCTCTCCGGCATTCTCGCGGACGCCTACGGCATCCCCGCTGCCGTAGCCGTCGTCGCGGCGCTCACCGCGTTGTCGGGAATCCTCGTGGCCGTCCGGATGCGCGGCACCGACCACAAACCTGCAATCTAAGGAACCGCCCTGGCACCGGTACGGACCACCAGCACAGGACAATGGGCATGGTGCACCGCATGGCTCGATACCGACCCCAGTCGCATTTCGGCGAAGCCGCCACGACCCCGCGATCCGACCACCAGGAGATCGGCCCCGGCCGCAGCCTTCAGGAGCATCTCCGCGGTATGCCCCTCCTTCACTTCACCGGTGACCGCAACACCGGACCCGGATGCCCGCCGCAGCGCATCAGCGTGCACATTCCGGGCGTTGTCGCCGAAGGCTTCATGGTCCTCAGCCTTGCCAGCGGCATCCCCGAGGAGGGGGTAGTGCCATGCTGTGACAACGTGAACCTGCCCGGCTCTCAGCCGGACTTCCTGAAGGGCCCATTCCAGAGCTGCCAGTGACGAGTCCGACCCGTCGACCCCAACAACAACCCGGAAGACCGCCTCTGCCGCCATCGAGCCTCCCGCTACGCGTCTGCCTGGCACAACGTCGTGCCGCACGGCCCACGATCCTCCCGCTGCGCAGTGGAATCAAGGGGACAACTCGGCTGGAGCCGGACGCGGTGGCGATGCTGCGCCCAGACCGTTGGCGGCCTCAAAACACTCCCTCGAAGGCTGCCTTGGCGCCGGCCCGCGGGGCTGCCGCCCTATCTCGCGGTGAAGTCTTCATCCCCATAAATACCCTAGGGGGTATACTGATGAGACTATCCACTTATGCAAGGGAGCAACCAGATGTGCCGTGCGGTGACATGTAAGAAATGCCAGAAGACCACATGGGCAGGCTGCGGCCAGCACGTCGACCAGGTCATGCGCGGGGTTCCGAGCTCCCAGCGTTGCCGCGGGCACGAGCAGGAAAAGTCGACCGGCAAGGGCTTCTTCGCGAAGCTGTTCGGGCGGTAGGTGGACCCTGCCGGCGCCCAAGCACAGGCGTTGAGGAAGGGAAAGCGCCGGAGGACATGTCCTCCGGCGCCTTTTTTCACGTTCCCTGGCGCCCCTCAGGACAGGAGCGCCTGCACAGCGACGTAGGCGGCGATCACCAGCACCAGGATTCCAAAGCCACGCTTGAGGACCCTGTCCGGGATGCCGGTGCCGATCCGCCCTGCCGCGAGTGAGGCGGCCATCGCGGTGACGGCGAAGGCCGCCGTGACGGCCCAGTCGATCTGCAGATCACCCAGGTGGGCGGCGAAGCCGGCGGCCGAGTTGATCACGATGATCACGAGGGAAGTTCCAACAGTCAGCGCCATCGGGAGTCCTAGAGCCAGGGTGAGTGCCGGGACGATCAGGAAGCCGCCCCCGACGCCGAGTAGACCGGTCAGGAACCCGACGACGGCGCCGGTGGCGATCGCCTTGGGCAGGCAGCTGCGCCAGTTGACGCCGCCGCCGGGCAGCGCGCAGGCGCCGCCGACGGATGTCGACGGCATCAGCATCCGGATGCCGGCGAAGACCATGATCGCGGCAAAAGCCAGCAGCAGGACCTTCGGGTCCAGCAACCTATTGACCATCGCGCCGAGGTAGGCCGTCACGGTGCCTGCGGCGCCGATGATCAGCGCCAGTCTCCAGTTCACCCCATTCCGCAGCCGGGGCAGCACCGCGACGGCGGAGGATGCGCCGACGACGACCAGCGACGTCGGGATCGCCGCCGCAAGCGGCAGCCCCACGCCATAGACCAGGGCGGGCACGGCGAGGATGGATCCGCCGCCTCCGACCAGGCCCAGCAGGCCACCGACGATCAGCCCGAACGCCGCCGCGGAAATGATCATGCCTTCGCGTCCAGGCTCTTTAGGGCCTGGTGCGCGGTGGGCTCGTTCGCGGAGCGGTTCCACGGCATCTTGGAGAGCACCTGACCCATGGCACAGCTGTTAGTGGCTGCGGAGAACGTCAGGCCGGCACCGATGCCGCCGGCAATCAGGCCCAGTTTGGGCGAGATGAACTTGCTGCCGAGCATGCCGGCAAGGACAAGGGAGCCGGCGGTCATCCGGACCTGGCGTTCCATGGCCCAGGTGCCACGGCCGCGGATGACGTTCCCGCCGGCGGCCGCGTAGGCGGGGACCCCGCCAGACAGAACGCTGGCACTGGCAAGGCCTACGGCGTCCAGGTGCTTGCGGGCCTGCTCGGCCCGGTTACCGGATTGGCAGACGAGGACCACGCGGGTACCCATTTTTGCCGCGAATTCTTCCGCGTGTTCGCTGAGCATGGACAGCGGCACATGGTACGAGCCATTGATGTGCATGGCATCGAACTCTGCGCCGCTGCGCACATCAATGACCATGAGATCGTCGTGGTTATCCTCCCAGGCCTTCAGGGTCGAGGCATCGATGGACTTGGGAGCGCTGTGAACAGGAGTGGTCGTATTCAAGGAATTCATGATCTCTTTCGGTATTTCTTGGAGCATTTCTTGTGGCGGCCCGCTACTGGGCGAGGCCGCCCTCCACCGCCCGGTTCGCCACATCAGGGACACGGTCCGGGCAAATGGAAGCCCGGGCGGCGCTTGGGGGCGTGCCGCCCGGGCAGTCTGGTGGGGTCAGGCGGTCGGGAATCCCGCGGCAGTCCAATCAAGCATTCCGCCGGGCACGGTGTAAGCCGTGTAGCCTGCGGCCGCCAGCTGGTCAGCCGCTGCCGCACTGCGGCGTCCGCTGCGGCACACGGCGATGACCGGACGGGACTTGTCCAGGTCGCTGAGGCGGCCGGCCAGTTCGCCCAAGGCAATGTGCGTGGCACCGGGGATCATGCCTTCGGCGATTTCAGCCGGTTCGCGCACATCCACGATCTGGGCATCGCTGCCGGCCTTGAGCTGTTCCGCGAGCTGCTGCGGGGTGATTTCCATGTGCTGGACCTTTCGGTAGGACTGGCCTGTTGAGCGGAAAAATGTTGAGCGGCAGAATACGGGACCAGGGGTTGCCCGGGAAAGACCCGCGCCGGCGTAGGTCAGGCGCAGGAAAAGTGTGCGGATATCCTCCAGGGCGGGCATCTTTCCCTCTCCATCATGATACCCCCTGGGGTATAAATGCAAACCCGGTGCCACGCTTGCTGATATACCCCCGGGGGTATAATATTTTGCCATGGCAACCATCGACATTTCCGAGAAAACCTTCAACGACACCATCACCGGCAACGGCATCGTGCTGGTGGACTTTTGGGCAGCCTGGTGCGGCCCGTGCCGGATGTTCGCCCCCACGTTCAGCAAGGCGTCCGACAACCACACGGACGTCGTCTTCGCGAAGGTGGACACGGAGGCCGAGCCCGGCCTCTCCGCCGCCGCCCGCATCACCTCCATCCCCACCCTGATGGCCTTTAGGGACGGGATCCTCGTCTTCTCACAGCCCGGGGCAATGAACGCGGCCGGGCTGGAACAGCTCATCACCGCCATCAAGGACCTGGACATGGACGAGGTCCGGGCGAAAATGGCAGCCGCCCCGGCGTCGTAGGGATCAAGCGGCCCCCCAGCCATTGCCTGGGCGATCGCCCTCGCATGCTCGTACTGACGATCCGCGGGTCTGGAGGTCTGCAGCCGTTCTGGCTGGGTCCGATGGCATACGCCGTTTTCGCTCCCGGGCCGGACCGGCATTACGCGAGCCAGGGAGCACCGAGCCAAAGCAGACCTCCCGTTGTGTCCCCGGCCCGATGGGCCTAGAGTTGCGGTCTGCCCACCGCGCGCCGTCCCGCCGCTGAACATGCGCCGGATCAGGTGCCGGAGAGGGCGTCCAACCGTTCCCGTTGAGGAGATATCTATGGAAACCCGCACGCTCGGTACACTCACCGTCTCGGCCCTGGGGTTGGGCTGCATGGGCATGAGCGAGTTCTACGGCCACGGCGAGGATAACGAGTCCGTCGCCACCATCCAGGCGTTTCTCGACGCCGGCGGAAGCCTGCTCGACACCGCGGACATGTACGGCCCGTTCACCAATGAGGAGCTTGTGGGCCGGGCCATCGCAAGCCGGCGCGACGACGTCGTCCTGGCCACCAAATTCGGCAACGAACGGCGGCCCGACGGATCCTGGGTGGGCATCAACGGCTCCCCCGATTACGTGCGGGCCGCTTGCGATGCAAGCCTGCAGCGGCTGGGCGTGGACCACATCGACCTGTACTACCAGCACCGGGTGGACAAGACCGTCCCGATCGAGGAAACCGTCGGGGCCATGGCTGAGCTGGTC
Source organism: Arthrobacter sp. 05T410 (assembly GCF_056396505.1). Taxonomy (NCBI): domain Bacteria; kingdom Bacillati; phylum Actinomycetota; class Actinomycetes; order Micrococcales; family Micrococcaceae; genus Arthrobacter; species Arthrobacter sp. 05T410. Next base: position 16,350 of record NZ_JBFTLP010000009.1, on the reverse strand, counting down.
CAGGCCGGCAAAGTCCGGCACCTTGGCCTGTCCGAGGCCAGCGCCGACACCGTGCGCCGGGCCCACGCGGTGCACCCCATCACCGCCCTGCAGACCGAATACTCGCTGTGGGAGCGCGAGCCGGAGACCAAGGTCTTCCCGGTCCTCGCCGAGCTCGGCATTGGCTTTGTGCCCTACAGCCCGCTGGGCCGTGGATTCCTGACCGGCCAGTTCCGCAGCCCCGAGGACTTTGCCGCAGACGATTTCCGCCGGCACTCCCCGCGCTTCCAGGGCGAGAACTTTGACCGCAACCTGCAACTCGTGGACCGGGTCAAGGAGTTGGCGGACGCGAAGGGCTGCACCCCGGGGCAACTGGCACTGGCCTGGCTGCTGGCCCAGGGCGAGCACATCGTTCCCATCCCCGGCACCAAGAAGGTCAACCGGCTGCGGGAGAACCTGGGCGCCGCCGACGTCGAACTCTCCGCCGAGGACCTGGCCCGCCTGGACGAACTGGCTCCGGCCGGGGTGGCAGCCGGAGCGCGGTACCCGCACATGGACTCGATCGACGTCTAAGCCGGCCGTTCGACAGCCAACGCGGGGTCACTTACGGCCCGTCCGGGGCCTCCGGATGGGCGCGTAGTGACCCCGCGTTGCTTTTGTGGTTAGTGTCCCGACGCGGCGAGCTCGGCCAGCAACTCGGCCTTGCGCTCCTCGCTCGCGAAGGAGGACCGGATCGAGTTCGCGGCCATCCGGACGCAGTCGAACTCGGACAGGCCGATCACCGATTTCAGCTGCGCGAAGTTGTCGTCCACGTACCCGCCGAAATACGCCGGGTCGTCCGAGTTCACGCAGACGTTCAGCCCCGCTGCGAGCATCGCCGGCAGCGGGTGCCCGGCCAGGGCGTCCACCGCGCGGAGCCTGACGTTGGACAGCGGGCACACGGTCAGCGGCATGAGCTCGTCCACCAGCCGTTCCACGAGCTCCGGGTCCTCCATGCAGCGGATGCCGTGATCGATCCGCTCCACGTCGAGGAGGTCCAGCGCGTCGATGATGTACGACGGCGGGCCCTCCTCGCCGGCGTGCGCGATCCGGTGCAGCCCGGCGTCCTTGGCCCGGGCGAAGAGCCGCTCGAATTTGGCCGGCGGGTTGCCCAACTCGGCGGAATCGAGCCCGATGCCGGCGATCGGGGCGCCCATGGCGAGCAGCTGCTCCAGCACCTCGAGAGCTGAGTCCTCGGTGAGGTCGCGCAGGAAGGCCGCGATCAGGAGGGTGGAGATGCCGAACTCTTCGCGGGATCCGGCCAGCACCGAGGCCACGCCGTTGACGCACGTCGCCAGCGGTATCCCGCGTGACAGGTGGGCCTGCGGGTCCAGCATGATCTCGGCGTGCCGGACCCCGGCGAGCGCCGCCCGGGCCAGGTAGGCGCGGGTCATGTCGGCGAAGTCCTGCTCCGTCTGCAGCACGGCCATGTTGGCGTAGTACAGGTCCAAAAAGGACTGCAGGTCAGTGAATTCGTAGCGCGAACGCAACTCGTCCAGGTCCGCATAGGGCAGTGCGATCCCGTTGCGTTCCGCCAGCGCGAAGATCAGCTCCGGTTCCAGCGTTCCCTCGATATGCAGGTGCAGCTCGGCGACCGGGAGCGGGAGCGGTTCGCCCGCCTCCGGCTCTTCCGGTTCTTCCGGCTGTTCCGCTGTCAACTGGGCATCGCCGTCGTGTGTTTCCATCCGGTAAGGATATGCCCGGCGCTCCCCGGAGCGGATAGAGTCGAACCAATGCAAAGTAAACAGCATGCTTCCCATTTGCCGCGCCCGGCCGGCCGGGACCTAATTCCTGATCTCGCTCCAGGCAATCCGACGGACGGTTTTGTCCGGGTGCGCGGCGCCCGTGAGAACAACCTGCGCAACGTGGACGTGGACGTGCCCCGCGACGCAATTGTCGCCTTCACCGGCGTCTCCGGCTCGGGCAAGTCCTCCCTCGCGTTCGGCACCATCTATGCCGAGGCGCAGCGCCGCTACTTCGAATCCGTGGCCCCCTACGCCCGCCGGCTCATCCAGCAGGGCCACAACCCCAAGGTGGAAATGATCACCGGGCTGCCGCCCGCCGTCGCGCTCCAGCAGCGCCGCGGGACGCCGAGTTCGCGCTCCACGGTGGGCACCCTCACCACGCTGTCCAACTCTTTGCGCATGCTCTTCTCCCGCGCCGGCAGCTACCCCGACGGCGCCGCCCCGCTGGACTCGGACGCTTTTTCCCCGAACACGGCCGCCGGCGCGTGCCCGGAGTGCCACGGCCTCGGCATCGCGCACACCGTCACCGAGTCCTCGCTGGTCCCGGACACTTCGCTGAGCATCCGCGACGGCGCCATCGCCGCCTGGCCCGGGGCCTGGCAGGGCAAGAACCTGCGCGACATCCTCACCCACCTGGGCCACGACGTCGACACCCCCTGGCGGAAGCTGCCCAAAAAGGACCGCGACTGGATCCTGTTCACCGAGGAACAACCCGTGGTGGAGGTGACGCCCCAGCGCGACCGCGTGGCCAAGCCGTACAAGGGCCGGTTCTGGAGCGCCAGGAGCTATGTGCTGCATACGCTCGCCGATTCCAAGAGCACCACAATGCGCGAGAAGGTGCTGCGCTTCATGGAAACCGGCCCGTGCCCGGTCTGCAGCGGCAGCGGCCTGACCCCGGCCGCGCTCGCCGTCACCTTCGCCGGGCACACCATCGCCGAGCTCAACGCCGTCCCCATGACCGAACTGGCGGACATCATCCGCCCCACCACCGAACTCACTGAGGCCGGCACCGCCTCCCGGAAGCAGTCATCCGGCGAGGGCAACGAGGTGGCCGTCGCCATCACCCGCGACCTCCTGCAGCGCGTCACCGTGCTGCTGGACCTCGGCCTGGGCTACCTGGCGCTGGGCCGGTCCACGCCCACGCTCTCCCCCGGGGAAATGCAACGGCTCCGGATCGCCACCCAGCTCCGCTCCGGGCTGTTCGGCGTGATCTACGTGCTGGACGAGCCCTCCGCCGGACTGCACCCCGCCGACGCCGAGCCCCTCCTCGCAGTCCTGGACCAGCTCAAGTCCTCCGGCAACTCGGTGTTCGTGGTGGAGCACAACATGGACATCGTCCGCCGCGCCGACTGGCTGGTGGATGTCGGTCCCCGCGCCGGTGAAGGCGGCGGCGAGGTGCTCTACAGCGGCCCCGTGGCCGGCCTCGCCGAGGTGGACGCGTCCGTGACCCGGCCGTTCCTGTTCCCGGACGGTTCGGCGGGTTCGGACGACGGCGGCGTCCGCCACAGCGCGGACGACGGCGCCCGTTCCTCCGCCAGCGGTACCCGGCGGGAGGCGGCCGGTTGGCTGGAACTGCGCGACATCAGCCGCCACAACCTGCGCGAACTCGACGCCGACTTCCCACTCGGGGTGCTGACCGCGGTCACGGGCGTCTCCGGCTCCGGCAAATCCACCCTGGTCAGCCAGGTCCTGGCCGAGGTGGTCGGCGCCAGGCTGCACCCGGAGCCAGACGCTGCCAAGACCCCCGAGGACCTGGAGGCCGACGCCGGTAAGTCCACCGGGCCGCTCAGTGTCGGACCGGTCTCAGGCCTCGACCAGCTGGACCGGCTCGTCAAGGTGGACCAGAAACCGATCGGCCGCACTCCGCGCTCCAACCTCGCCACTTACACCGGCCTCTTCGATGCGGTCCGCAAGGAGTTCGCGGCCACGGACGAGGCCAGGGCGCGGGGCTTTGGTGCCGGCCGCTTCTCCTTCAACGTTGCAGGCGGCCGCTGCGAGACCTGCCAGGGCGAGGGCTTCGTCGCCGTCGAACTGCTGTTCCTGCCCGGCAGCTACGGCCCCTGCCCCGAGTGCCATGGCTCGCGCTATAACCCGGAAACCCTTGAAGTGACGTACAAGGGCAAAAACGTGGCGGAGGTGCTGGGCCTGACGGTCAATGCCGCCGCAGAGTTCCTCGAAGGGGTACCGGCAGCGGCGCGCAGCCTGCAAACACTGCGCGAGGTGGGCCTGGGCTATCTCCGCCTCGGCCAGCCGGCAACCGAGCTCTCCGGCGGCGAGGCCCAGCGCATCAAACTCGCCACCGAACTGCAGCGTGCCCAGCGCGGCCACTCCCTCTACCTGCTGGACGAGCCCACCACCGGCCTGCACCCGGCCGATGTCCAGCTCCTCATGGCCCAACTGCACCGGCTCGTGGACGCCGGCAACACCGTCATCGTGGTGGAACACGACATGGATGTGGTGGCCGCAGCGGACTGGGTGATCGACCTCGGCCCGGCCGGTGGCGACGCGGGCGGCGAGATCGTGGCGATCGGGACCCCGACCGCCGTCGCGGGCTCCACGGAGAGCCGGACGGCTCCGTACCTGGCCGCAATGCTCGGAAGCTGATCCACGCGGGGCGCGGGCGTCGGCGTCGGGGCCGGCGGGCCCTGGGGACGCGGGGGCGGCGTCAACGCGGCCGGCGGGGCGCGGGCGTCGGCGTCAACGCGCGCCGGATGATAACGGCAGAAGCAGGGAAAGTAACGTCTTGATAACGGCGTGGGGCTGACTTAGCCTAGTGTCCATGCCCGGCAACCGGGTATTGCATGCCCGGTGCTACCACCACCAGATACTGCCCGACCGGTAGACACCGCTATGACCTCTATTGTCAGGGGCGGGCAGTGGCGTAAAAACGTCCGGGGACGGACCGAGCGCTGGTGGGCCTCAGGAGCATCTAAACCATGAAGAAATCAATCTATGGCACTGCCGCGCGCCGCGGCGTCACTTTTGCGGCCGTCTCAATTGCAGGCGTCGCCCTGTCCGCCTCGGCCGCGAACGCGGCCGTACCGACCACAGCCCCTGCCTCCACGTGGGACTCGCTGGCCCAATGCGAAAGTGGCGGGAATTGGGCCACCAACACAGGAAACGGATACGCGGGCGGGCTGCAATTCAGCGCCAGCACGTGGGCGGCCCATGGCGGCACGGGATCTCCGGCCAATGCCAGCCGTGCGCAACAGATCGCCGTCGCCGAGAAAGTGCAGGCCAGCCAGGGCTGGGGCGCGTGGCCAGCCTGCGCGGCCAAGCTGGGACTGCGCGGCGGCGCCGCGGCTCCGCAGAGTGCAGCCACAGCGCAGCGGCCCGCCGCGACTCCCGTCGCAGCCAAGGCCCCCGCCAGATACGCCCCTAAGGCAGCCGTGCCGGCACCCCGCCACGTTGCACCGGTAGCCGTAAGCGGCCAGACCTACACCATCCGGAGCGGCGAAACCCTGAGCACGATCGCCGGGAAGCTCAACATCGCCGGAGGCTGGCACGCGCTGGCCGACGCCAACACGGCGACCATCAGCAACCCCCATCTGGTGTTCCCGGGCCAAGTGCTGCGGCTGCCCGCATAGGGCGGTTACAGCACTTGGCGTACAGCACGACACACAGCACGACGCCGGAGCGATCCCGCAAAGGGGACGCTCCGGCGTCGTGGTGCTTCAGTGGGCCGTGCTGGCTCAGCCGTGCGGGCTCAGGCGGCCTGTGGGATTTCGCGGATAATCCGCACTTTCCAGGCGGCGTCGTCGCTCGTGTCCAGCAGGGCCACCGTGCCCATGGCCAGATGCAGCGCTACCCGTTTCGCGGCGAGGAGCTCAAGGTAAAGGCTTTCGTTCATCCGGGCCGGGGCGTCAATGACGTACTTCACGGCGTCGCGGACTTTGCGGTAGTTGGCGCTCCGCTCCCGGTGAAGGTGCAATTCCAGCATCCGGCGCTGCTTGATCCTGGGCTCGTGGCGGTTCAGCCAGGACACCGCGGCGTGGACGGCTACCACCAGGGTCAGTGAGATGACGTAGATCTCCCAGCCACTCGAGAGCAGGAACAGGGGCAGGTTGGCGATCGCCACCGCGGCGATGAAGAGGCGGAGGGCCACCAGGCGCCGCATGGTGAGGGCCACGCCAGCCATAGCCGCGCGGAATCCGCGCTGCTCGTCGCGGGCGGCAACCGGATCCAGCGTGAATTCCTCCAGCACCACTATCCCGTGGGCGTCGGGGCTGAGCATTTGTCCGTACCTGGGCACGAACGGCGCCGGTGCCACCCTTACTGTTGGTGGCTCTGCTGTAAAGGGCAGCGCAGTAATGGGCTCCGCTGACTTAGGCTCTGCTAGAGATGGTTCTGCTGAATAAGGCTCTGCTTGATAAGGCTCTGCTTGATAAGGCATGGGCGTGTCTTCCGTGGCGGCGGGAGTGGTTCATGTTATTTTAGCGGCTCCCCAGCACGCCTGTCTTCCCTGTTCCGTCATGTGAGCACCCTCACCGCCGCGCGCCAGCAATTGGCGCATTTGGTCCGTGGCCTCAAACTGGAGAGATGCAGACTTTCCTCCCCTTCCCTGATTTCCAGCAGAGCGCCGCGGTTTTGGACCGTGTGCGGCTCGGCAAGCAGCGCGTCGAAGCGCTGCAGATCCTGCGTGCGCTGGTGATCCCGGAGTACGGCTGGCAGTCGCACCCGGCGATCAGGATGTGGATGGGGTACGTTCCTGCGCTGACCATGTACGGCCTGGCCATAGTGGATGAATGGACGGCCCGCGGCGGCGAGGACACCATGCGCGAGAAAATCATGGAGTTCGCCCCGCAGGCGGCCCACCCCGACTACGCCGCCAAGATCCCGATGCCGCCATGGCTTGGCAATGCGGATTTCCACCTCAGCCACCGGTCCAGGTTGATCGCCAAGGATCCGCGGTTCTACACAGAGGTATTCCCCGGCACGGACCCGGACCTGGAGTACATCTGGCCCGAACCGAAGCACGAGCTGGTGCCCGAGGATCCAGCCGGGGACCGCATGTGGGTCCTGCGCCTGCCCCTCGGCGATACCGAGCCCGCACAGCTGAAGACTGTCAGCCTGCCGCCTGTTGGCCGCAGCAAGGTCCCCGCGGACGACGACTACCAGTTCGTTTACGCCGACTCAGGCTCGCGCCGTCCCAGCAAGGTGCGCAAGCTGCCCCCGAAGCAGCTCGTCAAGAAGCCCACCCGCAAGCGCCAGCAGCAGGAGGAGGCGTTCACCACCCTGCCCGGCAACTCCGTGGTTGCCATCCCGGTCAACGACGGCGCCGCCTTCGCCGTCGGCAAGGTCCTGGGCCGCCCGATCACGGTTGATGGCCAATTCGCACGCAACTTCCAGGTCGACGAGATCGTGGACCGCTCCGCCTTCGATTACCCTGCCCTGATGCAGGATCCACGGGCCTTCTTCCCGATCCCGGCGAGGTAGCAGCACGCTGGTCAGCAGGTGATGGTTCGTTCCAGCGGGGCTCCGGTCCATGGGCCAACCTGCGCGGACAGAGTAAAGGTGTAGTTCCCTTTGCCGCCCCAGTTGGTCAGGGATTCTTCGCGACCGGCGGTAACCTGCGTCAAAGTCGGCGTTTCGCCGGGCAGCGTTAGTGTTGCCACGTAGCCCGTGGCGCGGTCCACCAGACCAAATCCCGTGAAAGTGATGGTCGCGCCTTTTCCAGCCTTCGTACACTGCAGTGTGCCGTTGACGGATGCCGGGGCCGGGACCTTGTAGGTCCCCACGTTCAAGGCTGCGGTGGCTCGGGCCGTGAAGGTCGCGTATGCCAGCCCGGGAGCGCCCAGCACCAGAGCCGCGGCTACCGGGACGGCCAGCAGTCTGCGCAGACGCACCAGCCAGGCGGCCTTGACCCGGGAGGCTTCCGGTGCGGACTGAGGGGCGTTCACAGTTGCGCTTCCTTTTAGAGCTGGCGATCCAATAGCTCCTACTCTGGCAGTGCAGCTTCAACCCAACGCCGCGAAAAACTTCAACGTTTGCTCAAGAAAACCTGTTAGCCTGAATCCACTGTGACCCTTGGGGTTGGTGTCACACACTGTGACGCATGAGGTCAGTGCCGCACAGAGGTCTCATTGTCCTAGAAACTGGGGTTTGGGTGGTTCCGTGACTCAACTACGAGTTGTGGTTGTTGATGACGACGCCGACGTTCGACTGCTGCTGCGCCGAACGCTCGAGATGCAGGGGTTTGCCGTTTTTGAGGCCGCCTGCGGGTCCGACGCGCTGGTGAGCATCCAGGAAAACGGCCCGGACCTGGTGACTCTTGACCTCAATCTTCCCGATCTCGACGGCGTCGAAGTTTGCCGCCGGATGCGCAAATTCTCCGAGGCCTACGTCGTCATGATCACGGCCCGGGCGGACGAGATAGACGAATTGATGGGTCTGGAAACCGGCGCCGACGACTTTATCAGCAAGCCCTTCAGCCCCCGCACCGTCCAGGCCCGGGTGACAGCGGTATTGCGCCGGCACCGGCCAACCCCGCAACGCCCCACCCCGCAGCGTCGGGCTACAGACTTCATGCCCCGCGCAACCGACGCATCGACGGCCGGGATCCACGACGGTCCCCGCCGCCGGGCGAGCGACGTTGCGCCTGTCACCGATGCCGTGTCCGCCCTCCACACGCCACCGCGCCGCCGGGCAGGCGACGCAGCGCCCGGCAGCCCTTCCGACTATCCAGCCGTGGCAGCAGGACAAGACCGTCGTTACGACGACGCCGGCGTCGTCCGGCACGGCCCGCTGGTTGTGGAGGCCGAAAGCCGGGCGGCCTCCGTCGACGGCGTCGAACTGGAATTGACGCGCACGGAATTTGACCTGCTGGAAGCCCTGGCGGGGGCGCCGCGGCGAGTCTGGACCAGGAAGGCCCTCCTGACCAAAGTGTGGGGAACCGAATGGCCCATGGACGAGCACCTCGTGGAAGTGCATATCGGCAACCTGCGCAAGAAGCTCGGCGACAAGGGCCGCGACCCGCGGTTCATCCGCACGGTACGCGGCGTGGGCTACCGGATGGCGCCCGCAGAAGGGGTGGCGTAACTGGTCCCGTCACCGTCAGCCCGTATCGCCGCAGAGTCCGGGATGGCCCGGCAATCGGTACTCGCGGAGTATGGCCTGCCCCGCCTCGAGCCGCTCCCTGCCACAACGGGCACCCGCACTCCGGATACGCAGGGTCAACTCCAGAAACTGTTGGTCCTGGCGACCACAATTACCGGTATACCGTTCGGCGCGGTCAACATCATCACTGCAGATCAGCAGCACCACATCGCCGCGGTGGGGATTGACCCAGGCGTGTGTTCCCTCGACGATTCGATGTGCAGCCGGGTCTTCCTCAGCGGCCGGACCACCGTGGTGCCCGACGCTTCGCGGGACACTCGCTTCCAACACCACCCCTTTGTCACGGGCCAGGCAGCCGCAGTCCGGTTTTACGCTTCAGTCCCTCTCGTCACGGCAGGGGGGTTCGTGCTGGGGTCGTTGTGTCTCTTTTCGCCGTCTCCCGCGGAGCTTACTCCCGGTCAGCAGACGGTGCTGGAAATCATCGCCTCGCAAGTGGTGGAAGTACTCGAACTGCACCACCATGCGCGGATGCTCGCCCGGAGCCTGGAGGACGCCCGCAAGAGCAACGAGCTGCTCGAATCATTTGCTGCCCGCATCAGCCACGACCTGCGCAACCCGCTGACCAGCGTCATCGGATTCACGGAACTTGGCGAACTGCAGAGGCCTGAAGACGCAGACGAATTCCGCATAATCGGCAGGACCTCACGCCGGATGCTGGCCATGGTGGACGATCTGCTGTCCTTCTCCAGACTCGGTGGAGCGCTCCGACGGCGCCCGGTGTCCCTCTCGGCTGTAGTCCACGACGTCGAAGAAGACCTTGCGGCCGACCTGTCGGAAGCCGGGGCGGACGTCGAGGTTTCGGACGCGGTCCTTGAAGCCGACGCCGGGCAGTTGCGAGCGCTGCTGCAAAACCTGATCCACAACTCCGTGGCCTACCGCCGCCCGGGCATCCCGCCGAGAATCCTGGTCAGCGCCAAGGCTGTTGCCGACGGTGTAGCCGTGCGGGTGACAGACAACGGCAAGGGCATTCCCCCGGAAAAGCGGGGTCATGTGACAGAGCCACTGGCCCGTTTGCACCGCGACGACGACCCGCCCGGTTCCGGATTGGGGCTGGCAACCTGCGCCCGGATCGCGAAGGCCCATGGCGGACGGCTGACCATCAGTTCAGGTCCCGACGGCGGAACCACGGTGTCCGTCCTGCTCCGAGCTTCCGCCCCGGAGGACCCTACCGGGTGACGGTGGTGGGTCGCCCCGTCGGGTGACCATGCCGGGTGGGGGGCATCGAGTCCTCCCGCAACCGGGCCTTCAACAACTCAAGAGTTTGCTGGCATGCTGCGCGAAGTCCGCTGCGTTGGCGTCGAGGACCCCGGCGGCGGCCCGGGCCGCGCCCAAGTCGCCGGCCCGGATGCTCTGTTCCACAGTCCTGCTGTGTCCTTCAAGCTGAACCGCCCCGGCCATCGCCGCCGACGTCGCCACACTTAGGACCGCCGCTAAGGCACCCTCGATCTTGCCCTCGAGAAGGCAGCGGTGGATGCGTGCCAGGCTGTCCGGCAGGCGTTGGACGAAGCGGCCGACGAAGCCGACCGCGGTGGAACGTGAATTCAGTTCAAGAGCCAGCCTGTCGATCCGCCGGGTATCAAGGATGACGCCGGAGCCGGTCATCCCCTGCTCTCTTCAGAACCGGCGGCGGTGGCATCATCTGTGGCTTGGGCATCGGCGGCCAGTGTCTCGGTGGCCAGCGTTTCGGTGGCCACTGCAGCGGGCTTCTTCCAGATCGCCGTCAGCACGACGACAACGAGCAGGGCAGACGCGCCGTGGAGGAGCACGGACTGGACCAGGGGCTGACGCAAGGCCCTGATGACGTCGCCAAGGTAGGGAACGACGCCCGCCTCCGTGTAGACGTAGTCCTCGGACAGCACGGCAACCCACGGGTCGGCCCCGGAGTTCGCGTCTCCCTTGGTGGTCACTGACGTCGCGCCGGCTTCGCGTTTGATGCTGGCCACCCGGTGGGTCTCAATCCGGTGATCGTCAATGGGGATGCTGTAGGTGATGACATCGCCAACCTTTAACTCGGAGACCGGCGTCTTCACGCTGACAACGACGTCGCCCGGGTTGATCCCCGGCGACATGCTCCCGGTGAGCATGGTGGACGTCTGGTAGCTCAGGAAGCGCGGCCCGACGGCGAGAAAGAGGAAAACCAATGCGGCGACGACGAGGAGGATCGTAAAGAAAGCTCGTCCGGCCACGGCACCAGCCTTGGACGCCGGCCGTCGGGTGCGGGCGGGGGCCGGTTCGGCCCGACGTCGTCCGCGGCTCTGAGGTACAGGGTCCTGGACGGCACTATCCGGAACGGTGCCGTCCGCCACCAGGTGGTCGACGGAATCCCTGGGACCTGCGTTGATTGCTGTACTCACGGGACCGTTCCTCCTGCCGCTGTGGATAGTGCGGGCAAAGCCGGGTGCTCAGTCGGGCCGAGACCTGGCCGGACTGAGCACCCGAGAATCGCTACTTGCTGGCGCCACCGGCGCGCTGTGCGGCGTCGAAGACGAAGTTGATGGTGCTGGTCAGTCCCTGGAACGTGTTATCAGCACCATTGGGAACGGAGAGCGTGACGCGGAGGTTGTCGGCCTGCTTGGCAGTCAGGGAGGCGAGGCCAAGCATCGGCATATTCGCCCCGACCACGGCCCGGGACGACATGACAACCGTGGTGTTGGCGGGGGCGCAAGTGTAGGTGAACGAGGGCGAAGTGCCGGTTTCAGCCCACGGCACTTTGCAGGCATCAACCTTGATCTGCAAGCCGTTGGTGGTGTCGGAGTCCAGCTTAGAGGACGGTGTGGCTGTGGTGGTGAGAGTAATTGCGGCCAGGTCCTGGTCACCGCTGTTGGTCAATGTCACTGCACGCTGGATGGTGTCGCCCGGAATTGCACCTGAGGCCGGAATGGTGAGTCGGTTGTTGGCTGCGCCGGCGGTTCCGACCTCAAACTTTACCGTGCCTGAACTGACAGCGGCGGAGGCCGAGGTGCTGGTCGTGAAGCCACCGTAGGTGCCCATCCCGGCCACGCCGGCAGCTGCGGCGAGGAGGGCGGCGGAAGCCAGGACCTTGCTGGACGTGGAGTTGAGGTTGAGACCCATTGGAGATTCCGTTTCGTGGAGCCGGCCGTGGCGGGCCGGGCGACGTATGTAGCATCCGCCAGCCCCCTGGCTGACCTTTACAACAATGCCCGGCCCAGCTCAAGGCAATGCTTCAGCGGGCGACAAGATCAGTTCAAGTTTTCCTCAAGCCTGTCCGCGGCGCTTCCCGAAGGCTGGCAGACTGGCTTCATGACTGTTCTGCTGGCCGGTTGCGGCGATCTTGGCACCGAGGCCGGGCTGCGTTTCGCGGCGGCTGGCCACCGCGTGGTGGGGTGGCGTCGCTCGCCGGAGAAACTCCCGGCCGCCATCGAGGGAGTCGCCGCCGACCTGGGCTCCGCTGAGCTGCCGCCCATCCCGGCGGACACCACCGCCGTCGTCGTCGCGATTGCCGCGGATTCCCCGACTGAGGAGGCGTACCGTGCCGCCTACGTGGACGGGCTGTCGAACGTCCTGGACGCGGTCCTCGCCTCCGGGGCAAACGTCCGCAGGGTCCTGTTTGTGTCCTCGACCGCCGTCTACGGAGATGCCGGCGGCGGCTGGATTGATGAAGGCACGACGCCGGAACCCGGCGGGTTCTCGGGCCGCATCATCCGCGAAGCGGAGGAACTCCTCCACAGCCGCCTGCGCGGCACCGGCATCACCCCCGTAGTGCTGCGGCTCGGCGGAATCTACGGCCCCGGCCGGACGCGATTGATCGACCAGGTGCGCGGCGGAACCGCGGTCATTCCTGCCGCGTCGCGTTTCACCAACCGGATCCACCGCGACGACGCCGCCGCCGCGATCGTCCATCTGTGCACCATGGGCACGGTTCCGGCGGCGGTCTATCTGGGCGTGGATAATGAACCGGCCGAACTCGGCGACGTGCTGGAATTCCTGGCCGCGGAACTGGGACTCCCTGCGCCGGCGGCAGAGTCCACTGGTACCGCGGGTGCGGCGGCGGCCGGCACCACCGACGCTTCGGCGTCGGGCGGCAAAGCGGCGGGCGGCGAACCCTCCCGGGGCGGAAATAAGCGGGCCAGCAACGGGCTGCTCCGCAGCACCGGTTTCGAGTTTCAATACCCCAGTTTCCGGCAAGGCTACCGAGCCGTTCTCGCCGGTATCGGCGTCCGGCACCCCTAAAGTTTGAATCTCACAGCCCACTTCTCTGAGGGGAACCATGGATTTTCAGCACATTATCGAGTCGGCCGGCGGCCTCATGGACTTCGCCGGTGTGGCCGTCATGGTGGTCGGCGCCCTCGTCTCTATCCCCTTGGCGCTGCGCGGATTCCAGCCGGAACGCCAGCCGGCGGGCTCTGCACCGCTCTCCGTGTACCGCTCCTACCGGCAACTGCTGGGCCGCTCGATCCTCCTCGGGCTCGAGCTGCTCGTCGCGGCCGACATCATCCGTTCGGTCGCCGTCGCGCCGACCTTCGAGGGCGTCGGCGTGCTGGCCATAATTGTGCTCATCCGGACCTTCCTGAGCTTCTCGCTCGAGCTGGAAATCACCGGACGCTGGCCCTGGCAGACTCAGCGCGAGGGATCACCTGACTCTTCCGCGGCAGGCTGAAACCCTTCCGGATGGCACGGTGCCCCGCTAGGCTCGCGGCATGACAGACCACGCGCGTTCCCGTGCCTCCAAAGCCACCGAGCTGCTCCGTCTCCACCACGCACCGGAAATTCTCCAACTCGTCAACGTCTGGGACGCGATCACCGCGAAGGTGGTTGCCGGCGTTCCGGGGACCAAGGCATTGGCCACGGCCAGCCACTCCATCGCTGCGTCGCTCGGGTACGAAGACGGCGAGAACATTCCGGTGGACGAAATGATCGCCGCCGTCGGGGTGATTGCCGCCGCCACGTCGCTGCCCGTCAGTGCTGATCTCGAAGCGGGCTACGGCAATCCCGGCGAAACTGTTCGCAAGGCGATTGGCGTCGGCGCTGTCGGAGCCAACATCGAGGACCAGATGCGCCCGCTCGCCGACGCCGTTGAACAGATGAGCGCTGTAATCCGCGCCGCCGAGGCCGAGGGCATCGACTTCGTCCTCAACGCCCGCACCGACGCCTTCTTGAAGGGCAAGGACCGGGACCCTTCTGCGGTGCTTGCGGACGCCATTGAGCGCGGCCGGGCCTTCCTCGACGTCGGTGCGACCGCGGTGTTCGTGCCGGGCCTGCTGGACGAGCCGACTGTCACCGCGTTGGTGGAAGGCATTGGGTGGAACAAGATCTCGGTCATCAATGTGCCCGGATCCCTGGCACCGGCCAAATTGCAGGAACTTGGCGTGGCGCGCATTTCCTACGGCCCGTGGACCCAGCGCGTGGCGCTGACAGCGTTGGCCAATGCGACGGCGGCAGTATTGGCCGGTGGAGCCCTTCCGGAAGGCACCCGGGCATTGAACTGACCCTGCTTCCGCGGATCTTGGCCGATGCCAAGTGACCCCGGCTGCCGTCCGATTCTCATGATGCCGACCGGCTCGTGTCCTGCCGACCGAAGACCCTGCCGACCGAAGGGAGCTGATCCGATTGGGCGTTGATCCGTGGCCGGCTGCACCCGAGCTTCCGGCGCCAATCATCATGGACCAGCGGTGGTTGGATGCCGTCTTCCTGCACTGGCGCATTCCTGAGGCAGTGGCGGCGCGGTTCATGCCAGCGGGCGTCGCGCCGGATGTGTTCGACGGGTCCGCGTGGGTGGGGCTAATCGGCTTTCGTATGCAGGGTGCCGGAGTTGGTCGCCGTCCCGGCATCCCCTATTTCGGAAGCTTCAACGAGATCAACGTGCGCCTCTACTCCCGCGAGCCGGACGGCACCCGTGGTGTCGTTTTCCGGAGCCTGGATGCTTCACGCTTGGCGGTGGTACTGGCCGCACGGGCGGCCGGGATACCCTATGTGTGGTCGCGGGCGAGCTACGTGGGTGCCGATGGATTTACCGGATCGGCGTCGGCTGGGTATTCCGTGCGACGCTTTCGAGGCGGCACCCGGAGCGGTTTCTCGGTCGTCCCAGAGCCCGACGTCGCAGCCACCGACGCGCTGTCGATCCACCTCACGGCGCGGTTCGGTCTGCATTCACGGTTCAGGGGCAGGACCATCTATGTGCCCAACACACACAGTGCATGGCCGCTGTACCGCGCGCAGCTGTTCGGCCTTGAGGACCAACTCGTGCGCGCCGCGGGAATCGAAGTGGCCGGGCCACCCGAATCCGTACTTTTCTCGCCCGGAGTTCACACGCAGTTTGGCCGCCCACGGGTCCTGCACAGCACGATGTGAAACCTGCCTGATCGCCCGTCGATCCGTGGGCAGGTGGCGCCGCGGTCTGAGAGTGATCACGCACGGTGCCCTCCTAAAATTGTCGGAGCCCTCAAATAGACTCGAGCCATGGAAGCCGTCAGGGATTTCATCAGGGATTTCACCGCCTGCGGGGACGAGGCGGAGGGCACGGAGCGGGGTGCAGCCCCGGTCGGGCAATCCGGTATGGACGCCGCCCTGGCCGCGCTGCGGGCGGTGGGTTCGACGGCGGTGGAGGATGCGGGGTCGTGGGGCTTCCGGGCCGCGTCGGACTTCGCCGCAGCGTGGAGGAAGTCTCCCGCGCGGTGGAGTATCTGCAGCTCGTCGCGGCGGCCGCCGTGGACCGGACCAGGAAGCAGTCCTCGGCCGCGGCCGCGGGGGTCGCGGCGGGGGCGGTCACCGGGTGGACCACCGGCTGGCGTGAGAGCCCCGCCGGGTGGCAGACCGGCGCACCCGGAACCGCGGAACCCGCCGGCGCCTCCCTGGCCTCGGCTCCCGCGGGCGCATCCTTGTCCTTGGCTCCCTCCGGCAGGTCTGTTGGGGCGGTTCCCGCCGGCACCTCCTTGTCCTCGGCTCCCGCCGGAAGCCCCGGAACGGGTGAGCCGGCGGTGCCGGAATCGGTGCTGGATGACGGGTACCGGAACACGGTGGAGTTCCTGCGGGCGCGGCTGCGGATCAGCGCCGCGGAGGCCAGGCGCCGGCTCTGCCTCGCCGACACGCTGCTGCCCCGGCAGGGACTCGCCGGCCGGCCCATCCCGCCCGTGCACCCGGAGCTCGGAGCCGCCGTCGCGGCCGGCGAGGTCGCCTCCCGCGCCGCGACCGTCATCACGCTCGCCCTGGACCGGGTCCGGCACAGCTGCCTCCCGGAGGCCGTCGCGGCGATGGAGCACGCCCTGACCCGCACCGCGGCCGAGAACGACGCCGACTTCCTGGCCCGGATCGCCCGCCGGTGGACGGAGGCGCTGGACCAGGACGGCGCCGAGCCCTCCGAGGAACTGCTCCGCCAGCTCCAGGGCGCTTTCCTCCGCAAACCCCGGCACGGCCTGCAGCACCTGGAAATCTTCGCCACCACGGACCAGTTCGAACACCTGATCACCGTGATGAACACCGCCACCAACCCCCGCACCGGCCCCCGCACCGGCCC
>NZ_JBFTLP010000008.1:0-162542 GCF_056396505.1 Arthrobacter sp. 05T410 | reverse complement strand
TTCCTCCGCAAACCCCGGCACGGCCTGCAGCACCTGGAAATCTTCGCCACCACGGACCAGTTCGAACACCTGATCACCGTGATGAACACCGCCACCAACCCCCGCACCGGCCCCGACACCGGCCAGGGCACCGCCACCGGCAACACGGCACAGGCCGGACCGGGCGAGGCGGGCGAGGGCGGGGCGGGTGACGGGTCCGCGGCGGCGGATGCGCCAGGCCCGGCTGCGGAGCCCGCCACGGTGGAAGAGGACCCGTCGCTGCCGGTTCTGGACCTCCGCTCCCGGCCCCAACGGCTGCTCGACGGCCTGGTCGGCGCGTGCAAAGCAGCCCTCGCCACCGGAGGGCTGCCCGCCGCGGGCGGGCTCCGGCCCCAGATCATGGCCACCATCGACTACCGCGACCTGCTCACCCGGCTCGGAACGACTCCCGCCGAAGCAAGCGCCCCTGCCAACACCGCACAGCACGGCACCGGAACCAGGCACGGCACCGGGACGCTGCTGTTCACCGGCCCCGTCACCGCCGGCACCATCCGCAAAATCGCCTGCGACGCCGACATCATCCCCGTCGTCCTCGGCGGCGAGGGCCAGGTCCTGGACATCGGCCGCGCCTCCCGCATCTTCCCGCCCCACATCCGCAAGGCCATCACGGCCCGGGACCGCGGCTGCGCCTTCCCACAATGCACCATCCCCGCCCCCTGGTGCGAAGCCCACCACATCACCTACTGGTCCCGCGGCGGAACCACCGGAACCGGCAACGGAACCCTGCTCTGCTCCCATCACCACCACGTGATCCACAAGGAACACTGGAGCATCCAGATGCGCACCGGCATCCCCTGGTTCATCCCGCCACCCCACCTCGACCCAGCCCAGACACCCCGACGGAACAGATACTTCCGCCTGGAGTGACCCCGTGGCCGCCGCGTGACAGAAGCTTGGACGGAGGCGAGCCATGCGGTTCGGACGGCAGCGGGCTGGCCGCCCCGTGAACAGCGGCCCGGACGGACGGCGGGCTGGCCGCCCCGTGAACAGAAGCCAGGACGGCCGGGTGGGCTGAGCGGCTCGCACGTCCAGGCCAAGGTCATGGCCGCGCGGGGGGCAACCCCGAGTCCTCAGTCCTGGGAGCCCCGGGAGCCCTCCGTCTTACGAGTTTTCCCGGGACGTGATACCAAAGCTCGGAGACTGCAGCTCGGTGAAGTTCCCGACGCTGGCACGCACGGTGCACTGGGGCGTGATCTGCAGGGCCGTCACGGTAAGCCCCGCGCTGTCCACCGCGAGCGCCCCGCCGCAGCCGTCGGAGAACCGTACTCCTTTCTCGCCGCCGCTCACGGCGGCGAGCATCTGCGAGGGCTTGCCCGACGCGGGACTGACGTAGAGCGGGTTCAGCTCGTCGGCGCCGCCGGCCCAGACTGGCACGAGGGTGATCTTTAGCGGGCTGGGCGTCACGACGCGCGCCGGAGTACGCACCTCCACGCCCTTCAGGCGCTGGACGGTATAGGCGGTGCCCTTGACGGCAGGGTCCTGCGTCGCGGCCGTCGTCGCCTCGGACCCAGCCCGCAGCCATGCGTCGAGGGCCTGCTGGTCCGCGGGCGACACTGACACCTTGGCGGTGACCTGGGCTGCCCCTCCCGCCGGGACCTCCAACCCCGAGACCTTCCAGCCGCATTCGACGTCAAGGCCGGTGATCGAGGCCTGATTCCTGCTCACCGAAGCCCCGTCCCATGTGACCGCAGGGCACGCTTCCCCATCGGCCAGGCCCGGGATCACCTCAAGGAAATCACCGGACAATGGCGCCTTCTGCGCCGCGTACGCGACAGTCAAGCGGACCTGACCGGAGGACGGCTCATAGGAGGCCTCCCGCGAGATTGTCAGGCCGGTTGGCAGCGCCGCGTCCTGAAGTTGCTTGGACACCTGGCCTTCCGCGGTGGGCCGCATTTGCTGACCTGCAGGGGCGAGGACAACGAACCCCACGACCATCGCGACGACGAGCAGGGTGGCGGCGCCCGCGAGCAGTAACGCTTTGCGAGTGCGCCAGAACGGGGTGGCGACCTGTTCCTCGAGCCGGGCCTCCGCCCGGGGCCGCACTTCGCGACGCGGGATTGGCCGGGCGATGGTGGCGCTGTCGGCCTCCCCGAGCTCGGGAGCCTTCCCGGCGTGGTCATCTGGCGAGCCTGACGCGAAGGCCGCGAGGTCCTCGTCCGTGAAGGCGCCCCGGACGACGGTGGCCGAGCGTTCGACTGCGTCGAAGTCCTCCGGGGCCTCGGTACGCGTGATCGGGCTGCTGCCGGCAAGGCGGGGTGCGAGACGCCGAAGCGTCGCCGCGGCCTCACTCGCCGTCGGGCGTTGGGCGGGGTCTTTGGACAGCAGCGAGTCGAGTATGTTCCATACCGCGTCGTCCACGGGGATCCGTGGCGGGCGCGAGGAAACATGGCGGTACGCGACGCTGAAGTCCGTCCCCGGCCCGGCGAAAGGAGTGCGCCCGGCGAGGAGCTCGTAGAGCATGATGCCCGTTGAGTACACATCGCCCGGCGGGCCGGACCGGCCCTGGCTGATGAGCTCGGGAGGCATGTAGTGCGGGGTGCCGATGAGACCGGTCGTCTGGCGGATCTTCTCGCCCACGACGTCGGAGATGCCGAAGTCGGAGACCCGTACGTCGCCCGCGGCGCACTCGGGCCAGGGGCGGGCGAGGAGCACGTTGTCCGGCTTAATGTCGCGATGGGTCACGCCTCGTGAGTGCGCGAAAGCCAGTGCGTCGAACACTTCGGCGGCGACGTTGAACGCGTCCACGGGACGCAGCGGGCCCGTCTCCTTGAGCGCGTCGCGCAGCGAGCCTCCCTCGACGTAGTCCATGACGATGGCCAACCGCGCGCCTTCCACCACCATGTCCCGCACCGTGACGATGTGCGAGTCCCGCAGGCCAAGCAGGACGGATCGCTCACGGACGAACCGCTCTACGAGCGAGGGATCGTCGGCGTGCTCCGGGCGCAGGACTTTGGCGGCAAGCGTCCGGCCGTCGGCAGAGGTGACGGTCCAGACCTCGCCGACGGCGCCGGAGCCCACCCGTTCGCCGAAGCGGTAGGACGCTCCCAGAGCCTGACCCGTCTGTGCGAATTTCATACCGTACTCCCCAACGCTATCGATCTGATTCTTCAAGGCCCCCGGCCGTCCACTCGTTCGTCGTAGGCGCTCGTAGCCGGGCTCAGCCCTCGGCGCTCATCGACTGGATCAGTGCCAATTGCCCGCCGACGCCGATATATCCACGCCCCGCACTCAGCGCCACCGGCGCCCTGCGCGGGAGTGCGGTGCCCAGCAGTTCGCCGTCGTAATCTGCATCCGGTTGCAGCAGCACGCCCAGGCGGGATTTGCGGAGCGTCTTGGTCCAGTGACTGTACAGCCCGCGGAGATCCGTGGCCCGTCCGGCCGCGATGACGCACAGCCCCGGCTGCCCGGATGTCACAGTCCCCGCGATGGATTGATCGGTGTCCTCGAAGCGCTCTGCGTCGTCGATGAGCAGGAACACTGGGCCGCGCTCGAGGCGCAGGGAGGCCAGCAGGGCCGGCACTTCATCCGTGCCGACGGCCACGCGATCCAGATCGGCGAGGGCCAGGGGCGAGCGGCGATCGCAGATGCCCCACACCTGAGCCGGCCCGCGTGAGGTGGCCGCGCCACGCAGGGCTGCGGCCAGGGCCAGCAGCAGCGTGGACTTTCCCGACCGGGCAGGCCCGGCGACAAGCGCGTGCTCGCCCTCGTAGATTTCCAGGAACGCCGGCGAGAGGTCAGCCTCCTTTATTCCTACCGGGATGAGCCAGGGTTCGGCCTCCAGCCGGGGTTCCACCCCTAGCTCCAGCATGGTGACGTTGGAGGGCAGGCGCCGGATCGCCGGGGTCTTCGCGGGTGCGTGCGCCCAGCTTTGCCGCACGCGATCCACCGCAGCCTCGACCCCGATACCGGGCGTGGCCACATGCATCTGGAGCGAGGTGCGGGGATCCACGCAGCGCCCAGGAAGCGCAGCGGGGATTTCCTTGCCCCGGACGCCGAGCGAGGAGTAGTCGTAGTCGTCCGCCAGCCGGAAGAGCCACTTCTGCAGCGTCACCTCGTTCATGGCCGAGGGCACCGCCTTGGCGCGTGTGGTGGAGACCGCGAAGGACAGTCCCAGCGCCGGGCCGTCCGCGTACGCCCGATACAGCAGCGCCAGCAGCTGCTGCCCTTCGAAATCCTGGAACTCGTCCCGCAGTGAGGCCAGGCCGTCCAGCAGCACCACGGTGCGGCGGTGCCTGCCAGGCTCGGCGCGGCGGCTCTCGAGCTCCGTGTGCAGGTGCCGGAGGAAACGGGCCTGCTGCTCCTTGGCACCGGCCCCGGTTCCCACATACGCCACGGTGTGCGGCAGGCGTTCCAGGGCTTCGAGTTCACGGGAGCCCATGTCGAGGATCATCAGGTCCAGTTCGGCCGGATCGGCGTCCTTCGCCAGTGTCAGCGCGATCGAGGCCAGTGTGGTGCTCGTGCCGGAGCCGGCCACGCCCATGAGCATCAGGTTCCCGACGGACATGTCCCATCCCGCCGCGGACTGGCGCTGCAGCTCCGGCTCGTCGACGATTGCCACCTGGACCGTGGAGCCTCGGACGGCGCCCACCATCGGCAGCGGCCGGCGTGCGGGATCGGTGGGAGTGTCGGACGGTGTGGCGCGACGGCCGCCGTCCGGCTGAGGATGGTAACCCTCCAGCTCCACACGCTCACCCAGGGCCTCCGGCCAGACCTGCCGCGGCTGGGCGTACCCTGCCTCGGCGTTGGCTTCGACAACCGCGTCGATGAGCAGTTCGAGGTCGTTCTCGTCCACGCCCGCAGACCGTGGCGGCGCCGCCGCGGGCACGGGGACGCCGAACTGGCGGATCTCGCGCACGTCCACGGCGGGCCCGGCGCCGAGCTGCGCCCGTCCGGTCACGAGGGCTGTCTGCACGGGGGTGATGTCGTCCTGGCCCAGTTTCACGAATGCCCGGCCCATCTGGGCCCGGCCGATCGCCGAGGCGGCGGGCACACCGATGACGTTGTTGGAGTCGTCGCGGCTCTGCACCCGAAGGGCCACCCGAAGGTTGGTGTTCGCGAGGATGTCGTCGCTGACGACGCCCGCCGGGCGCTGCGTCGCCAGGATCATGTGCACTCCCAGGGTGCGGCCCACTGCCCCCACGCTGACGAGAGCTTTGAGCACGTCCGGGAAGTCCTTGGCCAGCATGGCGAACTCGTCGATCACGAGCAGCAGCCGGGGCATGGGCTCGGCCGGGTTCGTGGCCAGGTAGGCGTTCAGGTTGTCGATGCCCTCGCCGGCCTCCGCGAAGACCCGCTGGCGGCGTTCCATCTCCGCTTCCAGGGCGCGGAGGGCCCGGTCGGCGAGCTGCTCGTCCAGATTGGAGATCGTGCCGATGGTGTGCGGAAGGCGTTCGCATGCCTTGAAGGCGGCCCCGCCTTTGAAGTCGACGAGGATAAAGTTCAGGCGCGTCGGATCGTTGCGTGCCGCGAGGCCGGCCACAAGCGAGCGGAGGAACTCGGACTTGCCGGAGCCGGTGGTGCCGCCCACCAGGCCGTGCGGGCCGTCCTTGACCAGGTCCAGGGTCAGGGTACCGTTCTCCCCTGTGCCGATCGGCGTGGAGACTCCGGTGGGAGCCTGCCACATGCGACGGATCATGGTCGAGTCCGGGCGGTCGTAGCCGAGGAGCCCGGGCAGCCGCACAAGCGGGGGCAGCGAGGCCCCGGGCACGCTCAGCTCCGGATCGTCGAAGTGCGCCACGCGCATTGCGCAGCGAAGGGCCTCCTCCTGGTCCAGGCCCGCCAGGATGACGTCCTCCACGCGGGTCAGGTCCTCCGGCTGGTCCACAGTGGCCGCTGCGTCCGAACCGACCCTGATGATCGTGGTGCAGGAGGCCGGCAACTGTTCCTCCGAAGTCGCGATGACGATGCCCGCCACCCGGGACGGGCGCTGCTGCGGGCTCCCATGGGCCCCCGGCACGGAGCGGCCCGTGCCGAGCAGCGCGCGTGCCGGTGAGTCCCTGCCCTCCGTGAGGACCTCGGAGTCCAGGACCACCAGCATCGCTGGTGTGGGCAGCTCCTGCACAGCGTCCTTGAGCGTGCGCAGCATGGCCAGGCTCGCCTCGCGGTCCGCGGACATCCACCGCTCGCCCGTGCTGCTGCCGGCCTGGCGCGTGTGCGGCAGCCATGAAGCCCACTCCCACTCGTCAGCGCGTCCGGCGTCGCAGAAGACGCCGATGGTCAGGTCGGCTGGGCCGACGTGCACCGCGGCCTGGGCCAGGAGGGATCGCGCGAGCGCCAGAGTCCCCTCCCGCGGCCCGACGATACCCACCACACCGGCGTCGGTCAGGTCCACGAGCACGGGCGCGGCCTGAAGGCGCGCGGCCGCGAGGGAGTCCTTCACCTTCTCATCCAGCCGCGACCCGGCTGTGCGGTCCACCTCGGGCTTCCAGGGGACGTCACCTGTGCCGGCGTGCAGGGCCAGGAAGTCGTCCGCGTCGGCGCGGCGCTGCCACAAGGACGTGGCGGGGAGTGCGGGGCGCCGGACTACGGTCGCGGGATCGGGGATCATCCGATGGCGTCGTGCGGTCTCCGTCGCTGCGGCTTCGCGGATCTGCCGCTCGAATCCTTGGAGCGCCCCGGCGAAGCGCTCGTCCTCTTCTTTGAGGCCCCGGGCGTGACGGCGCTTTTGTTCGAACCACATGCCCACGGCCATGACCGGGCTGAGCATGGCGAACATCGCGAAGCGCAAGTCCCTCAGGATCAAGACCATCGCCGCCGCCATCACGAGGGGCGCGAGCACCGTGATGTAGCTGAATTTGCTGGCCGGCGGCACGTCCTTGCGGCTCGGCGGGACCAGGGGCTCGCCCGCCGGGGTCTGCCCGGGGCGGGGAGGCCGGTTGAAGGGCGCTGTCGCCGCCGGCGTGAGGTTGTGCAGGCTGCCAGGCGGCGGGGCGGGCGTCTCGTCCAGGGACCGGCGCAGGAGGAGCACCGCGCCGCCCGCCGTGATCGTGGCGGTTTCGGTCACCAGGACCCCGTCCTCCCCCACCGGCTCCCCATTGACGAGGGTGCCGTTCGTGGACCCGCCATCGAACACCCGCAGCCCGTCCTCCTCCCGGCGCAGGCGGCAGTGGTCCCATGACGCACTTTCGGTCGGAAGGCTCAGATCGGCGTGAGGGGACCGGCCGATGAGCATCTCTCGCCCGTGCGGAACGTCAGTCACGCCGCCGGTGCTCTGGCCGCCGGCGAGCGTCACGCTCCAGCCGCGCACGCGCTGCGGAATCTGCCACGGCGCCCGCGAGATGCGGCTGCCCTCCAGGAAGATCAGCTCTGAGACGGGGGTGGAACCACGCACCTCGGCCTCGTTCACGAACACCGCCTCATCGGGTGCCAGGCGCGTGCCACCGGCGGCCTCCACGAGGTCTGTCAGCGTCGTGGCGGGCGCGGCGTGAGCCACGTCGCACTCAAAGCGACGCTCGTCCAGGTCGATCAGCACACGCACCGGGCGCTCCTTCAGTGGTGGATGGTTCCCGCCCGCTTTGGGGCGAGCCGGGGGCAGGTGGTCAGGGGTTTGCCGGCGCCGGCACCCAGACGAGCCGCGGAGCGGCCTCATCCGGCGGCCGCAGGCCCAGATCCTGTGGGGAAGCGTAGACCGGGATTGCCTCCGCGGTCAGCGCCGCGGAGCGCGAGAAATCCAGCGCCGGCCCGGCGAGGCCGTCACCAGGACCGAAGGACATGGTGCGCAACGCCGCGCCGACCTTGGACGGCTCGCCGCTTCCAGCCGATGCGGCCGCCCGTGTGAGGGCGACGACGGCGTCGTGGCTGCGTGAGTCCGCCGCCCATGCGTCGGCGGAGAACGCGGCATCGCCCGTCAGGTTCTTGACCTTCGGGTCGCCGGAGGCCAGGCGCACGGCGGACAGGAATGCGGACATCCCGCGCCCCTGGGCGTCCTGCTGGAGCGCCGTGGCATCGCCGCCGGCCGGGGCAACGCTGACCAGCTGCCCGGAGGCGGCGCCGTCGAGTTCGGCGAGCGTGGAGGCGAAGGCCGGGGCGGTGGCGCCGTCCGGTATGACGACGGGGACGGACACGTCGCGGGCCTGCAGGGCCTGGACCAGCCGGGCCAGCCGCTGCGGGGTGGCGGCCGAGACAACCACGGCGTCCGCGGGCTCGGCGACCCTCGTGGACCCGGCGCCTGCTGGGGCGTCCTCGGCAGGAGGGCGCAGCTGGTCCCCTGTTCGGATGGCGGCCTCCTGGGCCAGGTCCGTCACCGCGTCGAAGCCATCGAGGTTCAGCGTCTGTGAGATCCCGACGGAGGCAGGGACCTCGCCGCCGTCCCCGACGAGCAGCACCCTGTTTTTGCCGTTCAGCGCGGTGCGAAGGGCGGCCGCGACGGATGCGCCCGACGGCCTCGTGGTCCAGGTGGTCTGCGCGGGGTCCGATGGTTCGGCGTAGGGCAGGATCGCCGGGAGGCCGAGCTCCTCGGCGGTCTTTGCCGCGGCCCGGGCCGGCGCACCCGTGGTCGCCACGACGACACCCGATGCTCCCTGCGCGGCGAGCGCGTGGACGGCGGCGCGGGCGCCATCCTCCGTGCCGCGGTCGTTCTGGGCTGCGAGGGCGACGGTGGCGCCGCCCTTGGCAAAGCGCTGTGCGGCGACGATCGCGCCCTGTGCCGCCCGGTTGTACTCGGAGCCGGGCTCGCCGGACTGGCCCAGGGTGAGGACGACGCCGATGGAGAAGTCCTTCGGCAGGCCCTCGGCCTGCAGCGCAACGGGAACCGTCGCGGCTACCGGATCGGGCCGTGAAGCCTCCTTGGGACGGCTCAGCGCCACGGTCGTCAGGGCGATCGCAGCCGCGAGGACGACAGTGATGCCCGCGACGATCAGGGTCGTGAGCCCGGTGCGGGAGCTCATGCGGTGCCGCCGATCTTCAGTGTGTACAGGGTCTGCGACGTGGCGCCGGCCGGCACCTCGAGGTGGAACGGTGGCAGTTCGTCGACCGCGGTGAGTGAAGCCTTGAACTGCGCCTGGCGCAGGAGCAGCCCCGCCACGTCCCTGGAGCGGATATTGGCATAGCCCTCAGCGTTCTGCGATGCCAGTGCCAGCTGATAGTCAGCGGTGTCGGCTTTGGCGGCGCTTGTGGCCATGGAGCCGAGCAGGCCGGATCCGTTCACCGAACGGTCGCCCAGGTCGAGCATCACCTTGGTGAGGCTTGAGGACAGGAGGGCGCTGGCGCCCTCGACGTCACGGGTTGAGCCGGACGTGCTGGAGGCGATGTTCGCGAGCGAGGACTGCGTGCCCTTGTCCAGGGATGCGGCCAGCGCGTCGCTCTGCCCGCGCAGTTCGTCCCGCTGCTTATTCACCGTGCCCTCGGCGTCGTTCACCACCTCGTCCGAGGTGGACTTCAAACCGGAGATAGAGCGGTTGAAGGCCGTGATCACGGCGTCGGAGCCCGCGTCGCCGATCTCGGCGACCCGGCGCACTTGCTCGTCCACGGTCTTGTAGACCTCGGCGGCGGTCTCCGCCGAAACCTCGCGGAGGGACTTCTTGATCTTGTCGCCGAGCCCGTCCTGCTGCTCCTTGAGCTTCGCGAGCGTCGAGCCGACCCGGCCGGAGGAGTCGATCGCCTTACCAAGCACGGCGTCCAGGGCAACGAGTTCGCGCTTGTTGCTGTTGACGTCGCCCGTGGCGGCGCCGTCGAGCGCCTTCGTGGCTTCTTTGATGGCGTCCAGCTTGGCGTCGATGTCGTCGATCGTCGTCCCCAAAGTGGTGAACGCCTGGCCGATCTCCTCGTCCGGGGCGGTGGTGTCGGTGGCCGCCAGGACCGCGTCCCAGGCGGCCGTCTGGGCCTGGATCCGATCGTCCAGAGGGTCCTTGAACCCCAGCGGCGGGCGCAGTTCCTGCGCGGGGTTTCCGCTTTCATCCGTGGGCTCGCACGGTGCGGACGTCAGGTAGGAACGCAGCCGCTCCGCTTGCTCGGCGGACAGTCGGCCCTCGCGGGGCAAGGCGCCGTCGGCCATCTTGCACAACTCGTCGGCGAGCCGCTGCGTTTGCTGCGTCATCGAGCCGTTCAGCAGCGAGCGGTCACCCAACTCGCCCCGGGCGTCCTGCGCAGTCTTCTTGATGTCGCCCAGCTTCTGTCGCAGGCCGTCGATGCTGCCGCGGACCGCAGCGGCCGCGTCCCGGGTCGCGGCGACGGAGGCCCGGGCGGACTTGATCGCTTCCTCCACGTTTGCGAGGGCAGTCTTGTAGTCTTCCGTGGTCTCCGCGCCGTCGAGGACCGCAGCGAAATCAGTGCGCACCTTCTCCAGCGTGACGGCGGCAGCCTCCTGATCCTTGATCGCGCCCTCGACCATCTGCGGCTGCAGGTCCGCCACGAGCTCGTCGCCCTTCTTCACCAGGCCCAGCAACGCGCCGGTGACGGTCACGGCAGAGCCGTAAAGGGAGCATGTCATCGAGCCCTGCTCCGCGCATTCCTCCGCGGTGGGGTCCTCGGGGCCCATGGTGGCCTTGATGGCGCCCGCCACGATATCCCGGCAGCCCGCACTCACCTTCGCGTAGGCGTCGAGCTGCGAGGCCATGGTCTGGATGCTGGAATAGACCGTGGCCGCCTTCCCCGATTTGGGCACCTCCGCGGTGCAGCCGTCACCGTTGATGGGAGCCGTCGCGGGCACGGCCGAGGTGTCGCCCAGCATCGCGTCCACGGCGGCGACGGTCAGCTTCAGCTGGGACGCGGTGGTGGACTGCGTTGACTTCGCCGCGGCCTCCAGGTCCGCGCCGAGAGTCTTCAGTTGCTCCTTCAGGTCCACCATGGTTGCGGCCAGGGCCGTGGAGTTATCGCGCAGCTCGCCCGCGGTCTTCGCACCCAGGGTCTGAGAGGTCTCCTGCAGGTTCTGCCGGACCTCGGTGATGGTGGATCCGGCCTTGGTCAACACGGTGTTGACGTCCGAGACCAGCGAGATGGTGCGGCGTTGCAGCCCCATCTCGGAGCCCGCACCGGAGGAGAACGCGCCAGCGAGCACGCCGTCCGCGCTGAGGTCGGTGTTAATGCCCGGCTGGACCGCCACGTCGAAAGCAGGGACCTGAAAGTCCTTGACCTCAGCAACGAGGCGCAGCGTGGTGCTCGCACCCGAACGGGGTGGGGCCAGCACGGTGGCCCACTGCACCACGGTGGCACCGTCCTCGGTGCTGCTCAAGACGCCGTTGGTGCCCGTTCCGCCGTCCGCAGAGCCGGCGGTGACGTCGTCGGCCCGTACACCGGTGAGCTTCGTTGAGGCGGCGATAGTCAGCGGGGCGCCCACGAGGGCGGTATCGGAGCGGGTTTGGCCCGCGGCATCGTATTCGATGACCCGCGGCTTAACCGTGAGGTTCTCCAGTGTCAGGTCGATCTCGACCGGCCCGGTGTGGCCTTGAAGCTCGGTGAGGTCGGAGCCGGACTTGTCGCCGGCCCGGTACTGCAGGCTCACTCGCACCGGCAGTTCGCCCACCGCCTGGGCGGCGTCGTACTTCGTGTCCGCTGCAGAAGAGTCGCCGGCCGCGGACACAGAGATGGTGGTGCCTTCGATCGTCTCGACCCCGGCGGCCGGGGACATGCCCACGCGCACGCTCTGCAGGAGCTTGACCGGATTGGACACCGACTCCGGCTCGGGGGCCGGGCCGCACGACGTCGTCGCGATCAGCCCCAGGCCGGCAAGGAAAGCGCCCAGCGCCCGGCCGGGCGCGATGCGGCGCCCCGGGATGTGCTGGTGCGTGGTAGTCCGTCTGGACATGATCGTCCCCTCTTCCGTTCATGGTGCCTTCAGCATGATACGGGGTTTCACTCACGAATGGACTAATCGCGGTTTGCCTGTGTCATGCGCATGACTTGGGCGGTCATGTCCCGCCGTCCTAGTTTTTCTTTTTGTTGGATTTATTGACGTGTGTTGGTAGCGTCGGCACCGTCTGGTCGTCGGCGGTTACGTGTCCGGCGGAGAAGCGCTTGTCTCTTGGGAGGAATTTCTATGTCGCGTGTGTTGTCTACTGAGCAAGCGAAGGCTGCGATTGGGCAGGTGCAGTCGATCATTAACGGTGGTTTCACGGATCAGATCTCGGCGCTGGATGCGCAGGGACGAGTTTTGTCAGATCCGAATATTTGGGATGGTCCCCTGGCTGCGCAGTTCCGAGGTTCTACGTGGCCGGAGACGAAGGCTGCTTTGGACAAGGCCAAGGAGGAACTCGAGCAGTTGCGGGGGCAGCTGCAGAAGATTTCGCAGGACATCTTCTCTGCTGGCGGCGGCGCCTGAGCCTGTATGTGATTGCGTGAGGGCCAGGTAGTCGCGCCGCTCTGGTGAGTGGGCGGTTACCTGGCCGATGCACGTTTGGTGGTTTGTCTTTCTGTTCCAGTTCTTGTTCTGTGGGGGGCTTTGGTTGTGACCGATTTCGTTGAGGTGCCGCTGTTGCCGGCGTCGGATGCTTCTCATGGCGGGCGGTTCAGTTATGCCGTGGCCGAGGCGGTGCAGTCGGTATTTGAATCGGCGGCGTCGCGGGTTGAGGGGCAGGCGGGGTCGCGGGCTTCGTATGTTTCCACGGCGAAGACGGACTTCCAGGGCCATTTCTCGGACCTGTTCGCGGCGAACGCAGTAACGGCTGCGGGCGACGCGGAGGCCCTGGCCTCAGCATTGCGGACGGTCGCCGGCTATGTGGGGCAGATGATCGAGGCCGGGCGTGATGAGGATGATCGGCGCCGGCGGAACAACGAGTGGGTCCGGGAGCACAACGACCGGAACGGCTTCGAACAGGCCAGGGACTGGTTTTTTGGTGAGTCGGAGCGGCCGAACGCGGATCCGGGTCCGGCCCCGTCGTTTGCTCCGGCCTCGGCGGCCCTGGGCTCACGGGAAACCCCGGCGCCCGGTGGCGGGTATGGAGGCGGGACGTCCTCGGCGCGGCCGGCTGATCTGCGGTCCTTCGCGGCAGGGTCGCGGGGCCTGGACGACGGTTTGGCGGCCGAGCCGGGCTCGTTGCACGGGCAAATGTCCTCGTTCGCGTCTGCTTGCTACTGGGGTTCAATAGACGCGTCCGGAGTGATCACCGCATACCGGCGGTACTTGCAGGCGAACGAGAACGACGCGAAATGGGCGGTGACGGTTGCGGATGCATTTGCCGCCGCCGGCGGCGAGGGGGCCGTGTCGAGTGTTTCAGACGCGGCGGTGAACGAGGCGCTCGCTGCGGCGGGGGTGAGTGCGACCCGGTCCTCGTTGGCGATTGATCCGCCCACGGCGGCCGGTGCGATGCCGACCAGCGGGTACGCCAATGATCCCGTGAACACCTCAACGGGAAACTTCATCGAGCCGGAAACGGATCTGGGGTTCGCCGGGGTTGCCTCAAACGTGGTGCTGTCTCGGATGTACAACTCGCTGGCGTCAGGTTTGGAGATGCCCGGGGTGTTTGGTCCTGGGTGGGCCTCGGTTCTGGATCAGTACCTCGCGGTCTCGGATGAGGGCTGCCGGTGGGTGATGGCCGACGGCCGCGCCGTGGACTTCCCCCGGGAGGGCACCGGCTGGGGCAGGGGTGTGGGAGAGAATTACTGGCTGGCCCGCGAGCATGCAAAAGCTGCTGACCTGGCGGAGCTGGGCTCCCTGCCTGACGTTACGGTCGAGCTCCTGGTAGTCCGGGACAACCAGGGCGCGTGGTGGGCTTACAGCCTGGCCGGCGTGTGGCTCGGTGCCGGGTCCGGGCCTGGCCGGACGGCGTCCGTTCTCCGGGAAGGGCCAGCTGACGCCGGCAGTGCCGGACTGGTGACCCGGCTGGCGCATGTGCGGGGCCGTTTCCTCGACGTCGAGTACGTGGACGGGCTTGTTGCCGTGGTGAGGGCCTCGGACGGGCGCCGGGTGGAGTACGCGTACGACGCCGCTGGCAGGCTGACGCGTGTGGAGACCGGGCTGGGGACGCGCACCTACCGGTGGAATGAGCAGGGCCTGATCGAGGCCGTGGTCTCGGCTGCGGGCGTTCTCGAGGCAGAGAACACCTACGACGAACACGGCAGGGTTGTCCTGCAGACCTCCCAGCATGGGCGCCGGACCAGGTTCGCGTATCTGCCGGGCCGGGTCACGGTGGTTTCGGATGAGGACGGTACCCGCTCAAACTCGTGGATCGCCGATGCGAAGGGCCGCCTGGTCGGGGTGCTTGATTCCCATGACCAGCGTCAGTCCATGGCGTATGACGGCCACGGAAATCTGGTGTCGTTCACGGAGCGCGACGGGACGGTCACGGTGCACGCCTACGACGGGCGGGGCCGGAAGACCCGGACCGTGACCCCGGAAGGCGCGGACCTCACCTACGGCTGGGATGAGCAAGACCGCATCACCACGCTGGTGACGGAGTCCGGGTCGGTCGTCTCGTATGAGTATGCCGATGAGGTGTCGCGGGATCCCTCGGTGATCCTGGACCCGCTGGGCGGGCGCACCGAGCTTCAGTGGCGGAACGGGCAACTGGCCCAAGTAGTGGACCCGGCCGGAGTGACGGTCGGCTTTGAGTACGACGGGTTCGGGGACCTGGTCGCGACCCGGAACGCTGTAGGAGACATCGCAAGGATCGTCCGTGACCATGCGGGCCGCCCGGTCACGGCCATCAGCCCGTCGGGCGCTGAGACCCGTTTCAGCTACGACGCCGCGGGCCCGCTGGTGCGGCGCGAGGACCCGGACGGCGCCGTCTGGGCCTTCGAACACGATTCGGCGGGGCGGACGACGGCGTTCGTCGCCCCGGACGGCGGGCGGACCGAACTCGAATACGCCGTCAACGGTGAACTGGTCCGGACAATCGATCCGTTGGGCCGGGCCATTGAGCGGGTCTTCGATGAGCTCGGCAACGTCACCGCCGCGGTGCTGCCCGACGGTGCCCGCTGGGGCTTTGTCCATGACACGCTTTCCCGGCTGGTCGGGATCACGGACCCCGCCGGCCATGACTGGGTACGGGAGTACGACAAGATCGGCGCCCTGACCGCCGTCGTCGACCCCACCGGGGTCCGCACAGACGCGACCGCGGACCGCAAGGCCGGGACGGCGACGCTGACGGACGCGTTCTCATCCTCGACGTACAGCTTCGATGCGTACGGGCGCCCCAGGCAGGTCCAGGGGGTGGACGGCTCCGCGGAGCTCATCTCCTATGACGCGGCGGGCAACCCGGTGGAGCTCGTCGACGGCGACGGCGGCCTGACGGTCCTGGGCCGGGACGTGGCCGGGAAGATCACGTCGATCACCTCCCCCAGCGGTGCCGTTACCCGGTACGAGTACGACGTGTGCGGGCGGCCCTGGAAAACCACGGACCCCCTCGGCGCGGTCACGGAACTGGCCTACGACGCCGATCAGCGCGTCATTTCCCGGACGCTGCCCACGGGCGAGGTCGAGACCTTCGAGTACGACCCGTGCGGGCGGCTTGTGTTGCGCCGCACCCCCGGTCAGGGCGTTTCCCGGTACGGCTACGACAAGGCCGGGCGGCTGACGTTCAGCCAGGACTCCTGGTACGGCACGCGCCGGTTCAAATACAACACCGCCGGGGAACTGACCGAGACCGTCAACGGCGTGGGCGGCCGGACCCGGTTCGAGTACGACGTCCGCGGGCGCCTGGTCCGGATCACCGATCCCCTGGGCGGGGTGACCACCCGCACCTACACGGCCACGGACCAGGTTGATTCCGTCACCGATCCGCTCGGGCGGATGAGCACCGCCACCTACGATCCCGCCGGGCGGCAACTGTCCCAGACCGACCCGGACGGACACACCACAACCTGGACGTATGACCGGGCCGGCCGGGAATCCTCCACCTCGTTCGACGGGAAGCCCATTGCCGGCGTCGAACGCGACCTGATCCGCCGCCGCGTAATCATTACCGATTACACGGGCGCTGACGGGCTGGCCGTCGAGCACGAGCTCGCGTATGACCGCTGCGGGCGGCTGGCGTCCCGCACCCGCGGCGGCCGGGGAATGTCGTGGAAGTACGACGCCGACGGGAACCGCACCGGTTTCACCGACGCGCACGGAACCACCACCACTTATGTCCGGGATGCCGCAGGCCGGGTGACCGCTGTCAGCAACCCCCGGCTCGGGGAGGCCGTGTTCTCCCACGATGCGTCGGGGCGTATCACCGCAGCCACTGCCGGGAACCTGGTCCAGGAATGGGCCTACCGCTACGGGAGCCTGTCCGAGCACAGCCGCACGGACCGTTCTGACCCGCTCTCGACCGATGTCACCCTGATCGGCCGGGACGAGGACGGCCGGATCACGGCCCTGACCCGCGCCGGTACTGTGACCCAGTACGGGTATGACGGGGCCGGCCAAATGGTCTCGGCCGCCACCACCCGGAACGGGGAGCCGTGGCTTCCCTCTGCGGTCTCCGAGTGGATGTACGACGCCGGCGGGCGCCTTATCCGGGAATCCACGCCGGGTGGCTCCCGGGTCTATGAGTACGACGCCGCTGGACAGCTCCTCGCCGTCACGGACGCTGACGATTCACGGACTGAGTATGTTCATGACGGCCTGGGCCGCCGCACCCGGCTCATCCACCCGGACGGGTCCTGGACCGAGTACTCGTGGGGTCAGAGCGGCCAGCTGAAGAGCGTTGCCGACCGCACGCCCGACGGCATGGAAACCTCCCGGCATGAGCTGTGGGTGGACGCCCTCGGCGAGCTGGCTGCCGTTGATGGGTCGGAGCTGTGGTGGGACACCGCCACCCCCATCCCCACCCTGGCCGGCTTCGGCGGTCAACAGGTCCTTTCGTTGCCTGGTGGTGTCACCGGTATCGAGGACGCCTGGATCGCGCCGGGCTGGCGGGCCGCCCGCCCCACCGACCAGTCCGACCCCTGGGCCGTCATCGGCGCGCCGGCAGTCCCTGGCCCGGGTCCGGGTGGCACTGCCGTTGGTGGTGCCGCTGGTTTGGGTTCGGTGTCCGGGCTGGCCGGTGTGCTGCCCGCCGGGATCACTCTGACCGGCAACGGCGGCCTGGACATCGCTGGCCTGGAGTGGCTCGGGGCACGTGCGTACGACCCCGCTACTCGAGGTTTCCTCTCCACCGATCCTCTCTCCCCCGTCCTCGGCGCGGGCTGGGACGGCAACCCCTACGCCTACGCCGGCAATAACCCCCTCAACACCACCGACCCCACCGGGCTGCGTCCGCTCACTGATGACGAGCTGAAGGCCTACGACAAATCGGCCGGGAGCCACTGGGAGTACGTCGTTGCGGGACTCGCCGTGGCCGCTGGCGTTGCTGCATTGTTCGTGCCGGGGCTCAACATCATCGCGGCAGGAGCTATCGCCGGGGCATTGAGCTCGGGTGGCCTCTCGGTCTTTTCCCAGAAATCGCAGAAGGGTTCGGTCGACTGGTGGTCGGTCCTCGGCAACACCGCGATAGGCGCGGCTACCGGTGCTGCAGGTGGCGGCGCGGCCATGTGGACTAGGGGCGTCCTCGCGGGTGCGCCGGCCGGACAGGCTGCAGCAGCGCTCGGAGTAAGTGCTGGCGCCAACGGGGTCGTCGGTGCGGGTGCAAGTGCCGCGAGCTACCTTTATCAGAAAGGCGGGCGCATCAATAACGGCTGGGACTTTGCGGGCAAGATCGCTGGTGGTGGCTTCGCCGGTGCCGTAGGCGGCCTCGCGGGGCCGGCCGGCGGCAGCCTCGCCAGAGGGATGTCATTGTCGTCGACCGGCGTGGTTGCCAAGGCCGGAACGATGGCCATCAGTGGCGTTGGTGCGGGAACAGGTTCGATGCTGGAGAACGTCGTCGCCGGGGATCCCATTGACCCCGCGAAGGCCGGGGCAACAGGCCTGTTTGGAGCGGGTGCTGCCGCGATACCTGTGGGGCGCATACCGGCGTTCAACCAGACCGGCGTTAGCACGCTAAGGCAGATGCCGTACTTTGCGCCTCGGACTGTGAACGGCATGTTTAACTACAACCAGACGAATACCGTGGGACTGTGGGGAGGCGCCTTTGGAGGTGGCACTGTCGGCTTCGGTGGCGACCAACTCCAGAGCGCACTCGGATGGTGAGCAAAACAGGCCTAGAAAGGGTTGGTTGTTGTGGGAAGAAAAGCTGAGCATCCGGTAAGAAATGCTCTGATCCTTAGTGGCGTGTTATTGAGCGCAACGGTCGCGGTGATCCTGGTAGGACCTCAGGACCACGTGTCACAGGAGGTCGTGGCACTACTCGCCGGCCTGGCCGTGGGTGTGTGGTTGCTGCGTTTCTCGCCGCCCTGGCGATGGCTAGCCATGTTGGTTTTGGTGCTTTCCCTCGTTCTCTGTTTGGTGTTGGGCCCAGCCGGAATCGCGTGGTTCGGTGGGTTTATTTCGGGCACTCAGGCAGGACTGGCCTGGCAGCATGCGAATAAGCGGAGCCGTCAGCCCGCTAAGCCGAGCCGGGAAACCACAAATAAGGCGGAGTGGCTTGTTGATGGGCGGGGCCTTAGCACCGTCGCGGAGGCACGTGAGGCGGCTGGTGCTGCGCTGCATTCCTTGGACGGGAAGTTGCGTGGACGGCTGGCTGTTGAGCATGGGTCGGCACGTTTTGAGGTGGCCGGTGGTGTTGGGCTGGGGATGGTCTGTCACCGGAATGCTGATGCTGACCAGGAGAGTTCCTGGGCGGTGTTGTTGCGGCCCGGACAAGCGAAGGATGAATCGGTGGATGTGCCGATGGGTGATGCGACGGGCTTCATTCCTTCTCGGTTCGTTAACGACCTCGGACCTGTCGAGGCGGCACTGACAGATTTCCTCGGGAACCCGGGATCAGCGTCGTTGGGCCCGGAATGGATGACGGGTAACGACGCAGAAGCCACTCGCCTGACCACTTTCTAACCACTAAATGGTGTCGCGATTGGCAGGAATGTGAGATCGTCGCGGCCCGCTTGTTCCGGGACGGCGAGTTGGAAAAATGGGTCGAGTATCCCACTGGATTAGTAATCAGCGATTCCGAGTTACAGACATAAGTTGGAGTCGTTCTGAACCACATGGGCCTTTGACCACAATGCTGAATCAGTGGAGCCCCTGGAGCGACTTGCAGGAGTGTCAGCGGATTGCCGATCGCCTTTTTCGGGAGGGCCGGAGGGAGGATTGGGTTGAGTACTCAACGGCCATCGTCGTGCCGGGTTAGGCGTTGGGGGAATACTCAGCAATGCTCCGAGGACAAAAGGCCGGCCGCCGCGCTCAACGGCGCTAGTGATTTGCACGTCGCGAAATCTCCAGATCGACCGTGGCGACCAATCCTGAAGTAGGAAAAGCGTATGGTTCGGTGGATTTATTTTGGGCACTCAGGCAGGACTGGCCTGGCAGCATGCAAGTAAGCGCCGTGAGCCCGCTCAGCAGGCCCGGGAAACCGCAAAAAAGGAACGCTGACGGCTGTCGGATCACGATGCAAGATGTGGATCGTCGGCGCTCTTGGTTTCGCAAATTTGCGCGTGTATCGTTGGCTATCGTTGTATATCGTTCACGGTCGTCCAGAGGAGAGCATGATGCGCAGTTCTTACCCGGCAGGCGGATTTCGCGGCAACAATGTCGACGGCATGTGGCAGGCCGTAGAGGAGTTGCGTTCGAGGTTCGAGAAGCGCTCGGGTTCCCGGGCGGGGCGTGGCGAGGTGCGCTCGGCTGTGCTGGCACTGCTCGCCGAGCGGCCGATGCACGGCTATCAGATTATTCGTGAAATCGAGGAGCGCAGCGGCGGCACCTGGAAGCCCAGCGCCGGCTCCGTCTATCCGACCCTCCAGCTGCTGGCCGACGAGGGCCTTATCCGTGCTGAGGAATCCAACGGCCGCAAGATCTATTCCCTGACGGACGCAGGCCGCGAGGAGATGGCGGGTGCCGGTACGTCAGCGCCCTGGGAGTCGACGGGTCCGGCGTCGGGCTCGGGATTCGCGGCGCTGCCCAAGGCGGGCGTCGAGCTCGCGCAGGCCGCCTCCCAGGTGGGACGCACCGGCACGCCGGAGCAGGTGCAGGAAGCCGTGGCGGTGCTCGATGACGCGCGCCGCCGGCTGTACGCGATCCTCGCCCAGGGCTGACCGGGGTGATGTCGGTTCGCCGGGACCGGGCAGCTCCGGGACCCGGCACCCGGGGCCACCGGGCCCGTTACCGCCGAATCCTGCGCTTCGCCGCATGGCATCTCGCGGTGACCTGGTGGTTCGAGCTGTTCCTCCCCCGCATCGGGCTGGTGCGGATTGCCGAGCGCACCAGGGCGAAGAGGATGCGGCGCTTCGCTCAACGCTTCCATGCGCTGGCGGTGGACCTCGGCGGCCTCATGATCAAAGTCGGACAGTTCCTGTCCTCCAGGCTCGACGTGCTGCCGCCCGAGATCACCAAGGAACTCGAGGGGCTGCAGGACGAGGTGCCTCCGGTTTCGTTCCCCGCGATCCGCGCCCTCGCCGAAGCTGAGCTGGGCGCGCCGCTGGAGCAGTTGTTCGCCTCGGTCGAGGAGACACCGATCGCAGCAGCGTCCCTCGGGCAGGCGCACCGGGCGAGACTTGGCCCGGGCGACGCCGCCGACACCGGGCTCGACCGGGTGGTGCTGAAGGTGCAGCGGCCGGGCATCAAAGCCATTGTCGACGTCGACCTGGCGGCACTGCGCAAAGTGGGCGGCTGGCTCAGCCACGTGCGCCTGGTGTCCGATCGTGCCGACATGCCCGCCCTGGTCGAGGAGTTTGCGCAGACCAGTCTTGAGGAGATCGACTACCTGAATGAGGCGGCGAATTCGGGGCGGTTCGCCGCCGATTTCGCCGACGACGGCCGGGTGGAGGTGCCCGACGTCGTCTGGGAACGGAGCACCCGCCGCGTGCTCACCCTCGAAGACGTCACGGCGATCAAGATCACGGACTCGGAGGCACTGCTGGCGGCGGGCATCGATCCGGCCCAGGTCGCCCCTGTTTTTGCCTCGGTCATGTTCGACCAGATTTTTACGAGCGGCTTTTTTCATGCCGATCCGCACCCGGGGAACATCTTTGTCACGCCGGTTGCCGATCCATCCACGGAGCACCCATGGAAGCTGACATTCATCGACTTCGGCATGATGGGCGAGGTTCCGGCGAGCACACGCAGCGGTCTGCGGAAGCTGCTCGTCGCTGCCGCTTCGCGTGACGGCAAGGGGTTGATGACCGCGATCAGCGACGTGGGGGTGTTGGTGCCCTCAGCCGACACGGTCGAGCTTGAGCGGGCGATGACACACCTCTTTGCCCGCTTTGGCGGGATGGGCTTCGCCGAGCTTCGCGAGGTTGACCCCCGGGAGTTCCGTGATTTTGCGGTGGAGTTCGGTGATGTGGTCCGCTCGTTGCCGTTCCAGATGCCGGAGAACTTCCTGCTCATTATCCGGGCGATGTCACTGACGTCGGGTGTGTGCAGCTCGCTGGACGCCCGGTTCAATCTGTGGGACTCGGTCGAACCCTATGCGGCGCAGCTGCTGCGCGACGAGCGCGGCAACATCGTGCAGGACGTTGCCCAGCAGGCCCTCGATGCCGCCGGGATGGCGCTGGGTCTGCCGAAACGTCTGGATGGGCTGCTAACCCGGCTCGAGGACGGTTCACTGTCGGTAGCAAATCCGCGCCTTGAGCGGCAGCTGGGACGGCTTGACCGCACGGCGCAGCGATCGGCATCGGCGCTGATCTTCGGCGCCCTGCTGGTTTCCGGCTCCGTGGTCCGCGCGGATGACATGGTGCTCGGCAATGTCCTGATGATCGCGTCGGTCCTTCCGCTGCTGCATGGGTTGTGGGTGGGGCGCAGCGGCCGCTGATCGAGCCGGTGACGGGGTTTTGTCGCGCCCGGACCCCTTTGGGTTCCGCTGCCGGGGGTTATCATCAAACCGTGAAGGAAGGCCAGCCTTTTCGTCCTGCGAACCCCACCGAAACCCCCGGCCCCGGCCCCACAGGGCCCAACCCCACTTCCTGGAAGTCCTCGATCCTGAACGGGAGCGGCGCTCTCGCGGCGGCCGCCCTGATAGTGGTCCCGCTCTGGATGCTGCTCAGCAACCCGGCCGTCCTCGGCGGCCACCCCGCCCTGCCAACTCTCCTGGTGGCCGCCGTCGCACTGGGGATACTTTGGGCGCTGATTCTGGTCAGACGCTGGTGGTTCGGCGGCAAACAGCAGCGTAGCGGTGACATTTCCACCTGGCAGTTGGTCCGCGGGATCGCAGGCAGGCTCACGGTCCTCGGTTTCGTGGCGGCGCTGATGTGGCTCAGCCCGTTCCCCCACCAACCCGACCGCGGGAAGACGGTCCCGGCCAATGGA
Organism: Arthrobacter sp. 05T410; assembly: GCF_056396505.1. Taxonomy (NCBI): domain Bacteria; kingdom Bacillati; phylum Actinomycetota; class Actinomycetes; order Micrococcales; family Micrococcaceae; genus Arthrobacter; species Arthrobacter sp. 05T410. Next base: position 140,311 of record NZ_JBFTLP010000008.1, on the reverse strand, counting down.
CCCACCGCGACCGCGCCGGTCGGGCCAAAGGCTGCAGATGACGCCACTTCGATCACCCTTGCCCCGGCGGGCGAAGCCACCACGGGTCTCGTCTTCTACCCCGGCGCCAGGGTCGACGCGCACGCCTATCAGGAGCTGCTGCAGCCGCTCGCGGACGCGGGTCATCTAGTCGTCATCCTGAAACCACCCCTTGGCGTCTCCCTGCTGGACACCACCCAGGCCCGTGCAGCCATGGACCGGCATCCCGAAATCACTTCCTGGGCCGTCGGTGGTCATTCGTTGGGCGGCGTGAGCGCATCATCCTTCGCGGCGGCGAATCACGACGTCGCCGGGCTGCTGCTCTTTGCTTCGTACCCCGCAGAGAACATGGCGGACGCGCAGGGCCTCTCGGTGCTCTCCATCTCCGGCTCAAACGATGGCCTGAGCACGCCGGACAAGATCGCGGCGTCAAGGTCCCTGCTCCCGCCAACCACCACCTACGCAACGGTTGTGGGCGGCGTGCACGCGTTCTTCGGTGACTACGGTGGGCAGCCCGGGGACGGCGAGCCGGGCATCAGCCGCAACGAGGCGCAGCAGCAGATAGTTGCCGAGTCGCTCCGCTTCATGGACCGGCTCAAGGCTTCCGGCTAGGAAGCGAGCATTCCTCAGCTCCACCGCTACGCACCGCCAACCGCTACCGGCCCGCGGCGTACCCTTGCGCACCGCGCGCATTTGCGGCAGCCTGCAGGATCCCGGTCTCAGGATCCCGCACGACGGCGGACAACCGCCCCAGCGCCCAGTCACCAGCCCGGCTGACCACATGCCCGCGGCGTTCCAGCCCCGCGATGACGTCCTCACCGAGCCGGTCCTCGACGACGGCGCCACCGGGCTCCCAGGTGCGCGGCCAGAAGGACCCGGGCACCGACGTCGTATGGAACGTCGGTGCGTCGATGGCCTGCTGCGGCGAATACCCGCCCACGATGGTCCGCAGCAGGTACGGCAGCTGCCACTGGTCCTGCTGGTCGCCGCCGGGCGACCCCAGCGCGGTCACGGCGTGGCCGTCCCGCAGCACGAGCGTGGGCGTCAAGGTGGTGCGCGGGCGTTTGCCGGGCGTCAGAGTGGACGGCGTGCCGGGCTCCAGCCAGGTCATCTGCAGCCGGGTGCCCAAACAGAAGCCCAGCTCCGGGATCGCCGGGGAGGACTGCAGCCAGCCGCCGGACGGAGTCGCGGAGACCATGTTGCCCCAGCGGTCCACGACGTCGATATGGCAGGTATCGCCGCGGGTCACCCCCGCGGGTGTCACGGTGGGCTCGCCGACGCCGAGTCCGGCCGCGGAGGCATGGCCCGCGAGCGCCGGCAGCGTGTAATTGGTGCGCAGTGGCGGCCTGTACGGCGCCAGCCCGGGCACGGTGCCAGGCCGGAAGTCGTGGGAGGCCCGTTCCGTGATCAACGCCCGGCGGCCGGCACAGTAGTCCTCCGACAAGAGGTAATCGAGCGGCACGTCCGTGTCGCCGTAGTACGCTTCCCGGTCCGCGAGCGCGAGCTTCTGCGCTTCCAGTACGGTGTGCGCCCCGAGCTCGGTGGACGGATCAAGGAACCGGTCCTCGAAGCCGGACAGGATGGCCAGGGTCTGCAGCAGCACCGGCCCCTGGCCCCACGGCCCGGTCTTGGCGATCGTGTGGCCCCGGAACTCCACGGTGGCGGCCGCCTCATACCCGGCCTCGAATCCCGCGAGATCGTCCAGGGCGAGCACTCCGCGGTGATCCGTGCCCGAGGAATGCCGGTGCGGGGACTGAACCGACTCCACCATGGCGCGGGCCACGAACCCCTCCCGCCACTCGCGGCGGGCCGCATCAATTCCCGCCTCGCGGGTGGATTCCCTAACTCCGGCCTGCACGAGCCGTTCCAGGGTGCGGGCATAGGCCGGGTTCCACACCAGCTCGCCCTCAACCGGGATTCGGCCGCCCGGCATCCACAGCTCAGCGGACGTGGGCCAGTGCGCCTCGAACAGCGCGGACACGGCCGCGATGGTGGTTCCGACCCGGCCGAGCATCGGGTGCCCGTCCCGCGCGTAGCCGATCGCGAAGTCCAGGACCGCGTCCAGCTCCCACGTCCCGTGGTCACGCAGCAGCAGGAGCCAGGCGTCGACGGCGGCAGGCACCGCGGCGGCCAGGGCACCCGATCCCGGAACGAGGTCCAGGCCTTCGGCCACGTAGTGCTGCACGGTGGCCCCGGCCGGCGCAGGGCCCTGCCCCATCAGGACTATGGGCTGCTCCGGCCGGTCAGCGGTGACGAAGATCCCGGTCATGTCTCCGCCGGGCCCGTTGAGGTGCGGTTCCACCACGTGGAGCACGAACGCTCCCGCCACCGCGGCGTCGAAGGCGTTCCCGCCGCGCTCCAACACGGACTGGGCCGCCGCCGTCGCAAGCCAATGCGTGGACGCGCTCATCCCGAACGTGCCCTGCAGCGTGGGGCGGGTGGTGAACGCCTCCGGGCGTGTGAACGGCACACTCACCGCGCGCGAACTACCACCGAAGACTTCTGCCACCACGGTGTCAGCCAAACAGGGCCGCCACGCGGGTGAGGGTCTCATAGACGCCATACGCGAGCGGCACGCCGACAAGCCCCCAAGCGATGACCAACCTCCCGGTGGACGGTGTGACCGGACTCTGTGCAGTACTCATTTCAGCCCTCCAAGGCAGGTTCTTCGGCCCGGACGCGGCCAGGACGTGGTTCGTGGAATCGTGCGTCCACCGGCGTGACCAAGAGGTTCGCCACGAAACCGATCACCAGCAGCCCCACCATGGTCAGCAAGGCTGGCTGGTAGGACGCGGCGTTGAGCGCGCCGGGCTTGCCCTGCGCGTCCAGGAAAGCGTTGACGATCAGCGGCCCGGCGATGCCCGCCGCGGACCAGGCCGTCAGGAGCCGGCCGTGGATGGCTCCGACCTGGAACGTGCCGAAGAGGTCGCGCAGGTAGGCGGGGGCCGTCGCGAACCCGCCGCCGTAGAAGGAGATGATGACGAACGCGAGGGCCACGTAGAGGACGGTGGACGTAGAGCCGGCCAGCGCCAGCACGGTGTAGAGCACGGCGCCGACGCCGAGGTAGACCATGTAGATGCGCTTGCGGCCTGTGACATCGGAGGTGGCGGACCAGGCAAAGCGGCCGGACATGTTGCCGATCGAGAGCAGCCCCACGAAGCCCGCGGCCACTGCGGCGCTGGCCAGGGACGTGCCGTCGGGCTGGCGGAAGAAGTCCTGGATCATCGGAGCGGCCTGCTCAAGGATGCCGATCCCTGCCGTGACATTGCAGAACAGGGCGATCCAGACGAGCCAGAACTGCCTGGTCTTGACCGCGTTCCGGGCGGAGACGTTGTCCGTGGTGACCAGCGAGGCGGCCTTGACCTTTGCGGGGTCGAAACCTGCCGGTTTCCAGCCCTCGGCCGGAACTCTGATGGTGAACGCGCCGAACATCATGTAGGCCAGATAGACGACGGCGAGGGTCAGGAAGAGCTTGCCCACCGACTCACCACTGGCCACCCAGCCCTTGGCCCCGGAGTTGGGATCGTACATTTTCAGCAGGGCCGTGGAGACCGGGCTGGCGATCAGGGCGCCGCCGCCGAACCCCATGATCGCCATGCCCGTGGCCAGTCCGGGCCGGTCCGGGAACCATTTGATCAGGGTGGAGACCGGGGAGATGTAACCGATCCCCAGTCCGATGCCGCCGACGACGCCGTAGCCGAGGTAGACGAGCCAGAGCTGGTGGCTGAAGATGCCCAGGGAGCCGATCAGGAAGCCGCTCGCCCAGAACGCGGCGGAGGTGAACATCGCCTTGCGGGGCCCGTTCCTGTCCACCCAGGTGCCCATGATGGCGGCCGAGAGGCCCAGCATCACGATCGCAACGGAGAAGATCACGCCGATCTCGGTCAGGCTCGCGCCGAAGTGCTTCACCAGCGCGGTCTTGTAGACGCTCGTCGCGTAGGCCTGGCCGATGCACAAGTGCACCGCGAGGGCTGCCGGGGGGACGAGCCACCGGTTAAATCCCTGCGGGGCGATGGTTCGTTCGCGGTCCAGCCAACCCATAAGTACTCCCCCTGCTCGTCAACGGACATCGGTGTCCAGCACATTGCGGAAACGGCCCTCTGCCAGGGCCTCTGACCGAGCTTCCGGTAGAGGGCCGTTGCCTCCGGCAATCATGGTGCAGATCGTCAGCAAACGTACTACTTATGCGCCAAGCGGTAGGGAATCCGCGACGAACGGTGGTGCGGCAGCCGCACCGGGCGCTACTTGCCCAGGCCGGCCTTCCGGAGTGCCTCGGCCATCGCGGTGTTGACCGGCGACGGCGTGGGGGCCGGCTTCTGCGGTTGCCTGCCCGGCGTCCGCCGGTCGGCTGCCGGTTTCCCGGACGGCTGCCTTCCGGACGGTTGATTCGACGGCTGTTTCGACGGCGGCTGCGACGCCGGCTGCGACGCCGGCTGCCGCGGACGTTCCGGCCGCGAGTCCGCACGACCGCCAGCCGGGCGGTCTCCGGCAGTGCGGCCGCCCGCCGCACGACCGCCGGACGCTGCCGGTTCGTCGTCGAGCCTGAGGGTGAGCGAGATGCGCTTCCGCTCCGGATCCGCCTCCAGCACCTTGACCCGGACCACCTGCCCGGACTTCACCACTTCACGGGGATCGGAGACAAAGCGGTTGGCCAGGGCCGAGACGTGCACAAGCCCGTCCTGGTGCACCCCGACGTCGACGAACGCGCCGAACGCGGCCACGTTGGTCACCGTTCCCTCCAGCACCATGCCGGGCCTGAGGTCCGAGATCTTCTCGATGCCTTCAGAAAACGCTGCCGCCGCGAAGGCCGGACGCGGGTCACGGCCGGGCTTCTCGAGCTCGGCGATGATGTCCTGCACGGTGGGCAGGCCGAAGGAGCCGTCCACGAAGTCCTGCGGATTCAGCGCCGCAAAGCTTCCCGCAGCGGGCGCTTTACCGGCGGCCGCCTTGATTTTCCGGGCCACGGGGTAGGCCTCCGGATGCACGCTGGAGGCGTCCAGCGGCTCCGCTCCCCCGGTGATCCGCAGGAAGCCGGCGCACTGCTCAAACGCCTTGGCGCCCAGCCGCGGGACCTTCTTCAGCTCGCTGCGCTTGGCGAAGGGCCCGTGCTCGTTCCGGTACGCCACAATGTTCTCGCTCAGCAGCGGCCCGACCCCGGCCACCCGGCTCAACAGTGCGGGCGAGGCGGTGTTGACGTCCACGCCCACCGCGTTCACGCAGTCCTCGACCACCGCGTCCAGGCTGCGGTCCAGCTTCGCGGCCGTGACGTCGTGCTGGTACTGTCCGACGCCGATCGACTTCGGCTCAATCTTCACCAGCTCCGCGAGCGGGTCCTGCAGCCGCCGGGCGATCGAGACGGCGCCGCGCAGGGACACATCCATGCCGGGCAGCTCCGCCGCGGCGAGCGCCGACGCCGAATACACCGACGCCCCGGCCTCGGACACCACAATTTTCTGCGGCTTGTTTTCCGGTCCGGAGGAGAGCTGCTTGAGCAGTTCGGCGGCGAGCTTGTCCGTCTCCCTCGACGCGGTGCCGTTGCCGATCGCGACGAGTTCGACCCCGTGCTTCGTGGCGAGGCCCACGAGGGTCCGCAGCGCCTCGTCCCATTTCCGGGCCGGGGCGTGCGGGTAGACGGTGTCGGTCGCGACCACCTTGCCGGTGCCGTCCACCACGGCGACCTTGACGCCGGTGCGCAGTCCCGGGTCCAGGCCCAGGGTGGCGCGGTTCCCGGCCGGCGCGGCGAGCAGCACATCGCGCAGGTTCGCGGCGAACACACGCACGGCCTCGTCCTCGGCGGCGGCGAACATCCGGCTGCGGAGGTCTGCCGTCAGCCGCGCCAGGACGCGCGAGCGCCAGGCCAGCTGGGCGGTCTGCAGCAGCCAGGCATCGGCGGGCCGGCCGCGGTCGGCAACCCCGAGGAACCTGGCCACGGCCGCCTCGTACCGGCCGCGCGCGGCAGTGAGGGCGGCGTCGTCGTTCGGATCAGCCTCGGCGAGGTCCAGCTCCAGCGCGCCGTCCTTTTCTCCGCGCAGCAGCGCCAGGACACGGTGCGAGGGCATTCCGGCCGGCTGCTGGGAGAACTCGAAGTAGTCCTTGAATTTCTGGCCTTCGGCTTCCTTGCCTTTCTTCACCCGGGACACCATCCGGCCCTGGGTCCACAGCCGTTCCCGGAGCGTGGCGGCCAGGTCAGCGTCCTGCGCTACGCGTTCCACCAGGATGGAGCGGGCACCGGCGAGCGCCGCGGCCGCGTCCCCGATCGAGTGTTCGGCGTTGAGGTACTTGGCCGCCTCGCTCTCCGGGTCCAGTTCGGGGCGCTTGAGCAGGGCGTCGGCGAGCGGCTCCAGCCCGGCTTCGCGGGCGATCTGCGCCTTGGTGCGCCGCTTGGTTTTGAACGGGAGGTAGATGTCCTCCAGCCGCGACTTAGTGTCCGCGCCGACGACGGCGGCCTGCAGTTCCGGGGTCAGCGCGCCCTGGGCGGCAATCGCCTCGAGGATACTCCGGCGGCGGTCCTCGAGCTCGCGCAGGTAGCGCAGCCGCTCCTCCAGCTCGCGGAGCTGGGTATCGTCCAGGGTGCCGGTCGCTTCCTTCCGGTAGCGGGCGATGAAGGGCACGGTGGACCCGGCATCGAGCAGATCCACGGCGGCCTTGACCTGCCACGGCAGAACGCCGAGCTCGCCGGCGATCTGGGCGGCGATGCCGGACTCCTGGGTGTGCGGCGTGCCGGTCTGTGGTGAGCCGGTCTTCGCGGACGGGCCGGGGGCGGGCGAGGCGGGTGAGGCGGGCCGCTGCGGGTGTTGGGTCACCAAACCATTTTGCCTTACCCCGGTCAGCGGCCGGGCTCGCCCGGAGGAGTCAAGGGCTCCTGCACGTCCTGAACAACCTCGTTGCGGCGCAGGAACCACGGCTTGAACGGCGGATCAAAACGGGCGAATCGTGGCGGCCCCACAGGCTTCAGCCCGGCTAGCTTCAGTGCCTCCTGGAGGCCATCGTTTCGCCGTACAAAGGCCGCCTCCGACCCGCTGCCGGAGAACCGAAGGGCGGCTGCCAGGGAACCTGGCTGGGCCCGGACTCTAACGTCTGGGTTCGCCGGGACCGGCGCCGTCTCCGCCGTCACCCCAGCGGGGAGCACAAAGGCCACGATGAAATCAGCGGGCTCTGCGCTTCCCGGCAGCGGGCCGCTTTGCAATACCGGCGCGGTCATCGCCAGCTTTTGCGACGGCCCGGGCCCCTGGATCACCGGGGCCGTCATCGCCAGCTTCCGTTGCGCCGTGTTGCTGCCGCTGATGTAGTTGAACAGGTGCCGGAAAGCGGCATTCCCGGCGCGGTCGAAGGTCGCTTTGACCTCTATTTCCGCTACGGCGTACGCGGGATAGCGGCGCAGCTCGAAGTGCGCGTAGCGCTGGACCAGCTCATACGGTTGCTGTTCGGTCATAGTCCTCAGACCCTACGCCGGTCCTGCGACAGGAACCAGAGGGCATTGCCTGGTACCTGTCCCGTGTTTGACTGTCAGAGGGCTTTGATAGCTTGAATAGCGGAGGCACCAACAACGGGGCACCACCAACGGGGGCACAGTGTTTTTTCTTGAACCTGAGGTACCGGGCTCATCACCGGATCTGGTCTACTCCGCGAGCGACCTCGTGGTGGCAGCGAGTTGCGAGTATCAGCTGCTGCGCAAACTCGACGAGAAGCTGGGCCGGTCCCCCAGGGCTACGTTCGAAGACGACGAGATGCTCAAGCATGCAGCGGTGTTGGGTGACCTCCACGAGCGCAAGGTCCTCGGCGGTTTCGTGGCGGAGTTTGGCGACTGGGATCCGGCCACCGGGCACGGCGTGTACGACGTCGTCCCGGCCGAGGCCATGGACCGTGCCACGCTGGCGGCCAAGCACGCCGAGTCCATTGGGGCGCTGCGCGAGGGAGCCGACGTCGTCTTCCAGGCCGCCTTCTTCGACGGCCAGTTCCACGGCCGCTCCGACTTCCTCGTGCGGCACGCCGACGGTAGCTACGCCGTGTTCGACACCAAACTCGCCCGCCACGCAAAAGTGACGGCCCTGCTCCAGCTGGCCGCCTACGGCGACCAGCTGCTGAAGGCCGGGATCCCGGTGGACCCGGCGGTGACACTCGTCCTCGGCTCGACGGTGCAGCTGCCCGGCGGCGGATTCGACTACGTGCGAAGCCACCACAAACTCTCCGAGATCCTGCCGGTTTTCCGCGAGCGCCGCGAGCGTTTCCTCGCGCTGACCGCCGCGCACATCGCACAGCCGGGACCAGTGGGCTGGGGCGCCCCCGGGCTCACCGCCTGTGGCCGCTGCGATTACTGCCAGGAGCAAGTCAAAGCCACCGACGATCTCCTCCTCGTGGCCCGGATGAACTCCGTGCAGCGCAAGAACCTCCACGAACGTGGGATTCGTTCAGTCACTGACCTGGCGCAAGCGACCCTCACCAAGCCCACCCCTACGCTCCTGCGCCTGCAGGAACAGGCGCGGATGCAGAGCGGCGTTGGCCCTGCTGACGGCGAAGTCTGCTAGCGCAAGGACGGCGAAGAGCACACCATCCGCTACGGCGTCCTGCCCGGGAACACCTTGGCCGAGCTGCCCCCACCGAGCCGGGGCGATATTTTCTTCGACTTCGAAGGCGATCCGCTGTGGCAGGACCGCGCCACGGGAGTGTGGGGGCTCGAGTACCTGTTCGGCGTGATTGAGGCGCCCACCGAGCCCGGCAGTCCGGGGATTTTCCGGCCATTCTGGGCCCACAGCCGGGAGGCGGAGAAGCAGGCGTTCCTCGATTTCCTTGACTATGTCGAGAAACGCCGGCGGGACCACCCGGACATGCACGTCTACCACTACGCACCGTATGAAAAAACGGCGCTTCGAAAACTCTCGGTGATGCACGTTGCCGGGGAGGACATCGTGGACGAGTGGCTCCGCGAAGGCCTGCTGGTGGACCTGTACCAAACGGTCCGGAACAGCATCAGGATCTCCGAGAACTCCTACAGCATCAAGAAGCTCGAGCCGCTCTATATGGGGGCGAACCTTCGAACTGGCGAAGTGAAGGATGCCGGCGCCTCCGTGATTGCCTATGCACGGTTCTGCGACGCGAGAGACAATGAGCGGCCCGACAAGGCGGCCAAAATCCTCGCCGGGATCTCCGACTACAACGAATACGACTGCCTCTCCACGCTGGAGCTCCGGAATTGGCTGCTCGGGCTGGCCAAGGAACGCCGGCTGGAGCAGCACGGCGCGGAGGCGGGCGCGGCGTCCGGTGCGGAGGCGGGCTTAGCGTCCGGCGCGGAGGCGGGCGCGGCGTCCGGCGCGGAGGCGGGCGCGGCGTCCGGCGCGGAGGCGGGCGCGGCGTCCGGCGCGGAGGCGGGCTTAGAGGACGGCCCCGACGACGGCTCGGCACGAGCCGATGCCGCGCTGGCCCCGGCTGAGCTGGCACTGATGGAATTTGCTGAGCCGGGCAGCGGCTTGTCCGAGGACGACGGTAAGGCCGTCGCCATGCTGGCCGCGGCCGTGAGCTACCACCGCCGGGAGCGCAAGTCGTTCTGGTGGTCGCACTTCGACCGGTGTGAGCACGGTCCGGACACGCACGAACGGGACCGGAACGTTTTCCTCGTCGAATCCGCGGAACTCCTCGACGACTGGCAACAGACGGGGACCAAACTTCCGGAGCGGCGGGTCAAGCTGACCGGCTCCGTGAGTCCCGGGTCGGACCTCCGCGAGGGCAGCAAGTGGTTCCGCATGTACGAGCTGCCTCTTCCCTCCGGGCTGGAGGGTACCGGCAAGAACGGAACCGGGCGGAGCGGATGGTTCGGCACGGAGGTCCTGGAGCTGGGGCGTGAGGACGGCAAGGACACCGTCATCATCCGGGACCGGCTGCACCGGAAGATACCGCCCTACAATGACCTCCCCATTGCGCTGACGGAAGACCAGCCCCTCGCCACCAAGAGCCTCGAGCAAGCACTGGCAGCCCTCGCTGACACGGTGGTCGCCGGCCTGGGGTCCGGCTCCCTCCCCCGCCATCCTGCGCTTGACCTCGTCCGGCGTCAGCCGCCGAGGCTGGCCGCCGGAGCTTCACTGCCGCAGCCTGGTGCCGGACCGGACCGCTTCATTGAAGCCATCACGGCGGCCGTGCTGGCCCTTGACCACTCCTACCTGGCGGTGCAGGGTCCGCCCGGAACGGGCAAGACCCATGTGGGGTCCCACGTCATCGCCCGGCTCGTGGCCCGTGGCTGGAAAGTCGGCGTCGTCGGCCAGTCGCATGCGGTGGTGGAGAACCTGCTGAAGACCGCCGTCACGAAGGCCGGGGTCGACCCGGCACTGGTGGCCAAAGACGTGAAGCACAACGACGCCCTGCCGTGGGCCCGGCGCACCGGCAAGGACGTTGCGGAGCTGTTGGGTGCGCCTGGAGGCGCCCTCGTCGGTGGCACGGCGTGGACCATGACCGGCGCCACCGTCCCGGCCGGCTCCCTGGACCTCCTGGTGATTGACGAGGCCGGCCAGTTCTCGCTGGCCAACACCCTTGCCGTGGCCCAGGCCAGCAGCCGGCTGCTCTTGCTCGGCGACCCGCAGCAGCTGCCGCAGGTCAGCCAGGGCAGGCACCCCGAGCCGGTCGACGACTCTGCCCTGGGCTGGATTTCCGCAGGCCACGCCACGTTGCCGCCCGAGCTTGGCTACTTCTTGGCCGACTCGTGGCGGATGAACTCAGAGCTGTGCCTGGCCGTCTCGGAGTTGTCCTACGAAGGCCGGTTACGTTCCGCCCCGCCCGCGGATCTGCGCCGTCTGGAGGGTGTGCCCGCGGGGATTGAGACGGTGATGGTGCCGCACAGCGGGAACACGACGTCGTCGGCCGAGGAGGCTGCCGAGGTCGTCGGGCAGGTGCGCCGCCATTTGGGCCTTTCCTGGCACACCGCAGACGGAGCCCGGCCATTGGAGGCGGCCGACATCCTGGTGGTGGCTGCCTACAACGCACAGGTCAACGTCATTCGCGATGCCCTGGACGCCGCGAATCTCGCCGGCGTGCGGGTGGGGACCGTGGATAAGTTCCAGGGCCAGGAGGCCGCGGTCGTGATTGTGTCCATGGCATGTTCTGCGGTGGCCGAGGCTCCGCGGGGCATGGAGTTCCTGCTCTCGCGGAACCGGATCAATGTGGCGGTGTCCCGCGGCCAATGGCGTGCCGTGATCGTCCGCGCGCCCGAACTGACCAACTACCTCCCCGCCCACCCCGAGGGTCTGGAGCAGCTGGGCGGCTTCATCGGCCTGTGCCAGAGGTCAGTCCGCGCCTAGCTGTCTTTGCCGCACCCTCCGACGAGGGACATGCCCATTCTTCGATGGCCTCAGCCTGGGACATGCCCATTCTTGCCCCCGACCAAGGACATCTAGGCATCATGCCCGTCGCACGCGGCCAAGGCCGGACATGTCCACTCTTCGCTGCCCACCCAACGGAACATGCCCATTCCTCGGTGGCCACAGCATGGGACATACCCATTCTTGCCCCCGACCAAGGACATCTAGGCATCATGCCCGTCGCACGCGGCCAAGGCCGGACATGTCCACTCTTCGCTGCCCACCCAACGGAACATGCCCATTCCTCGGTGGCCACAGCATGGGACATGCTCATTCTTGCCCTCGACCAAGGGACATCTAGGCATCATGCCCATCGCACGCGGCCAAGGCCGGACATGTCCACTCTTCACTGCCCACTCCACGGAACATGCCCATTCTTCGATGGCCACAGCATGGGACATGCTCATTCTTGCCCTCGACCAAGGGACATCTAGACATCATGCCCGTCGCACGCGGCCAAGGCCGGACATGTCCACTCTTCGCCACCCACCCAACGGAACATGTCCATTCCTCGCCAGCCACCCCACGGGACATGCTCATTCTTGCCCTCGGCCAAGGGACATCTAGGCATCATGCCCGTCGCACGCGGTCAGGGCTGGACATGTCCCACGGGGGTTGGTTCCGGTGCAGTGAAGCCCTCGGCCAGCAGGAGTGCCTCATCCAGCACGGCGCCGAAATTCACGGGGTCGTGTGCAAACCGGCCCAGGAACAGGCCCGAGAGACCCTCAAGCGTGGGCAGCAGTCCGGGCTTCGCCGAACCGCCGTAGATAACCGGCAACCCTGGCACGCCGGCGGCGGTGAGCTGGTCCCGGAGCCGGTTGACGACGTCGGACACGTACGCGGCGGCGGCCGGCTCGGCCGCGCCGATGGCCCAGACCGGTTCGTAGGCCACCACCAGGCGGCCGGCGAGGTCCCAGTCGCCGTCGACAGCCGACTCGATCTGGCGGAACACAAAGTCCGCCGCGGCCGCCGGCTGCCCACCGTCGCGCTCCCCCACGCACAGCAGCGGGGTGAGCCCGGCGTCGTCCGCGGCCCGGACCTTGAGGGCCACCATGGCGTCGTCCTCGCCGAAGTGCTGCCGGCGTTCGGCATGGCCGATCTCCACGAGCCGGACGCCGAGTTCCGCGAGCATGGACGGGGCCACTTCCCCGGTCCATGGCCCGTCCGACCAGCCGCAGTTCTGCGCACCGAGCAGCAGCGGCGAACCCGCCAGGAGCCGAGCCGCCGCGGGCAGGACGGGGAAGGACGGGATGACAAACGGGACAACCCGCCCGGCCGCGAGGGCCGGGCGGGTGTCCACTTCGTGCCGCACCCGCTCCAACCAGTCCAGGCTGTCCCGGTAGCCGAGGTACATCTTCGTGCTGACCCCCACCAGAATGCGGGTGTTGGAGGACTGGCTGCCGGGAATCTGCTGCATTTCTTGGTGCTTTCTGCTGGATCCAGTGGATGGGCGCTGGACGTCGCGCTGGAAGTGAGGCCGGGAGCCTTTACTGCTCCAGCAGCTCGTCGGCCTTGTTCTTGAAGCGGCGGGTCGCGAACATCATGGCCGCTGCCAGGAACGGGAGCACGCCGAGGGCATAGACGCCCATGGTCCCGGTCTCCGAGGCGGTCATCTGGTTGACCGAGGTGCGCAGGATCGGCGCGACGAAGCCGCCGAGGTTTCCGAGCGAGTTGATCAGGCCGATCCCCGCGGCCGCGGCGGTTCCGGTGAGGAACGCCGTCGGGTAGGACCACGCGATGGGGCCGATGGAGAGGAACGAGCACACGGCGAGGGTGATGAAGATGATGCCGAGCGCCGGAATGTGGTTGGCGCCGGCCCACGCGGAGCCGAAGATGCAGAGTCCGGTGGAGATGAACAGCCCGGTGCCCCAGACCCGGCGGCGGATCACGGTGTTCGCTGCCTTGCCGATGAAGTAGCAGGCGAAGATACCGAAGAACCACGGGATGGCTGCCATCAAGCCGACGGCGATGCCCACCTTCTGGCCGGTCAGCTGGGCGACCTGCTGCGGCAGGTAGAAGGTGACGCCGTAGACGGCGATCTGCAGGCAGAAGTAGATGACGGTGAAGTACCAGACCTTGCCGTTCTTCATGGCCGCCAGGACGCCGCGCGGCCCGGACTCTTCCTTGACGGTGTCCTCGAGCGCCATGACCTCCAGGAGCGCGTTCTTCTCGTCCTTGTCCAGGAACTTGGCGTCCTGCGGGCTGTTGATCAGGAAGAAGTACGCGGCGACGCCGGCGACGACCGCCAGCATTCCCTCGACGAAGAACATGACCTGCCAGCCCTGGACGCCGGGGACCTGGTCGCCGATGTTGATCAGCCAGCCGGAGAGCGGGGCGCCCAGCATCTGGGAGAACGGCTGGGCCAGGTAGAAGATGGCGAACATCTTGACGCGGACCTTGTTGGGGAACCACGCGGCCAGGAACATGATGACGCCGGGGAACAGCCCGGCCTCGGTGACACCCAGCAGGAACCGCAGGATAATGAAGGACGTCTCACCCTGCACGAACGCGAAGCAGGCCGAGACGATGCCCCACGTGATGGCGATGCGGGCCAGCCATACCTTGGCGCCGAACTTGGTCAGGAGCAGGTTGCTCGGGATCTCGAACAGGGCGTAGCCGATGAAGAAGATCCCGGCGCCCAGGGCGAAGGCGCCGGCGCTAATACCCTTGTCCACGCCCAAGGCAGCTTCGGAGAAGCCGACGTTGGTGCGGTCCAGGAAGGCGACCACATACAGGATCACCAGCATGGGCATCAGCCGGCGGGAGGCCTTGGAGATGGCCGATTTTAGGACCGGTGTCTCCAGTAGGTCCCGGGTGGACGTTGTTGTTACGGTCATCAAAAAACTCCTCGTCGAGCAATCAGTGGTGTAACTCAGGGGGGGTGAATCAGTTGCATGAAAGTGGCCGGATCAGGCCAGTCCAAAAAAAGCCAGGCCGGCTCCGGCCGGAGAAAACTAGCGCGAAAAAACCATCATCAGGACGCCGGCCACGCAGGCCAGGATCCCGACGGCGAGGTAGATCTTCCGTCCCTTGCTCCAGGCTGCGAATCCGGACGCGCGGGTTTGGCTGTGTTGTGCCACGAGGCTTCTTCCTTAGTGCATGTAGAGTCCGCCATCCACATTCAGCGTCTGGCCGGAGATGTAGCCGGCGTCCTCGCTGATGAGGAAGGCGATGGCTGCTGCGATGTCCCGGGTGGAGCCGACCCGGTTGACCACGAGGTCTTTGGTGAGTTCGTCCTTGCGTTCCTTGCTGAGGGTGCCGCCCATGATGTCGGTGTCGATGGGCCCGGGTGAGATGGCGTTGACCGTGATGTCGTATTCGCCCAGTTCACGGGCCGTGGCCCGGGTCAGGCCGATCACGCCGGCTTTCGCCACGGAGTACGGCGTCTTGGAGAAGGTGCCGCCGCCACGCTGCGCGGAGACAGAGGAGATGTTCACGATGCGCCCGATCCTGTTCTTCACCATGGATTCCGCGACGCGGCGGGTGGCGTAGTGGACGCCGTTGAGGTTGATGTTCAGCACCCGGTCCCATTCGGCGGCGTCGAGTTCCAGGTAGGGCACCGGAGAGCTGACGCCGGCCACGTTGGCGAGCGCAACGATCTGCGGCAGTTCCGCCTCGATGGCGTCGATTGCCGCGCGGACCGAGCCTTCGTCGGAAACGTTGGCGCCGGCACCGAAGGCCTTGACGCCGTGCTCGGCTGCCAGTTCCTTGGCCGCCGCCTTGCAGAGTGCGTCATCGAGGTCGATGATGCCGATGTTCCAGCCCTGTGCGGCCAGGTAGCTGGCGGTGGCGCGGCCGATGCCGCGCTCGGACACGGCGCCGGTGATGATGGCGGTGCGTTCTGTGGGAAAAGTGCTCATGGGAAGGCTCCTGAAGTGAAAGAGGAAGATGCGGAATCAGCTGATGGGGGCGGGGCCGAGCTCGTCGATGAGCTTCTGCATGGCCACGTACGCCTTGTTCCGGTAGGCGATCAGTTCCGGCGTGCGCTCCGCCGGAACGTTGAGGAAGCCGGCTCCGGTCTTGGTGCCCAGCTTTCCGGCCTCCACCAGGTCGGTGAGGATCTTCGGCGTCGCGAACCGTTTCGGGAAATCGGTCTGGAGGGACTTGTAGCAGAAGTTGTAGACGTCCAGCCCGGCCATGTCGGCTATGGCGAAGGGCCCGAAGAACGGCAGCCGGAAGCCGAAGGTGGTGCGGACCAGGGTGTCGACGTCCTCCGCGGTCGCGATCTCCTGTTCCACCAGCTGGGCGGCCTCGTGGAACAGCGCGTACTGGAGCCGGTTGAGCACGAAGCCGGTGACGTCCTTGACGACGGCGGTCTGCTTGTTGGCCGCGTGCACGAGGTCGCGGACGGTGCCGACCGTCGCGGCCGAGGTGCCGGCATGGGGGATGATTTCCACGCCCGGGATGAACGGGGACGGGTTGGAGAAGTGCACGCCCAGGAAGCGTTCCGGGTTGGTGACCGGCTCGGACAGGTCCGCGATGGAAATCGTGGACGTGTTGGACCCGATGATGGCGTCCGGGCGAGCGGCCGCGCTGATGCGGGCGAGAGTCTGGTGCTTGGTCTCGATGACCTCGGGGACGGCTTCTTCGATGAAGTCGGCGTCCGCCACGGCCTCCTCGATGTCCTTGGCGGGCCAGAGGTTTTCCTTCAGGATTGCGGTGGCGCCTTCCGGGAAGAGCCCGGCGGCAACGAATTCGTCGGATTCGGCCAGGAGCCGCTCGTAATTCTTCTGGGCCACTTCCGCGGACACATCCGCGAGCGCCACCCGGGCGCCACCGAGTGCCAGGACCTGTGCGATCCCGCCACCCATGTAGCCGGAGCCGACGACTGCGATCTTGCGGGCGGCGTTGATGGCGGCTGCGGTTGCTGTTGATTCGGTCATGTTCAGACTGCCTTCGTGTATTCGGGTTCGTACGAGCAGATGGCGTCCACCTTCGCGGCGGAGGAGGAGTTTTCGTCGAAGCGGTGGCTCAGCCATTCGCCCACGAGCTTCTTGGCCAGTTCCAGCCCGATGACGCGCTGCCCCAGCGTGAGCACCTGGGCGTTGTTGCTCAGGACGGACCGCTCCACCGAGTAGCTGTCGTGGGCCGTGACGGCGCGGATGCCGGGGACCTTGTTGGCCGCGATCGCCACGCCCAGGCCGGTGCCGCAGATCAGCAGCGCCCGGTCGGCGTCGCCGTCGGCGATCTTGCGGGCCGCGTCGACGGCGACGTGCGGATAGGCGGTGGAGTCGTTGGCGCCGACTCCCACGTCCTGCACGGACGCCACGCGGGGGTCGGCTTCCAGGAGCGCCTTCAGCGCGTTCTTGTATTCGACGCCGGCCTCATCGTTGCCGATGACCACGCGCCAGCCTGTTGCTGTGCTCATGCTTGTGCTCCTTGTTCCGCCGGCTCGGGGGTGCCGGGCCGGGATCCTGTGTCTGTGGTGTCGGTGTGGGTGGATATCCGGGTCGCGATGAGGGCGAAGGACACCGCTCCGGGGTCGGGGTGGCCGAGGCTCTTCTCGGCGAGCGGGCGGGCCCGGCCTTTGAGCGGACGCAGCCCGGCGGTCCGCTCTGCGGCGGCTGTGGCGGCGGCCGCCGCCGCGGCGAGGGAACCGGCCACTGGTGTGCCGGCGTCGAACGCGGTGAGGAACGCGTCCTGGAACGGCAAGAGTGCGTCCACCATGGTCTTGTCCCCCGACTCGGCCTTGCCGAGCGCGGTGATGGCATCCACGAAGGCCGTGACCGCGGCGGCCGCGTCCTCGCCGCTGTAGCTGTCCTGGTTGCCCAGGGCCTGTCCGGCGGCGATGATCGCCGAGCCCCAGAGCGCACCCGAGGTGCCGCCGGCGCGTTCGCTCCAGGCCTCCCCCGCAGCGGTCAGGACCCGCGACGGCGAGGCACCGCCGTCGTTCGCGGCAGCCTGTTCGGCCGCGGTGACTGCCGCGTCCACGCCGCGGCGCATGCCGATCCCGTGGTCGCCGTCGCCGGCGACGGCGTCCAGGCGGCCCAGTTCTTCCTCATGCTCGACCACCACGTCCCGCGCCTGGCCGAGGAAGTCGGCGGCCAGCCGGCCGAGGGCTGCCGCCGCGGCGGTGGGCCGTTCGACGTCGGCGGTCTCTTCGGCGTCCGGACCGGCGAGTTCGCGGCGGGCACGGGGTGCCAGGTTTCCCTTGCGGAACGCCGGGGTGTCGGCCGGGGCGGCCCAGTTCTGTTCGAGTTCCTCGTCCAGCCACAGCAGGGTCAGGGACAGGCCGGACATGTCCAGGCTCGTGACGAGCTCGCCGCATTCGGGTTCGACGACGGTGAGCCCGGCGGCGGTGAGGAGCTTCTCGATCTTGCCGAACAGCAGGAAGAGTTCGTCGTACTTGACCGTGCCAAGGCCGTTGACGATTGCGACCACGCGGGTGCCGGCGTCGTCCGGTTTGTCGGCCAGGAGCCTGCTGACCAGGAGTTCGGCCAGTTCGGAGGCGGTGGGCATGGGGTGGTCGGAGATGCCCGGTTCGCCGTGGATGCCCAGGCCCAGGGACATGTGCCCCACGGGGACAGAGAACAGCGGGGCCTCCGCGCCGGGCAGCGTGCAGCCGTCGAAGGCCACGCCGAGGGACCGGGTGCGGTAGTTGGTCCGGATGGCCAGCCGTTCGACGTCGTCCAGGCTCAGTCCCGCCTCTGCGGCGGCGCCGGCGATCTTGAAGACCGTCAGGTCCCCGGCGATGCCGCGGCGCTTCTCGATCTGCTCCAGCGGGGCGCTGGCGATGTCGTCGGTGACCAGGACGGTGCGGGTTTCGATGCCTTCGGCGTTGAGGCGCAGCTGGGCCTGGCCGAAGTGCAGGACGTCGCCGGCGTAGTTGCCGTAGCTCAGCAGCACGCCGCCGCCGGCGTTGGCGGCCTTGGCCACGCGGTAGACCTGGCCGGCCGCGGGCGAGGCGAACATGTTGCCGCAGGCCGAGGCGGTGGCCAGTCCGGGCCCGACGAGGCCGGCGAAGGCCGGGTAGTGCCCGGAGCCGCCGCCGACCACCAGGGCCACCTGCCCGGAGGGGACTTCGGTGGAGCGGACGACGCCGCCGTCGACTCGGGCCACGTAGCCGCGGTTGGCCGCAACGAAGCCGTCCAGTGCCTCATCCGCGAAATCAGCGGGATTGTCGAAGATCTGGGTCATGGTTCCTCATTGAATCCGTGTTGGAGAACTGATGCTGTGGGTAGAGGTGGGTGGTGCGGCCGCCCCCCAAGTGGCTTGACGGCCGCACCACGCGCCGGTGTCGGCGCCCGTTCAGGCGCTGGCGAGTACCGTGGCCGCCGGCAGCTGCCGGCCCTGGGCCACCTGGCTCGTGCCGAGGGCGTAGCCGTCGGTCTTCGGCAGGACCTGGCGGCGGAGGTAGTCCTGGTTGCTGGCCGTGACGCTGAGGCCGTCGCCGCCGTAGTGCTCGGTGCACAGGATGCCCTGGAAGCCGACGGAGAGCGCGGTCTTGAACGCCTCGCGGTAGTTGATGAGGCCGCTTTCCATCGGGGCCGGCATCGCCACGTAGGTGTCCCGGGCGACGTCCTCGTCGCGGATGTAGTTCTTCATGTGCCAGTAGTTGGAGTACGGGAGGGTCTTGGCGACCATCTCGCGCCAGTCCTCGATCGGGCGGTGCAGCCGGATGAGGTTGCCGATGTCCGGGTTGATGCCGACGTTGGCCAGGCCGATGTCCTGGACCAGCTGAACGGAGGAATCCGCAGTGCCGAGGTACGTGTCCTCGTACATTTCAAGCGAGAGCAGGACGCCGACCTCGGCCGCGTGCTGGCCGAGTTCGCGCAGGCGGCTGACAGCCTTACCCCACGTTTCCTTGTCCCCTGCCGGGTCCTTGTACCCTTCGACGGTCCAGAACCAGAGCTGCTTCTGCTGCTCGGCGGTGATGGCCTGGTGCAGTCCGAACGAGACGACCTCGCAGCCCAGCTCGGCGGCGGCGTCGATGGTGCGGTGGCTGTACGCCAGGTTGGCTTCCCAGTTGCCTTCCTCGATCACGCTGCGGCGGATGGCCGAGATGACGGGGATGCCGATGCCGACGTTGTCCGCGGTCTGCTTGAACTCGGCAAGCCGCGGAGAGCTCAGGTCGCCGGGGCGGACCCAGCTGTCCGTGAGGTCGGCATTGGCAAAGCCGGCGTCCTTGACCTCACTGAGGACCTCGGCCCAGGCGGAGGCGTCGGCGTCGTTGATGTGGCTGCCCTGCGCGTCGGTCCCCGGGAACTGCAGGAGCGCTGCGGTGATGGGCCAGTTTTCGGCTGTATAGGCCATGGGTTCACTCCTTCGTGGAATCCTGTTTCCTATAGGATTTACTATCTATAGGGATGTTGTCAAGGTCACACCCCCGGGTTACGGGCGCTTCGCGGCGAAGGCCGCGGTCGCGAAGACCTCCGGATTCAGGACGTTGGCAGGGCGCTCCCCTGCCGCGACCGCCAGGATTGACCCAATGGCGCTGGCAGCGACGTCCCGCGTGAAGTCCTCGGTCCAGCACAGGGAATGCGGGGAAAGCACCACGTTGTCCAAGGTCAGGAGCTCGTCGTCGGGAAGCAGGGGTTCCGGCTCAAAGACGTCCAGGCCGGCGCCGGCGATCCGGGCGTCCCGCAGGGCGTCCCGGAGGGCATCCGTGTCCACGAGCTTTCCGCGGCCGATATTGATCAAGTAGGCGCTTGGCTTCATCCGCGCCAACGCGGCCGCGCCGATCAATTTTTCGGTCGCCTGTGTCAGCGCGGCGCAGAGCACAACGTAATCCGAGCGCTCCAGGAGCTCGTTCAGGCCCAGCAGCTCAACGCCGAGTCCGGCGGCCTCCGCGTGGCGGCCGCTGCGGTTGTTGCCCACGACCTTCACCCCGAGCGGGGCCAGGAGGCGGGCGAGCTCAGCGCCCACGCTGCCGAAGCCCACGATGCCGACCGTCTGGCCCACCAGCGGCGCGCCGCGGTAATGCTCGCGCTGCGCCCAGTCAGAGGTCCGGGTCAGCCTGTCCTTGGCCAGGAGCTTGTGCGAGAGCGCCAGGAGCAGCGTCAGTCCCGCCACCGCCAACGGCCGCCGGATGGCATCCGGGGTGTTGGTGACAACGATGCCGGCGCGGGTGCAGGCGTCCAAGTCGATGGTTTCGTAGCCGGCCCCGAACCGGGCAATCAGCCTCAGGTCCGGGGCGTGGTCCACGGTGCGTGAATCGAAGGCGATGTGCCCCAGGGACAGCACGGCCTGGACCCCGGCGAGGTCGGCCAGCGGAACCGGGTCTGTGTAAGTGGGCAGGACGCTCCAGCTGATGCCATGCTCGCTGAGCCGCTGCAGCCCCAGATCCCCGTGAATGGAGCTTCCGTCCGGCCGCGCGGCGTCGGCGGTGACGGCCACGGTGAACGGCGAGCGGGCGGTGCCCGCAGTGGAGGTTCCCGCCGCCGGGGCGGCCGCCGTGGGGGCGACCGCCGTCGTCGTCAATGCATTTGTTGCTGTGCTCATGCGTCGGTTCGGCTTTCTGTCTGCGTTGCTGCGGCCTTGTCCTTGATGGGTTCGCGGACCAGCACGGTGTATGCCACTGCGGCCAGGGCGGCGATGACGCCGCCGATCACGAACGACGGCGCGTAGGAGCCGGTGGCATCGGCGATCACACCGGTCAGCAGAGGGGCAAAGGCGCCGCCGAAGTAGCCGCCGAAGTTCTGGATGGCACCGACGGAGGCAACCTGTGAGTTGTCCACGATGTCGCCGGGCATGGCCCACGCGGCCGCCTGCATGGTGGCGACGAAGCCCAGTGCCACGGTCATGACAGCGATGGCGAGCGGGAGGGAATCTACGAACGGGATGAGGCAGATCAAGATGCCGGCGGCAATCGCTGCAATGGACATCACGTGGCGCTTGGCCAGCAACGGATCGCGGCCGGCCTTCTTCGCGTAGCGCGTCATGACCCAGCCGCCGGTGATGCCGAGGATGGCTGCGCCGAGGTACGGAACAGCCGCAAGCCAGCCGGAGCTGGCGATGCTGGCACCGCGTTCTTCCTGCAGGTAGAGCGGCAGGAAGACGATGAAGATGTTCCAGATCCAGATGACGCAGAAGAATCCGGCCATCATGCCCCAGATTTGGCGGTGCTTAAAGAGTCCGAGCCACGATACCTTCTTGGCAGTCAGGAGCTGGGTGGTGCGCTGGCTTTCAATGTAATCCAGTTCCTTCGCGCTGATGCGCTTGTGCTCTTCGGGAGCGCGGTAGTAAAGGAAGAAGGCCAATGCCAGCACGATGCCTGCGACGCCGAGGAAGAGGAAGATGGCCTGCCAGCCGAACGCGAGCATGATGGCGGTCAGGACGGGCGGCGCGATGGCGGGTCCCCACTTGGAACCGCTGTCCCAGATGGCGGTGGCCTGTCCGCGCTCGGCCCGGGGGAACCAGTCAGCGGTGAGCTTTGCCGACGCCGGCCCGTTGGGGGCCTCGGTGATGCCGAGCAGGACGCGGAAGGTGACGAATTGCCACATCTTGGTGCCGACGGCCATCAGCGCGGTTGCGATGCTCCAGCCCGCGATTGCGAGGAAGTACATCCGTCGGGCGCCCAGCTTGTCCACGAGCCAGCCAGCGGGCAGCTGGGCAAAAGCGTAGGTCCAGGAGAACACGGTGCCCAGGAGGCCAATGTCCGTCCGGGTCATGCCGAAGTCTTTGATCAGTTGCGGCGCGGCGATGGAGATTGCACTGCGGTCCATGTAGTTGATGATGCCGGCGGCCAGCGCCCAGCCGAGAATCCACCACCGCAGATTCTTGATGGTGCGGCGTGTTGCGGACTCCTTGGGCCCTGCGGCCAAAGTTTCTGTTTGCACTCTTCACTCCCTTGTGACTCCCCATGCCGGCACCGTAGCCGTCACAATCGAAGATCCTATAGGGTCTTCGATCAGCTGTGAAGGGGGTCACAAAAAGAGGGCTCAGAAGCCGGGCGTGGCGCGCTGTTACGCGGTGTTGGGCCCGCGTGCGTCAGCCTGGGAAGTGAGCCTCA
Organism: Arthrobacter sp. 05T410; assembly: GCF_056396505.1. Lineage (NCBI taxonomy): Bacteria > Bacillati > Actinomycetota > Actinomycetes > Micrococcales > Micrococcaceae > Arthrobacter > Arthrobacter sp. 05T410. Next base: position 118,000 of record NZ_JBFTLP010000008.1, on the reverse strand, counting down.
TTCCGCGGGAGCGTCCGCGATGGCGCGGCCGCGCACCTTTTGCACGTGCTCGGCCATGGCGGCTGCGGCCTTCTCCGGATCGCCCGTCGCCAAGGCATCCAGGACGGCCTGATGTTCGGCGATCGCGTGGTCGGCGTCGGTGATCCCCACTCCCCCGAACAGGCGGAAGCGCTGAATCTGTCCGCCGAGGGCGGCGTAGGCGGCCACCATGAACTGGTTGCCCGTCTGCTCCGCGATCAGCCGGTGGAACCGCTCGTCGGCCTCGAGGTAGCCGCGGAACTCGGCGAAGGAGGGCCCGCGCGGCGCGTCCTTGAGATCGGCGACTGCCCGTTCCAGTTCGGCCAGGTGGCCGGGCGTCAGCCGTGCACACGCCAGGCGGGCGTTCACGGGCTCGATCGCGAGCCGGGCTTCCATGAGCTCGGCGAAGTCTTCCCGGGTGAACACCGGAGCAACCCGGTAGCCCTTGAGGGCCACGCGGCGCACCATCCCGGTGTGTTCCAGCCTGGCGAGCGCCTCCCGCACGGGGGTGGGCGAGACGTCGAGTTCACGGGCGGTCCCGTCGATGCTGACCGCGGTTCCGGGTTCCAGCCGGCCATCCATCAGCGACGCCAGAAGTTCTTCATAAACGTGGTCCGCCAGGACCTGCCGGCTGACTGCGCGGCCGGCGGGGCGCCCCTCAGAATGGCTGCCGGTGGAAGCTAATTGCATCTTCAGATCCTATAGGACTAGGCACGGCGAGGCCCCCCTCCGGGACATGCCCATTTGCCGCCCCCACCGCTGGACATGCACCTCGCTCCGCACCATGGGCCCCACGGGGGACATGCCCAATCCCGGCGCCAGCCACGGGACATGTCCAGTGGCCAATTCGTAGAGGGAACATGTCCCGGCGGCTCCGATGTGCAGGACGGGACATGCCCAGCCACACATGTCACCGCGGAGCATGTTCAGTCTCGGACCTGCCCTGCGAGGGACATGCTCATTGTTAGATGCGACCAGTGGGCAGAATGGCATTCTGCCCACTGGTCGTGGCGGCCGCTGGGCATGTCCCATGGCCATGATGCGCCGCGAGGAACATGCTCTCTCGTGCAGATCATCGCGGCACATGTCCGGCAGCGGGTGCGGCCCTGTGACTCGCGCACCCGGTCTCGGACCTGCCCTGCGAGGGACATGCTCATTGTTAAATGCGATCAGTGGGCAGAATGGCATTCTGCCCACTGGTCTTGGCTGCGGCTGAGCATGTCCAACCGAGCGTGACCTGCGCGGCGCGTGCGGCGCCGCGGGAGTCACCGCACCGCAGTTGGTCCTAGTTCTGGTAGGCCGGGTAGTCGGTGTAGCCCTCGGCGCCGTCGGCGTAGAACGTGGACGCGTCGGGCTCGTTGACCGGCAGGCCTTCGCGCCAGCGGCGGGCGAGGTCCGGGTTCGCGATGGCCGGGCGTCCGACGACGACGGCGTCCGCGTGCCCGTCGGCAACCAGCGAGATGGCCTCATCACGGGTGGTGATGACGCCAAATCCGGTGTTGACGAGGAAGGCGCCGTTGAACCGTGAGCGCAGGTCCTGGACCAGCTCGCCGGTGGGATCCTTGTGCAGGATGCTCAGGTAGGCCAGGTTCAGCGGCGCAATAGCATCCACCAGCAGGCGGTACGTCTCGCGAACATCTGCGGCGTCCAGTTCGGTGACACCCTGGACGTTGTGCTCCGGCGAGATCCTGATGCCGACGCGTTCGGCGCCCACGGCCTCAACCACAGCCCGCACAACTTCGATCACGAAGCGCGCCCGGTTCTCGGGCGTGCCGCCGTAGATGTCGTCACGCTGGTTCGACGACGGCGCCAGGAATTCGTGCAGCAGGTAACCGTTGGCAGAGTGCAGCTCCACGCCGTCGAACCCTGCCTCGATGGCGTTCCGCGAGCCCTGGACAATTTCCTGCAGGACGCCGGGCAGTTCGTCGGTGGTCAGGGCGTGCGGCACGGGGTGCGCCTGCTTGCCCTTGGACGTGCGGGTCTCCGCCTCGACGGCGATGGCGCTAGGCGCAACCACCTGGTGGCCGCCGGTGATGTCCTCGTGCGAAACCCGGCCACCGTGCATGACCTGCGCGAAGATCCGGCCGCCTTCGGCGTGAACGGCGTCCGTGACCTTCTTCCAGCCGGCAATCTGGTCCGGGGTGACGATGCCGGGCTGGCCCGGGTACGAGCGCCCGGCCGGGCTCGGGTAGGTGCCCTCGCTGACGATCAGGCCCAGTGAGGCGCGCTGGCGGTAGTGCTCAGCAACCAAGGGCCCCGGGATACCTTCCTGGCCGGAACGGAGACGGGTCAGCGGCGCCATGACGAGCCGGTTGGGCAGTTCCAGCTCGCCGAGGGTCATCGGGGAAAACAGCATGCGCAATTCCTTTCGCAGTGAATGGGTTCACTGGCGGCAACTGCGAGGCGTCTGCAACTATTCCCGCGTGAGACTCTCATCACTACGGGTGGACGATGATCTTCACCGCGGTGTCGTTGTGGTTGATCAGCGTGTCGAACCCCTTGTCCACCAAGTCGTCCAAGGCGATCCGCCCCGTAATGAAGGGTTTCAGGTCGACTTTTCCTTCCTGGACGAGCTTGATGGCGGCTTCGTGGTCGCCGCAGTAGGCGATGGTGCCGCGCAGGTCGATTTCCTTGAGCACCACTTTCTGCATGTCGACCGTGGCCGGGTGCCCCCAGATCGAGACGTTGACGACGACGCCGGCGGGCCTCACGACGTCGAGCATGGTGTCCAGCACCGCATTCACACCGGCACATTCAAACGCCGCATCGGCCCCCGCACCGTTGGTCAGTTCCAGCACGCGCGCCTTGATGTCCTGGGCACTCGGATCGAGCACGTGATCCGCGACCCCGGACGAAGTCGCCTTGTCTTTGCGGGCGGCAGACAGCTCGGTAACGATCGTGGTGACGCCGATGCCTTTGAGGACCGCGGCGGTCAGCAGGCCGATAGGTCCGGCACCGCCGACGACGGCGACGTCCCCGGCTTTGACGCCGCTCCGGCCGACGGCGTGATACGCCACCGCAAGGGGTTCGATCAGTGCGGCTTCGTCCAAGGGGATGTCGCCGACAGGGTGCACCCACCGGGTGTCGACGACAATCTTCTCGCTCAAGCCGCCACCGCCGCCCGCCAGGCCGATGAAGCCCAACTTGGCGCACAGGTTGTAGTGGCCGCTGAGGCAGGGACCGCATTCATTGCAGACGTAGTACGGCTCCACGACGACGTTGTCTCCAACGGCCAGACCGCTGACGCCTTCCCCCAGTTCCTCGACGGTGCCGGAGAACTCGTGGCCGAGGGTGACCGGGGCGGCCTCGTGGGTGAGCCCGTGGGGGTGGCCGGGCGGCGGGGTGAAAATGGGTCCTTCCAGGAATTCATGGAGGTCGGTGCCGCAGATACCGCACCAGGCCACGGCGATCTTCACCGTTCCCGGTCGCAGCTCCGGCTCTTGAATGTCTTCGATCCGGAGATCCTCGCGGGCGTGGAATCGTGCTGCTTTCATGGTGTTTCACCTTCGCAGTCCAGGACCGTGGATGCGCCCGGTCAGGCGCATCCACGGAATAAAAGTTGGATTTTCACAGCGGGGCCGTAGCCCCAGTCTGGTGGCCGTGCCTGAGATTGTCACGACCCCGTGAGTCGGCGCGTGCGGTTAGCGCGCGTGATGCGTGGGCTGCAGCTCGAAGACCGGCGTCGGCAGTCCTTCCATCCTGGCCTTGAGCTGCAGGGCAAGATAGTTCGAATAGTGCCGGCTCTGGTGCAGATTGCCGCCGTGGATCCACAGGTTCTCGACGTTGGTGGGCTTCCACATGTTGCGCAGTTCCCCCTCCCACGGCCCCGGATCCTTCGGCGTATCCGATCCGAACCCCCAGCACTTGCCGACGGCGTCTGCCACCTCGGGCGAGACCAGATCAGTCAGCCAGCCGTTCATCGACCCATACCCGGTGGCGTAAATAATGACGTCGGCATCCAGCTCCGTTCCGTTGGCCATCACGACGGAGTTGCCGGTGATCTTGCTGACCTGGCCATTGGCCAGCTTGACCCGGCCGTCGATGATCAGCTGCGAGGCGCCGACGTCGATGTAGTAGCCGGAGCCGCGCCTCAGGTACTTCAGGAACAAGCCGGAGCCGTCAACGCCGAAGTCCAGGTCAAAGCCGGCAGCCTCGAGCTGGGAGTAGAACTCCGCGTCCCGGCGGGCCATCTCCGCATAAACCGGGATCTGGGCTTCGGGCAGAATCCGGTACGGCAAGGAGGCAAACAGCAGGTCGGCTTTCTCCGTGGTGACGCCGTTGGCCAGTGCCTCTTCGGAGTACAGCCCGCCGAGAGCGAGGTCCATGAGGGATTCACTGCGGGCAATATGCGTCGAGGACCGCTGGACCATGGTGACGTCCGCGCCGTGTTCCCAAAGGTCGGCGCAGATATCGTGGGCCGAATTGTTGGAGCCGATGACCACGGCTTTCTTGCCGGTCCAGTCGCCACCGCCCGGGTGCTTGGACGAGTGGTACTGCTCCCCCAGGAAGGACTCGGCGCCGTCGAACGTGGGGACACTCGGGTACCCCGATACACCCAGGGCGAAGACGAGCTGCTTCGGGCGCAGGGTGACCGGTTCGCCGTCGCGCATCACCTCCACCACCCACTCCTGGGACGTTTCGTCGAAGCGGGCGTTGGTGCACTCGGTCTTGGACCAGTAGTTCAGTTCCATGATCCGTGTGTAGTTTTCCAGCCAGTCGCCGATCTTGTCCTTGGCCGCGAAAACCGGCCAGTCGTCGGGGAACTTCATGTAGGGCAGGTGGTCGTACCAGACCGGATCGTGCAGGTGGAGGGACTTGTAGCGGTTACGCCAGGAGTCACCCGCGCGCTCATTCTTTTCGATGATGATGGTGGGCACTCCGAGCCTCCGCAGCCGCGCGCCCAGCCCGATCCCGCCCTGGCCGCCGCCGATGATGACGGTGTAGGGCTGGTCTTCGTAGCCGAGTCTCGCCTCCTGCTCCTCCTTCAGTTCCAGCCAGGATTTGCGTCCTTTGGTGATCTCGTGGGCGACCCCCTTGTCCCGGTTGGGGCCCTTCTTTTCCTCAAAGCCCTTCAGTTCCTGCATGGTGGTGAGCAGGGTCCAGCATTTGCCGTTCCGGAGGCGCAGATGGGCGTAGCCCCGGGCCTGGGCGGTCTCGAAGTTTACCCAGGCCTCGGCATTGGCGGCGTCCCCGGTGGCGTCCTCGGCGAGGGTCCAGTTGCTGGGCTGCACGTCGCCCAGGGTCGCCTCGAGCATGCGCCGGATGTCCTCTTTGCCCTCCAGCGTCTTGAGGTTCCAGGTGAAGGAGACGAAATCGCGCCAGTACGAGTCGTCGTCAAAAAGTTCCAGTGCGGCGTCCGTGTTGTGGCTGCGCAGTGCCTCATCGAACTGCGCCAGCCACGCCCCGACGACGCCGTTTGGTGTCTCAGGCATGTTTCCTCTTTCCATTGCTGACAGGGGGCCGCTCCCGTTGCGTGGCGCATAGACCACGCAGTGACCCGCATCACAAGTAAAAGTCGTAGGGGGTTACAATCGGGTTACACGGAGCTCTCAAGCTGCCGGCGGGCGCGCAGGCTGGCCGACGGCGGCAGGGACCCAGCCGGGTGCGACGATTCGAGGGCGAGTTGAGGGAATGAGCATGCGGCAGGGCAACGGCCCCATCACGCATCCCTCGGACCTCAGGTTTTCTGCACCGGCGGAGTACGCCCGAATTCTCCGGGCGGCGCACGAGACCACGATTTCTGGCACTCCGGATCCGCACCTCTCGCCGTCGCTTATCAAGTCCTGGCAGCGCTCCCTGGCTCTGGGCATCAATCCGGACCAGCACCGGCCCCTGCACCGGCATGAAGTCTCCGAGGCGCGATCCCTCAGCGCCGGCCATCGGTTGGCTGCGGTGATGCCGGCGCTGTCACAGCTTCTAGCCGATGAGACCGTGACCGGACGCCATCTGCTGATCGTCACCGACCACGAGGGCGAAGTGCTGTGGCGCGTCGGCAGCAAGCAGGCCTTGCGGCTCGCGGACTCGCTGGAGTTCGTGGAGGGCGCCGACTGGTCCGAATCAGGGGTGGGCACGAACGCCATTAGCGAGGCCTTGGTGACGGGTGCGCCGGCGCAACTTTTCTCGGCCGAGCACCTCGTGCGGACCCACCATGACTGGGCTTGCACCGCATCCCCCATTCGCGACCCTTTGACCGGCGACATCGTCGGCGTCCTGGACGTCTCTGGCCCGTTCGAATCGGTCACGCCGGACAGCCTGCGGCTGGTGCGTTGCGGAGTGCGGCTCGCAGAGGAGCTGCTGAAGTCGGCCCCGTTTCCCGACGGCGGCGTCGGGCGCTCGGGGCAGCGGTCCCCGGGTGGCGAGCGGGCAGTGCGCGACGGCGGCGCCCGACCCCAGCTCGTGCTGCGGCTCTTGGGGGACGCGCCATCCGCGGCGGTCGACGGCGGCATCAGCCGTCCGCTGACTGTGCGCCGCGCCGAGATCCTGGCCCTGCTGGCCTCGCGTGATCAGGGCTGGAGTGCCGAAGAATTGGCGTACGAGATCCATGGCGATGCGGGCACCGGTGCGGCGATCCGGACCGAGATGCACCGGATCCGCGCCATTCTGGGCGATGTCTTGGAAGCGAACCCCTACCGATTCTCTTCAACCCTCAACGTCGTGACCGACGTTTCCGTTGTGGCCGGTCATCTGCGGGACGGTCGGGTTGCCGAGGCGTTCGCGGCGTACCCTTCAAAACTGCTCACCCGTTCGGTCAATCTGGCGATCGGGTTCATGCGCGACGAGCTCAACACGGCCGTGGGAGCTTCCATCCGGTCAAGCGGTGATGCCCGGCTGATGCTGCAGTGGTGCACGAGCGACATGGGGTCCTTCGATACGGCGACTGCGGCTGCCGTGGCTGCTCTTATGGGGCCGGACGACCCGCGTTGCCAGCTCGTGAATGCCCGGATGGAACGGGTGGACCGGGAATTGCGAGCCTAGCCACGGACTAGGGCGGCGGCGGGGCGACCCCCGGGCAGCCTTGGCCTCGGGGATTCTGCAGGCACGTGTCTGCGTAGTTCCTGGTGATAGTCCGCCAGACACTGACGGTCTGTGGCGGCGAGCTGAATTGCCCTTGGCCGGGGATGGGCAGCGGCGGTCCGCCATTGACGGAGTAGGTTCCCTGGAAATGCGTCGTCAAAACCACCGGGAAGTCGCCGGTCTGGGTGTACACGTGACTCGTCAGGGTCTTCTCGCCCCAGCGATCCTGTGGAAGCGGTCCGCCGGCCACCGCTTGCGGGCCGAGCGAGGTGCCGTCGCCATAGCTCCAGGAGTACTGCACGGGCTTAGCGGTGACGTGGACGGCCTGGGCCAGGATTGTGATGTCGAACTGCTGATCTGCGGCGCTGGCGAAGAAATTGGTCTCGGCGCCCCGGAGCGTGTTGGGGCTGGGTTGGGCCGTAGACAGTCCCGCAGTTATCGGAAGCCGCTGGAACTCCCTCTGGATCATTGCGGCAATTCTGGGCAGCAAATCCGCCGGCCGGGGGTCGAAGAGGCAGGTCGGGCCCGAGTGAAATGACCATGTCGGGTTTGGTACGCCCGCCGGCGCTTTCAGCCAAATAACGGGAATGCCGGCCTTTCCGTCTGGGCCGTTCGAACAGTCCACCGCGGCGGCGAGACAGCCGGCGTCAAAGTCGCCTCCGCCCAAATGGCACTGGAGCTCGTATTTGTACTGGAAGGGGTCGGCGAATGTAGCACCCGGCTGGAGGGCCACAAATTTGCCCGTGGCTGGATCCAGTCTCCAACCGCCAACATCTACCCCTTGGTTTCCGAATCCTGAATCAATGCCTCCCTCTTCACCCATCGCAACAAGGGGTAGCGATAGGGAGCCCGCACAGACTAGTCCGCCGACGAGCAACCTAAAAATTCTATGCCTGGTTGGAAACACTGACGCGCTCACCGGAGCGGATGGAGAGCGGTAATTTGCCACGCGCCATTCTTGAACGCCGCCAGCATTACGTTGCCTGTATCTGATGGCGGCGTCGGTTTCCGGAATTCCGATCCGCCAGGGTCGAAATACGTGATCTTCGCCTGCTGAACCTGGACAGCAATCTGATACTGGCCGTCGGCCTGGGATTCAAAGGTCGTGCTAAGTGAAGGCGTCTCAATATGGCCACCGACCAGCCATCGGCCCTCCGCATAATTTGTCTTCAATGAACGCGTGATGTTTGAGCAGAACTCGCACCCAGCGGAGGTCACGGATTCCAACCCTGACGATGTGCCAGTCTCGTACGCGAAATTTAGTTCTTTGAACCAGTACCGCGCAAACGCCTCCAGCCCTTCCTTCGTCTCCACCTTCGCAGCTTCCGGCAACTCGGGTACTGGCACGTTCTGCGCCTTGCCGGTCGCGTCGGCGGGCTTGTAGCTGGCAGTAGGTGTTGGAGTTGCGCTCGGGGTGGCTGGCCCTGAGGGACTCTGCGAAGCAGCCGGTGGAGGTCCGGGAGGCGGCGTTCCGCCCCCGCTGCACGCTGTGGCCGACATCAGGGAGATCGACACCCAAGCGACCGCACAGGCTCGCCAGGGACCGGAAAGCGAAGTGCGAGATGTCATGGTCAGCTACTCCCCCGATAGAAAATCAAGACGATCGAAGCCAATTTGTGGCTTAAGGGTAACCGAGATCACATTTTGCCGGTCAAAATTATCCACAGGCAGCATGTGCCCGCACCTCGGACCGGCAAAACACTCCGGTAGTCCCTTGCCAGTCCTTTAGCCCCTAGCCAGCGACGGCCTGATTCAGAACAATGAACCCATGATGTTCGAACACGAAGACGGCAATCCGATCCTCACACTTGACGACGACCAAGCCTGGACATTGATTGAGGGCACAAAGCACGGCAGGCTCGTGGTCACCGTGGCCGGAGAACCCGACATTTTCCCGGTGAACTACGCGGCCAGCGGCCGGAAACTGTTCCTCCGCACCGCCCCGGGAAACAAACTGGCCGAGCTCACCATCAACTCGAAGGTGCTCTTCGAAACCGACGGGATCCTGTCCGACGAAGCATGGTCAGTAGTCCTGCGCGGCACTGCGCGCGTGCTCGACCAATCGGCGGATATCGCCGACGCCGAGGCCCTCGGGCTGAAACCGTGGGTTCCAACGTTGAAGGACTTCTACGTCGAAATTACGCCGACGTCGCTCAGCGGACGCCACTTCCAGTTCGGCGAACACCCGGAGCGGGAAATCTAACGCCCGACGGCGGCTGCCGCCCGACGGCTGTTGCCCGGCGCCAAGACTTGGCACCCGCCTAGACTTAAACAATGGCGGACAAGCTGACTCCGGAGCGGCGCAGCTGGAATATGTCCAGGATCCGGGGCAAGAACACCAAGCCGGAAATGCTGGTCCGCAGGCTGCTGCACGCGAAGGGATACCGCTACCGCCTGCACGGCACCGCGGGCGGCGGCAAACTTCCGGGCAACCCCGATCTCGTCTTCGCCGGCCGCCGCAAAGTCATCTTCGTCAACGGCTGTTTCTGGCATTTCCACGACTGCCGGGTGGGCCAGCACGCACCCCAGGCAAACGCCGAGTTCTGGGAAACCAAGCGCACGCGCACCCGGAACCGCGACGCCGCCCAGCGGCTTCAGCTCGAACTCGATGGCTGGGAAGTCCTCACCGTGTGGGAGTGCGAACTGAAGGACCGATCGGCGTTGGAGCTCCGCCTCGATGCCTTCCTCCAGGGCCCTCCCCTCCACAGTCCTTTCCTGCACAGCCCGGCCCGGGACGAGCCCTCCTGAGGATCTTCGCTGAGCAGCAACGCCCCGCGTGTCGCGCGGCCCACCTCCAGTGCAGGCTGAACGACCTCAGCTAATATTCGACTCCGGGGGCGATAGGCATTATTCGGTCAGTACCAACGCGTACTGCAAACACGGGAGAGCGCACGATGCCGCACTTGCTGATGTCCAACGACCAGCCCGAAACGGCTGCTGCGCCAACAGATTCCAGTCCCACAGATTCCAGCCCCACGGATTCAGACCCCACAGTTCTGCCGTTCCGTCGCCTCGGCCACACGAGGCTCCACGGCTTCCGGCCCCGCCCGCTCCGCGGAGCGAACCCGGATCTGGAGCCGCTGCGCCGGCAGGCGGCCTCGATCATTGATGAGGTTCTGGCTGGCACCAACCCGGAAGAAGCTGACGTACGGGAGAAACTCCAGTGGCACGTCGCCAACAACCCGGGCCAGCCGGAAAAGGCGCTCCTGGAACATTTGCGGACAGTGGCCGACCAGCAGGAATCCGCCTAGCCGGCGGACCTGTCGATACTGGCCTGCCGGAGCACTTCGCCCCACGACTGCTGGGCAAGATCTGCCACGGCGGCCAGGATTTCCGACGGCGGTAGCGACAGATCCAGCGGGAACTCAACAATGTCGATGTCGGTATTGAGAATTCGGCGCAGCTTGATTTCCCCGGCTCCCGGGTAAACGATCCACGCCGTCGGCACCCGCAAGGATGTGCAGTAGGCCAGCATCCGGTAATGGTCGCCCGAAAGGGACGCGCCGACGTCGGCCGCGGCCTTGTACTTGGCGTCGTACACCATCACGGGCCGGCCGCCGAGGAAGTGGACGGCACCGGGCTGCACCACAATGCGGTCCGAGTCGCGGACGGCCTCGTTCAGCAGGGCGTTGTAGCGCAACCGCATTTCTCCGGGGTAGGCGGCCATGGCTTCGCGCAGGGCTGTTCCCACGAAGTCCTCGAACACCTTTGCCATGTCCACCACGAACGACGCCGACTGCTGCTTGCCGTCGCCGGCCTCCGCCGACGCGTTCCGCAGGATCAGTTCGGCGAGCCGAAGAGCGGCGTGGTAGCGGGTGTTCATCCGGCTGGGCCGCCACTGCGGCAGCGGCGCGCCGGACTGAAGGCGCGTCACGGCGTCGAGCTTTCCCTTGAGCTGGCGCAGGCGGCTCAGGACTTCCGGCCGAACCCGCGGCACCTGGGACATCCGTTCCAGTGCGGCGCGCAGAATCCGGTTCTCCGCGATGTCCTCGGTGAACTCGTCGTAGGAGACTTCCAGCGGAACCAGCATGCCGGGCCGGCGGGAAATCTGGTCCGACATCCGGATCCGGCCCTTGACGGTCCGGAGGGATTCTTCCACCATGAGATACCCCTGCAGCACGCCGCGGCTCAGCGCCCGGTCAGCGAGCTGCGCCAGGGATTCGGCCAGGGCGCTCCAAAGGTCGGCATGCTCCACCGCGGCGACAGAGTCGTCCCGGAACCCCTGGTCCCCCGCGTAGCCGAGCAGGAACAGCAAACGGCTCAGACCGAGCCGACCTTTCGGTCGCACCTCCAGCTGAACGGCGGGAGTGCGCACCGAGCCGACGGTCCCCACCGGTTCGACCCGGTACAGGCCCATGCCCATCGGCGAGGCCTTCGCCAGGCCGCTGGCGTTGACGTAGGCGGCAGTGTCCGGATCAAGCCGCTCCACGACGCCGACGGAGAGTTCGTCGAGGACAATGTGCCGGCAGGCCTCCGCCGCGCCGCGTCCGGATGAACCGCGACCTGATGAACCGCGCCCGGCCGGACCGGCTCCGGATGAACCCCGGTGGTCCGAGGCCTCGCGGTCCGACGAACTGCGGTCCAGTGCTATGGCGTCTCCGGCCAGCCTAGGCATGCGCCAGGCGGCCCAGGAGTTGTTCCAGTCCGAACCGTTCCTCGAGCTGGGCGCGGTTGAGTTGCCCGTGATAGTGCTCCTCCAGCAGCGGCATGAGCTCGTATTTCCAAATTCTGCGCAGGCCCTTAGGCGTCTGCGCGGACTTCTTCATGAAGTACGAGGGACCGATCATGAGGTCGCGGTCCCACTCGTCGATCGCGTCGTTTAAAGCGTCAAGCAGCAGGGCCGGGGTCGTGTCCAGGTCACGGGCCTGGAGGAAGCGCAGCAGCGAGCCCTTCACCGGTTCCGTCTTCGGGTGCAGCTCGATGAAGGAGAAGCGCCGCCGGATGGCCGCGTCCATCATCGCGATGGAACGGTCCGCGGTGTTCATGGTGCCGATGATGTAAAGATTGTCCGGCAGGGTGAACGGCTCGTTGGGGCTGTACTGAAGGTAAATCCGGTCGTCACGGTATTCAAGCAGGAAGTACAGCTCGCCGAACACCTTTGCCAGGTTGGCCCGGTTCATCTCGTCGATGATCAGGAAGTACGGTTTGCTCTCGTTCCCGGGCTTGGCCGCTTCCTCGGCGAGCCGGCGCAGAGGTCCCGCCACGAGCTTGAAGGACACCTGTCCCTCGTCCGTCTTGTCCGGGCGGAAGCCCTCGAAGAAATCCTCATAGGCGTACGACGGGTGGAACTGGACCAGCTTGACCCGCTCGTCCGTGGTGTCGCCGGCGAGCTCGGCGGCGAGGTGTTTGGCGAGGTACGTCTTGCCGGTTCCCGGCGGACCGTAGAGCACCAGCTGCCGGTTCTCCTCGAGGAGTTCGGCGATTTCCTGCAGCGGCTCCAGGTCCATGTGCAAGGACGCGGCGAATTCCGGCGTCAGCGGCCGGAACCCCTCACAGGCCGGTTCGACGGCGGCATCCGGCGCGGCGCCGTCGCCGTCCTCGGCTTCCGCTTCAGCCGGCAGCAGCGCCTCGAGCGCCTGGATCACGCGGGTGATGTCCACGATGTTGCCGGAGGTGGTCAGCTGGCGCTGCACGTGGCGGGGCAGGCCGGTGGCGTCGTGTTCCTCATCGAACCAGCGGACCTTGCGGCGGAGCTGGCGGTTGTCTTTGGCATGCTCCGGTTCGCCGAGGACCACGCCGATCCGGACCTTGCCCGAGCTCTGGTAGAGCGCAAGGTCACCCGGCTTCATGACGGTCAGGAAGGCGAAGACTGCGGTCTTGGTGTCCTCACGCTCCACGTAGCCGAGGTGCTTGTAGTCCTCGTCCACGGCATTCTGGACCAGCCCCGCGGAGACGCCGGGGTCCAGCAGGCGGAGGTGTTCGACGTCGAGCGTCACCGCTTCCTCGTCCCGCCACTCCCCCAGCAGCTCGGCGTTGTCGTGGTGGGTGCGCAGGAGCCAGGCGCGGCGGCCGGGGTCGCCGACCTTCCGCCACTGGCTCACCAGCTGGCGTGAGTACCAGTCGATCCGCTGCCCGGCCTGCTGGTCCAGGTGCAGGCGGATCCGGTGGATGTCCGCCGAAATGTCCTCGTCGCTGTCCCCCTTGGCCCCACCCACGAGGGAAGCGAAAGCGTCACGGATCTCCTGCCGTTCGACATCGGCCACCACGGGTTCGAAATAGCTGGGCCAGACCAGGAACTCAATGCTGCGGCGGATGGCCGGCTGGTCATCCGGGGTGCCGGCGACCAGCCGGTGGAAGGCCAGCGGATCCTTGACCGCGGCCTGGACGACGTGGGCCGGCCGCTGTGCGACATGCTGCACGAAGCGGCAGAGCCATTTCAGGTGGTCCCAGATGGTCCAGTTGAATTCCGCGGTGCGGTCCCGGATCACGCCGTGGTCCGTCATGCCCGCGTAGAGCTCGTCGGGGAGCTCCAGGGCAGGCTCCAGCCAGGATGCCGCCTCGGCGACGCGGGCCCGCTTGACCTTCAGCGACTTGACCTCGTGGGCCAGCGGCAGGGACTGGAGGAAGAGTAGCTCCACGGCCAGTTGCTTCGCCCCGCGGGTGGCGTCTTCCAGGTTCTGGCGCAGGTTAGTCATCATCGGCGCCTTGGGATCCGGAACGCCCCGTTCGAGGCGTTCCAGCAACTCCGCGGCAGCCTGGACGGACCACGTTTTGGTGCGGCCGTCCAGGGGGGACGCCTTGCCGAGCAACCCCGGGCCCAGCACAAACCACGCCGCGTCTTCAATCTCCTTGGAGATACCGAGGGCGCGGTGCAGGGCAGGCTTCTTGGTTGGGGTCATACGTTCAATTTACAGGCTTAAACTGAACGCGCCCATTTAACGCAGCCCCTAAACTACCGGCCAGTAGATTATGGACGGGCGGGCAGCAGACCCGGTTTCGCGCCGGGCCGGCGCTTCACGCCGAAGGTGAAATACGTGGCCGGACCGATGAAATTCACCAGCGTGGCGAGCCGCCACATGGCCTTGCTGCCGCGGATCTGCGCAGCCGGGCGTCGGCTGATGTCCGTCTGGGCTGCGACCAGCAGCGAGAGTTGGACGATGCCAGCCGAGATGGTTCCGAACCGTGCCATCGGCGAGAGTTCGTTCCACTTCTTCTTGCGGGTGTGCTGCTTGTGGATGTTCTGGTGCAAGGTGTTGCCTAGGTTGTGATGCATGTTCTTGTGCATGTCTTTGCCCATGTTCACGGCGACCACGCCTCCTTATGCGTCGGGATTGTTCATTCTAGGAGCCGCGCCGGGAACCGGAACAGAGGCTATGGGACCGGGTGGGCGCGGGTGTGGGGAGCCAGCCGATCCTTCTGCTCCGGCGTCAGCCGCAACACCCGGCCGGTTGCCTCGTCCACAAAGGCAAGATGGCTCGTGGCCCGGACACAGTCCTCCCGCGTGACAGGATCCTGCACCAGGTAGTGGATGTCGAAGCTGGCGCCCTTAACCGCCCCGATCCACAACTGGACGACGGCGGGCACGTTCCGGTACTCAAGGGTCCTGACGTACCTGATCTTGTGCTCGACGACGAGCGCCAGCGTCCCTTCCGGAATTTCATTGAAGAGCGGCACCAGCGGTTCGGTTCCCGGCAGCCCGGGACCCCGGGGCGGGCCGAAAGCCGCGATCCGTGCTTCTTCGAGGATCCGGACAATCTGGACGTTGTTGATGTGCCCGTAGGCATCCATATCGCTCCAGCGCATCGGCACCTCCACCTCGAGGCGCCAGGGCTCCGTGGATGTGTTCTCCCCAGCGGCTGTACCCTTCCCGGCGGGGCCCGCGGCTGTGCCTGCGCTCTCCCTGCCGGGCCCGTTCCCGCCGGCTGCGCCCTTCCCGGCGGGGCCTGCGGCGCTCAGCTGTGCACCGCCGTCGCGTCCTCCGCGGAATCCGCCACGGCAGAGTCTGCGTCCTCACCGGCGAACTGGGACATGTACAGCCGGTAGTACGCGCCCTGCAGGGCCAGCAGTTCGGCGTGCCGGCCCTGCTCGACGATCTGCCCGTCCTCCATGACAAGGATGGTGTCCGCGTCCCGGATGGTGGAAAGGCGGTGGGCGATGACGAAACTGGTGCGCTCCGTCCGCAGCGCCGCCATGGCCTTCTGGACCAGGGCTTCGGTGCGGGTGTCCACGGAACTCGTGGCCTCGTCCAGGATCAGCAGCGACGGGTTCGCCACAAAGGCCCGGGCGATGGTGATCAGCTGCTTTTCGCCGGCACTGACGTTGTTGCCCTCTTCGTCGATCACCGTGTTGTAGCCGTCCGGCAACGCCCGGACGAAGCGGTCCACGAACGTGGCCTTGGCCGCCGCCATGATCTGTTCTTCGGTGGCGTCCAGCTTGCCGTAGCGGATGTTCTCGTAGATGGTTCCGCCGAACAGCCAGGCGTCCTGCAGCACCATACCGACCTTGGCGCGCAGCTCCGAACGGCTCAGCCGGGTGATGTCCACACCGTCCAGGGTGATGCTGCCGGAGTTGAGCTCGTAGAAGCGCATCACGAGGTTGACGAGGGTGGTCTTGCCCGCCCCGGTCGGTCCCACGATCGCCACCGTGTGGCCGGGCTCGGCAGTGAAGGACAGGTCCTCGATCAGCGGCTTGTCCGGCGTGTAGCTGAAGGTCACGTGCTTGAACTCGACGTGCCCGTCGGTCTTCGCCGGGAGGTGCTCGGTGGCGGTCTCGGCGTCCTGTTCGTCGGCGTCGAGGAATTCAAAAACCCGCTCGGCGGAGGCGACACCGGACTGCAGCATGTTGGCCATGCCGGCCATCTGGCCCAGCGGCTGGGTGAATTCGCGCGAGTACTGGATGAACGCCGTGGCGTCGCCCAGGCTCATGCTGCCCGAGGCCACGCGCAGCCCGCCGACGACGGCGATCCCGACATAGCTGAGGTAGGAGACAAACTGCATGACCGGCATGATCATGCCGGAGACGAACTGGGCTCCGAAGCTGGCCTTGTAGAGTTCCTCGTTGCGCTCGTCGAAGCGGGCCAGCATGTCGGCGTCGCGGCCGAACACGCGGACGAGGTCGTGGCCGGAGAACGATTCCTCGATCTGGCCGTTGAGCTCACCGGTGTTCTTCCACTGGGCGGCGAAGAGTTTCTGGCTGCGGGCGCCGATGATGCCGGCGGCCACGCCGGAGAGCGGCAGGGCGACGAGGGCGATCAGGGCCAGCTGCCAGGACACGATGAACATCATGATCACGATCCCGATGACCGTCAGGGCCGAGTTCACGAGCTGGGCGAAGGCCTGCTGGAGCGCCTGCTGGATGTTGTCGACGTCGTTCGTGACACGGGAAAGGATGTCGCCGCGCTGGCGGGTATCGAAGTAGTTCAGCGGCAGCTTGTTGAGTTTCTTCTCGGTGTCATCGCGCAGCGTGCGCACCACGCGCATGACCAGCACGTTGAGGACATAGCCCTGGAGCCACAGAAAGATGTTGGCGACGAAATACATCACCAGCACCACGCTGATGAGGAACGCGAGCTTCTGGAAATCGATGCCAGCGCCCGGCACGACGTCCATCTTGGCGAGCATGTCGGCGAAGTTGTCCTGGCCCTGGGAGCGCAGTCCTTCGATGAACTGTTCTTTGGTGGCCCCGGCCGGGAGCTGCTTGCCGACCACTCCGGCGAAGATCACGTCCATCGCCTGGCCCAGGATCCTCGGGGCAATGACGTTGAGGACGACGGCGACCGTCACCATGGCGAGCACGGCGGTGATGCCGGCGCGCTCGGGTTTCAGCAGTCCCATGAGCCGTTTGGCCGAGGGCCAGAAGTGCTGGGCCTTCTTGGCCGGCACGGCGCCGAACATGCCGCCGTCGGCCTCGCCGGGCGTGTACTCCTCCTCGATGAAGTCATCTTCGATCAGGTCGGTGGCGTCCGTATCGGCAGCGGCCTGGCCGGCTGCGGTGGCCGGCGTGGTGGAGACTTTCTCGTTGGTGCTCATGCCACTGCCTCCGCGCTCAGCTGGGATTCGACGATTTCCTGGTAGGTGCTGGAGCTTTCCAACAGTTCCTCATGTGTTCCGCGATCCACGATCCTGCCGTTGTCCAGCACGAGGATCTGGTCCGCATCGGCGATGGTGGACACCCGCTGGCCGACGATGATCACCGTGGCATCGGCCGTCTTGGCCTTGAGCGCCCGGCGGAGCCTGGCGTCGGTGGCGACGTCAAGGGCCGAGAACGAGTCGTCGAACAGGAAGACCTTGGGTTCGGTGACGAGCGCGCGGGCGATGCACAGCCGCTGCCGCTGGCCGCCGGAGACGTTGGTGCCGCCCTGGGCGATCCGCGCTGCGAGGCCACCCTTCTTTTCGCGCACGAACTCCGCGGCCTGGGCGACCGTCAGTGCTTCCCACAGGTCCGAGTCCGTGGCCTCGGGCTTGCCGAAGCGCAGGTTGTGCTCAACGGTGCCGGAGAACAGGTAGGGCCGTTGCGGCACCATGGCCACGCGCTGCGTGATCTCGGCGCGGGCCAGCTGGGTGACGGGGACGCCGTCGAGCAGGACCTCGCCCGACTCGGCGTCGTAGAGCCGCGGGAGCAGGGCCAGCAGGCTGGACTTGCCGGCGCCGGTGGAGCCGATGATCGCCACGGTCTGTCCGGGCTCGGCCGTAAAGCTGATGTTGCTGAGCACGGGAGCCTCGGCGCCGGGGTAGGCGAAGGTCACGTTGCGGAATTCGACGCGGCCGGCCTTTGCCGCAGGCGCCACCGGGGTGAGCGATTCGTGGATGGAGGGTTCGACGTCGAGCACTTCACCGATCCGGTCGGCGCAGACCGAGGCGCGCGGAATCATCATGGCCATGAAGGTGCCCATCATGACTGCCATGAGGATCTGCAGGAGGTACTGGAGGAAGGCCGTCAGCGAGCCGATCTGCATCTCGCCGGCATCGACGCGCTGGCCACCAAACCAGAGCACGGCGGCCGTGGAGATGTGCAGGATCATGCCGATGGCGGGGAACATCAGCACAAACAGGGAACCGATCTTCAGCGAGACGTCGGTGAGGTCCTGGTTGGCCGCGCCGAAGCGCTCGGCCTCGTGGGGTTCGCGCACGAAGGCCCGGACCACGCGGATGCCGATGATCTGCTCGCGGAGGACACCGTTGAGCCGGTCGATCTTCTCCTGCATGGAACGGAAGAGCGGCATGAGGCGGACCACGAGGTAGCCCACCACGACCACGAGCAGGGGCACGGACACCCAGACGAGCCAGGACAGGTTGAGGTCCTCGCGCAGGGCCATGAAGATCCCGCCGATGCACATGATAGGTGTGGCCACCATGAAGTTCAGCGCCATGAGCATGAGCATCTGGACCTGCTGCACATCGTTGGTGCCCCGGGTGATCAGGGTGGGGGCACCGAAGAGGTTCACGTCCCGCGCCGAGAAGCTGCTCACCTTGCGGAACACGCCGCGGCGCAGGTCCCGGCCGAACGCCATCGCCGCCTTCGAGCCGAAGTAGACGCCGGCGATCGCGGTGGCCACCTGGATCAGCGCGACGCCGAGCATGACGCCGCCGGTGCGCCAGATGTAGTCCGTGTCGCCGCGGGAGACGCCCTCGTCGATGATCTGGGCATTGAGGCTGGGGAGGTACAGAGCCGCGATGGTCGAGGCCAGCTGGAAGATGACCACAGCCGCGATGTATGGCAGATACGGCTTGGAATAGCGCCGCATGAGGGTAACGAGCATGCCCACGAGTCCTTACGAAGACTGAATTATAGGGAGACCAAATTATGGGGAGAGCAAAGTATGGGAGAGCTAAATAGTGAAGATTATTGGAAGGCTGATTGGAGACTAGCCCATGGGACCGACAGCCTTAGCCACCCAACTCTACGAAAACCCTCGCCCGGGAGGAACATCGGGAGCTCAATATCATCCAAACGGCGTACTTAAGCGGCTGCTGTGGTCTCCCCCGCAACCGTCTCGCCGCACGAAGGCCCCGCAGCCGCCGCTCGGGCGGCCGCGGAGCCTCTGCGGTCCGGTACTGTGAGCCGGCGCTACTCGGTCCGGTGCCGCCCGTGGGTGGCGATGTAGTCGGCAGCCGCGCGCTGCATCTTGCGCTGCTTGGCGAGCTGCCGGCGCAGGGCCGTGAGCTCCTCGGCAACCCGGGCCTGTTCCGCGGCGATCGCACGCTGCTCGGCGGCCTGCTCGTGCACGGCGCGCAGGGCGTCCGCCAGCAGCAGCTGCTGCTCCGCGAGGAGCCGCTGGGTCTGGAGCATCACAGGTACGACGTCGGCGGCTTCGGGCCGGTCCTCGGCCACCAAGGTCCGGGTCCGCTGGCGGGCGGCATCGGGGAAGCGGGATTCGGCGCGCTCCCGGCTGAGCACCTCGATGAATTCCCGGTCCAGGTCAACGATGCCGGTTCCGCCGGCGGGCGGAGCTGCCTCGCCGGCGTCGTTCCCTGTGTAACCCGTGTTCCCCAGAGCCGGGGCCGTGGCACCGGCCATCGCGGCCATCCCGGCATCCGGGGCGTCCCCTGCGAGTTCGGCGGGTTCCGGCCGGACGTCGACGGTGCGGCGCAGCGGGCGTTCCTTGATGAACAGGATGGCCACCAGCGCCACGAGTCCGACGACTGCGGAGATCAGGAAGACCTCGGCGATCGCGTCGCCGTAGGCGGCACGCATGATGTCGCGGATCGGTGCCGGCATGTCCTTGAGGTCCATGCTGGCCCCCGCGGATCCGGCGGGAACCTGGATGCCGGCCGATGCCAGCCCCTCCACGACGAGCTCCTTGACGCGGTTGCCCAGCACGGCGCCGAGGACCGAGACGCCGATCGCACCGCCGACGGACCGGAAGAAGGCCACAGAGGCGCTGGCCGTGCCGATGTCCTTGGCCTGGACCGTGTTCTGGACGGCGAGGACGAGGTTCTGCATCAGCAGGCCCAGGCCGACGCCGAGGATGGCGGTGTAGATACCGGTCATCCACAGGTCAGTGGTGTGGTCCATGCTGCCGGCCAGGCCCAGGCCGCCGATCAGCAAGATGGCGCCGGCCACGAGGTACCGCTTCCACTTGCCGGTGCGGCTGATCAGCATGCCGGAGGCGACCGACCCGATGAGGTTGCCGGCGATCATGGGCAGCGTGAGCAGGCCGGCCTCGGTGGGGGTGGCGCCGCGTGCCACCTGGAAGTACTGGCCAAGGAAGGTCGAGGAGCCGAACATGCCCACTCCGACGGCCACCGAGGCGAGGATTGCGAGGGCGGTGGTCCGCTCAGAGATGATCTTGAGCGGGATGATGGGCTGGGCGACCTTGGATTCCACCAGCACGAGCAGGCCAAGGAGCACGATGCCGCCGCCCACCATGGCGACCGTCTGCCACGACCACCAGTCGTAGTAGTCGGGATTGCCGGCGAAGGAGACCCAGATGAGCAGCAGGCTGACGCCGGAGGTCAACAGGATGGAGCCGAGCCAGTCGATCTTGGCGGGGCGCTTGACGTGCTGGATCTTGAGCGTGACCTGCAGCAGGATGAGCGCGACCACGGCGAGCGGGACGCAGACGAAGAAGGTCCAGCGCCACCCCAGCGGGCTGTCGACAATGAAGCCGCCGAGCAGCGGGCCGCCTGCCGTGCCCACGGCCATGACGCCGCCCATGTAGCCGGAGTACTTTCCGCGGTCGCGCGGCGGGATCATGGAGCCGATGATGGCCTGGGCCAGGGCGGTGAGGCCGCCCATGGCGATGCCCTGGATGACACGGGCGGTCAGCAGCAGCGGGATGGTCTCGGACAGGCCGGCCATAACGGAGCCCGCCACGAAGATCACGATGCTCAGCTGGACGAGGACCTTCTTGTTGAAGAGGTCCGCGAGCTTGCCCCAGATCGGGGTGGTTGCCGCGTTGGCCAGGAGCGCGGCGGTGATCACCCAGGCGAAGTCCGTCTGGGTGCCCTTGAGTTCGGACATGATGGTGGGCAGCGCGTTGGCGACGATCGTGCTGCTCAGGATGGCGGTGAAGAACGCCGCCAGCAGCCCGGTGAGGGCCTCCATGATCTGGCGGTGGGTCATCGCCACAGGTTCTGCGGCGGTCTGGGATGCGCGGGATGCCCCCTGCGGAACGTCCGACGGGGCCGGGGACGGCCCTGTGGCGGCGGCGTGGCTAGCCATATATCTACTCCTCAACAATTTCGGTCGTATTCGTGGGTCCGGCCGTCGTTGCCCGGGCTGAGGTCCTGAGGGACTCAGCAAGTTTTTCGAGGGTGCGCGCCGTCAGTTCGACGTCGTCCTGGCTCCAGTCCTGCAGCAGGTCCTGGATGGTGGCCGTCCGCTGGTCCTCGATGAGACGCAGTTTCTCCGTGCCGGCGGCAGACAGGGCGATCAGCTGCGCGCGGCCGTCTTCCGGGTCCGGCCGGCGGACCACATAGCCGTGCTCTTCGAGGTCGGCGATGTGCCGGCTGAGGACCGGGGCGCTGACGCCGAGCCGCTCCGCAAGATGCGTGGCCCGGGATTCGCCCTCCCCCACAAAGCGCAGAACGCCTTGAAGCGCCACTCCGGTGTCCTGCCCGCGCAGGCTGGCGGCGGCAACGCAACGGACCGCGCGCTGCAGATCGAAGATCTGGTAGACGAGTCTGGCTGCAGCGTTGGATTCAACTGACATGATGGACACCCCTCTTTTGTTTGCCCTAGGCAACTATATACGAAAATGGTTACTTCGGGAAACTAACTCTCTCGTGGGAGGTGCCGCGCGGCCCCGGAAGACCCTTAAATAGCAAACGCGGACCGGCCGGGCCTGCCCCTCGCGGTGAGGGGCAGACCCGGCCGGTCCGCGCTGCGCAGCGGTGCTGCTGTGGTGCTGCTGTGGTGTTGGTGCGCCTACGTGGCCAGGTGGGTGGGGCCGAACATCTGGAGCAGGGTTTCGACGACGACGACGTTGGGGCCGTCCGCGGCGAAGCCCGCCTTCAGGGCGTCCCCGACGTCCTCCGGGGCAACCCGGACGGCCGGGACGCCGAAGGACTCTGCCAGCTTGACGAAGTCGGGGCGGGCGAGCTCAGTGGCCGTGGCCTTGCCGAAGGCGCCGACCATGTATTCGCGCAGGATGCCGTAGCCGCCGTCGTCCACAATGAGCCAGGTGACCGGGACGTTGTGCTGCTTGGCGGTGGCGAGCTCGGAGATGGAGTACATCGCCGAGCCGTCGCCGGAGACGGCCAGCACTCTGGCGTGTCCGGCAGGTGCGCCGGCGGATGCGCCGGTGGTTTCGAGCCCGACGGCGCCGCCGATCGCCGCGGGGAAGCCGAAGCCCAGCCCGCCGGCGCCCTGCGCGGAGTGGAACTGGCCGTCGCGGGCATCCCAGCAGCTCCAGCCCCAGTAGGCCGAGATGGTCATGTCCCAGAACGTCTGCATGGCCGCGGGAACGGCCTCGCGGATGTCGGCCATGAACTTCAGTTCCTTGCCGAGGTCCTGGGACTCGAGCCGGGCCTTGACCTTGGCCAGGGTGTCCTTGACGAGTACCTCGGGAGCCGTGCCGTGCCAGTCGGCACGTTCGCCGTGCGGTTCAGTCAGGGCGGCGTCGAGGGCGGCCAGGGCCTGGCCGGCGTCCGCCCGGATGCCCAGTCCCGGGCGGTTGGACTCCAGGACGCGGGGCTCGGCGTCGATCTGGATGATCCGGCCGCGCGGTTCAAAGGTGAAGTAGTTGGAGGTGACCTCGCCCAGGGAGGAGCCGATGACGATCAGCACGTCGGCGTCCTCGAGCACCTCCGTCATGTACTGGTCCTCGATCCAGGACTGCAGGGAGAGCTCATGGTTCCACGGGAACGCGCCGTTGCCGCCCGGGGTGCAGATGACCGGCGCCCGCAGCTTCTCCGCAATCGAGAGCAGCGACTTTTCGGCATGGCCCCGGCGGGTGCCGCCGCCGGCGATGATGGCGGGACGTTCCGCCGTCGAGAGCCATTTCACGGCTTCGCGGACCAGCTCCACGCGGGGCGGGTTGTCGGCCGCTTCGGCGAGGGCGTCCTCCACGGGAGGCACCATGATGGGGTCCAGCAGGACGTTCTGCGGGATTTCGAGCCACACGGGGCCCTGCGGCGAGGAGATCGCCTCGGTCCAGGCATCCTGGATGGCCGAGGGGATGCCGGAGGCGTGCTGGATCAGCCGCTGGGACTTGGTGACGTTCGCGGCCGAGGCCTTCTGGTCATCGAGCTGGTGCAGCATGCCCTTGCGCCGGGCGCCAAGGCCCTCGAGCGGGATCTGGCTGGCCACGACCACCATGGGAACGCCGGTGGCGTAGGCCTCCTGCAGCCCGGCCAGGGACGTCAGCGCGCCCGGGCCGGTGGACAGGAACAGCACGCCGACTTCGCCAGTGGCGCGGGAGTAGCCGTCGGCGGCGAAGGCCGAGTTGTTCTCGACTCGGGAGGAGACGAAGTGCAGGTTCCCGCGGCCCATCGCGTCGAACAGGCCCAGGGCGTGCTGGCCCGGGATGCCGAAGACCGTCTTGGCGCCGAGTGCCTCAAGGGTTTCGACGACGAGGTCCCCGCCGTTGCGCACGCCGGTCATCGCGAAGCCACCGGCGAAGCCACAGAGGAGCTGAAGCCGGCGGGTCGGCGGGATTCCTGGCCGAGGGCCTGGGCAGCGTAGCCGTTCGGGGCGCCGAAGCGGTCCCCTTCGACGGCGCGGTCCGCCATCAGTGTTACGAGTTCGTAGGCGACGTGGCTTGCCGCCACGCCGGTGATCTCGGCGTGGTCGTAGGCCGGGGCGACCTCGACGACGTCGGCACCGACGAGGTTCATGCCGCGGAACCCGCGGATGATTTCCAGCAGCTCGCGGCTCGTGATGCCGCCGGCTTCCGGCGTGCCGGTGCCCGGGGCGTGCGCGGGGTCAAGGACGTCGATGTCCACGGAAATATAGAGCGGGCGGTTGCCGATCCGGTCCCGGACCTTGGCGACCGTCTCCAGGACGCCCTGGTAGTAGACGTCGGCGGAGGTGACGATGCCGAAGCCGAAGCGGTGGTCGTCGTCGAGGTCCTTCTTGCCGTAGAGCGGACCGCGGGTGCCGATGTGGCTGATGGCCTCGGTGTCCAGGATGCCTTCCTCGACGGCGCGGCGGAAGGGTGTGCCGTGGGTGTACTCGGCGCCGAAGTAGGTGTCCCAGGTGTCCAGGTGCGCGTCGAAGTGCAGCATGGCAATGGGGCCGCCGGCGCGCTCGGCGGCGGCGCGCAACAGCGGCAAGGCGATGGTGTGGTCGCCGCCGAGGGTGACGAGCTTGCTGCCGGACGCCGTCAGGTCCAAGGCGTTCTGCTGGATGGTTTCGATGGCGTCGTTGATGTTGAAGGGGTTGACCGCCATGTCGCCGGCGTCGGCAACCTGGATGTTCTCGAAGGGGCTGACGTCCCAGGCCGGGTTGTACGGCCGCAGCAGGCGGCTGGCCTCGCGGATGTGGTTGGCCCCGAAGCGGGCGCCGGGGCGGTAGGAGACGCCGGTGTCGAACGGCACGCCGACCACCGTGACGTCTGCCTTGGCCACCTGGTCCAGGCGCGGCAGGCGGGCATACGTGGCAGCCCCGGCGTAGCGTGGGACGCGGGATGAATCGATGGGGCCAAGGTTGCCATTGGCCTCGATGCGCAGCTCTTCCAAAAGAAGCCTCTCCTTCGAGGATTGACCGACGGTTGTGACAGCCATCATACACTCGAAGTTTCGTATTGCGCATCAGTTGTTTACCAACCTCAGGCGATGGCCGACGCGCCCCGCTCCCCCGTGCGGACGCGGACGGCGTCGCGCACCTCGATAATCCAGATCTTGCCATCGCCGAAGCGGCCCGTGCGCCCTCCCTCTTCAATGGCAGCCATGACGGCGCCGAGGGCGCCCTCGTCGACCAGGACTTCGAGCCGCACCTTGGGCAGCAGGTCCGAGCTGTATTCAGCGCCCCGGTACACCTCGGTATGGCCCCGCTGCCGGCCGTAGCCGCTGGCCTGGCTCACGGTCAGGCCGTTGACCCCGGCCCGCTCCAGGGCCGCGCTAACGGCCGCGACCCGCTCCGGCCGCACAATCGCCGTGACGAGCTTCATGACGACACCCTGCCGCGGACGGCCTCACCCTCGGCCTCGGCGTTGGTCTCGGCCTCGGCTTTGGTCCCGGCTGGGGCTTCGGCCGGGGTCCCGGCGTGGGCCGTCGCGTGGGCCTCGGCCGCATCAGTCCGGGCATGCGGGTCACCGGGGTGGAAGCTGCCGCCGACCATGAGGAGCTCATACGCCGTTTCGGCGTGCTCCGTCACGTCAATGCCGGAGAGCTCGTCGGCTTCGGAAACGCGCATGCCTATGCTCTTGTGGATCGCGAAGCCAATCAGTGTGGTCATGGCGGCGCTCCATGCCGTGACGATCAAGGCGGTGAGAATCTGTGGCCAGAACTGCGCCAGGCCGCCGCCGTAGAACAGGCCGCCGGCCGTCTTGGTGGACGGAAGCGCGAAAAATCCGAGGGCCAGGGTCCCCCACAGGCCGCCCACGAAGTGCACGGCCACGACGTCCAGGGAGTCGTCGAGTCCGATCTTGAACTTCAGCCCGACGGCGAGCGCGCAGACGGCCCCGGCGATCGCGCCGATCAGGATGGCGCCGATGGGGTCGATGAATCCGCAGGCCGGGGTGACTGCCACGAGTCCCGCGACGGCTCCCGAGGCGGCGCCGAGCGAGGTGGCATGCCCGTCGCGCAGCCGCTCGACGAGCAGCCAGCCCAGCAGGGCGGCGCTGGTGGCGAGCAGCGTGTTGGTCCAGGCCAGGGCGGCCGTGGCGTCGGCGGCGAGTTCCGAGCCGGCGTTGAAGCCGAACCAGCCGAACCAGAGCAGCCCTGCGCCGAGCATCACGAACGGCAGGTTGTGCGGGCGGATGTTGGGGTCTTTCATGAAGCCGAGCCGTTTGCCCAGAACCACGGCAAGCATCAGTCCGGCAATGCCGGCGTTCATGTGGACCACCGTGCCGCCGGCGAAGTCGAGGGCCGAGATCTTGCTGCCGATGATGCCGGTAGGTCCGAAAATGCCGCCGCCCCAGACCCAGTGCGCGATCGGCGCGTAAACGAGCGTGACCCAAAGGGCGGCAAAGAGGAGCCAGGGGCCGAACCTGACGCGCTCGGCCACCGCGCCGCTGATCAGTGCGACGGTGATGATGGCGAACGTGGCCTGGAAGCCGACGAAGATCATGTCCGGCAGGCCTGCCGCCTTGGAGCCGATGCTGGTGGTCAGCCCGCTCAGGCCGAAGTTGGTGAAGGGATCCCCGACGAAGCCGCCCAGCGCATCCGGGCCGAAGGCCAGGCCATAGCCCCACAGGGCCCAGACGACGGCCACCACGCCCATGGCGCCGAAGCTCATCATCATGATGTTGAGGACGGACTTCATTCTGACGAGCCCGCCGTAGAAGAACGCAAGCCCGGGGGTCATCAGGAGGACCAGAGCGGACGCCGTGAGCATCCACGCGGTCGATCCGGGGTCAAGGACCTGCGGATCTGTTGCCATTCCTACTGCAAGCACAGAGAACTTCATAGCGGGAGCCTTCCTCGAGTGCCGGCGCTCCGAGGGCGCCGATGCGGCGAGACCATGTGACGTTTGGGACTGACGAGCGTCCCCCCGCCGTTGACGCTACTCACGGCGTGTTTCGGGAAGGCTTTCCCATTCTTGCGGGCACGTTACGTGCCGGCTCCGGGCATTAAATTGCCGTTTCCGGCAGATTGCCAGGATGTGACGCACATCTCACCAGGGCCGATCTCACCAAGGAAAGGGACGTCAGCTGTACTTGAGGGTGAGCAGCAGGCGCTTGAGCTGGCTGTACTGCTCCGTGGTCATCCAGGCCTTGGCGGCGTCGACGGAGGCAAACGCCGGGCTGCCGAAGAGCACCTTGGCCTCCGCCCCGCCGTTGGCGAAGCTGACGTAGGCGGAGCCGGAGTCAGAGACCGCGGGCGCGAAGTCGCGTTGCTTGCGGACGCTCATGTGGAAATCGGACTGGTCGGCGAGGGAATCGAACGCGAAGCCGAAGGCCAGCTGCTCGCCGTCCACATCTTTCAGCCCCGGCACCGGGGCGGTGTCCAGCACGGTGCGGGCCACAGGGCCGGAAGCGTTGCTGGCGCTGGTGCTGCTGGTGACGGAAGCCAGTTCGTTGCCGGTGGCGTCGGCGATGACCGCCTGCACGTCCCGCAGCTTGGCCGCGTTCCCGGGCGAGCCCACCAACCGGACGGACCAGCCGCTCGGATAGGAGAAGGAGAGGTGCCCGTCCGGGAAGGTGAAGGTTTTCACGCCGGCCACCGCGCTGGCCGTGGCTGTGGGCGCGGCCGGGACGGGGGTAGCGGAGGCGCTCGGGGCAGCCGAGGGCAGGGCCGAAGCGGCGGAGGAGGCGGTCGGGGCAGCCGCACCGGATTCCTGCTGCGCCGGGGCCGCGGTTTCACTGGCGGGACCGCTTGCCGTTTCGCCGGCCCGCTGGCCCGCGGCGGCGCACGAGCTCAGGCCAAGGGCGGCCGCGAGCGCGGCGGCCACGGCCAGGGACAGAAAGACGTTGTTGCGGTTCATGGATCCCCCAGTTGATGACGCGAGCGGCTTCCGCTCGTCCTGTGTATCTCCGGCGTGCGCCGTGCGGATACTTTTGCGGTGGTTACGGATGCTTTCATGCCCTCAGCGGCTGGCGGCGGGTACGAGCACCCACAGCACCTCGACGGCGTCGTCCGTGGGATTGACCCAGGTGTGGGGTTCCCGGCCGGGGAACGTTACGGTGTCTCCGGTGCTGAGCTCGAATTCCTCATTCGTGAGGATCAGGCGGATGCTGCCCTTGACCACATGCAGGACGTCGACGTCGCAGTCCACGGCATAGAGTTCGGACTCGCCGCGCCCGCGCGGCTCGATCACGGCCTGGATGATCTGGACGCGGCGCTCGGAGCGCGCGGTCAGCAGCCGCTCGACGATCCCCTCGCCGCCGAGGGAGATTCGAGGGCCCTCATTCTGCTTCGTGAGGTGCGTTTCGGGGGCGGCGAAGAGGTCGCCGATAGAGATCGACAAAACCTGGCACAGCGTTACCAGGGAGGCAACCGAGGGCGAGGTCAGGTCCCGCTCGACCCGGCTCAGGAATCCCTTGGTGAGCCCGGTGGCGTCTGCGACCTGTTCAATGGTGAGCCGCTGGGACTGCCTGGCGGCGCGGATCCGCGAACCGATGGCAACGGGAACATTGCTCGGTTCAACTGGTAGTGCCTTCATTTAGGAACCTTTCACGGCCGGCCGCTTGGCCCCATCATTGGAGCAATCCTAGCGGGAGCGGGCCTTCGTGACGCGGAGGCGGCGGCACCACGCCCGGCGTCTTGACTGTTACCGGAGTCACAGCATACTCTTCTGGGCAACATGTGTTGCCTATAAGGCAAAACCGGAGGTTCCGACGGAAATCCTCCTCTACCCACGTCATGCAGCGGCAGCCTTGCCGACCACCCTGTTGAGGCCCGGCAGGCCCGCATCCGCTGTCAACCAGCTCCAAGGAGCCTTTATATGGACGCAACTTTCGTCAACATCGCAATCGTGGTGGTGTACCTGGCCGCCATGCTGGCGTTCGGATGGTGGGGCAAGTCCCGCACCAAGAACAATAGCGACTTCCTCGTGGCCGGCCGCCGCCTCGGTCCGTTCCTCTACACCGGCACCATGGCCGCCGTGGTCCTGGGCGGCGCCTCGACCGTCGGCGGCGTGGGCCTGGGCTACAAGTTCGGCATCTCCGGCATGTGGCTCGTCGTCGCAATCGGCGCCGGCGTCCTGCTGCTGAGCCTGCTCTTCGCCAGCACCATCCAGAAGCTGAAGATCTATACCGTCTCCCAGATGCTGACCCTGCGCTACGGCAGCAACGCCACGCAGACCTCGGGCATCGTCATGCTTGCCTACACGCTGATGCTCTGCGCCACCTCCACGGGCGCCTACGCCACCATCTTCGTGGTGCTCTTCGGCTGGGACCGCGCCCTCGCGATCGCCGTCGGCGGGGCAATCGTGCTGGTGTACTCGACCATCGGCGGCATGTGGTCCATCACGCTGGCCGACCAGGTCCAGTTCGTCATCAAGACGGTCGGCATTTTCTTCCTGATGCTGCCGTTCACGCTCAACGCCGCCGGCGGCCTCGACGGGATCCGCAGCCGGGTGGACGCCACCTTCTTCCAGATCGACGGCATCGGCGCCCAGACGATCATCACGTACTTTGTGGTCTACACCCTCGGCCTGCTGATCGGCCAGGACATCTGGCAGCGCGTGTTCACCGCCAAGACGCCTGAAGTTGCCCGCTGGGGCGGCGCCACGGCCGGCATCTACTGCATCCTCTACGGCGCAGCCGGCGCCCTGATCGGCCTCGGCGCCCGGGTGGCCCTGCCGCAGATCGACGTCAAGGCCCTGGGCAAGGACGTCGTCTACGCAGAGGTCGCCACCCACCTGCTGCCCATCGGCATCGGCGGCCTCGTGCTGGCCGCCGCCGTCGCCGCCATGATGTCCACCGCCTCCGGCGCCCTGATCGCGGCCGCCACCGTGGCCCGCGCCGATGTGCTGCCGTTCGTTGCCGGCTGGTTCGGCAAGACGGTCAACACCGATGACACAGACAACCCGGAACACGACGTCAAGGCCAACCGCATGTGGGTCCTGGGCCTGGGCATCGTGGCAATCGTGATCGCCATCGTCACCAAGGACGTTGTCGCGGCCCTGACCATTGCGTACGACATCCTGGTTGGCGGCCTGCTCGTGGCCATCCTTGGCGGCCTGGTCTGGAAGCGCGGCACCGGCGTCGCCGCCGCGGCGTCCATGGCGGTGGGCTCGGTCATCACGCTCGGCACCATGATCATCCTGGAAATCAACGCCGAGGTTCCGCTGGACGGCATCTACGCCAACGAGCCGATCTACTACGGCCTGGCGGCTTCCGCGGTCGTCTACATCGCGGTGTCGCTGCTGACCAAGCCGACGGATCCCGCGGTCATGCAGAACTGGCGCCGGCGTGTCGCCGGCAGCGCGGCCGAGGAAGAAAAGGCCCCGGCCCTCACGCACTAGGGCCCAGGCCCGGCTGGGTCTTGACCGCAAGTTAAAGGTCGACGGCGGCGCTCCCCTTTCGGGGGCGCCGCCGTCGGCCTTTAGGCAACTTAACGGGCCGCGCGAGGATCACTCATTTTCCTCCGGCGCAAGGAATTCTTCACCTTCCACGGGCACCACCGGCTTCTCGTCGCCCAGGAAGTCTTCCGCGTCCAGGGGAACGAGCCGGTCGGCCTCTTCGAGAAGCTCCTCGTCCTCGGTCTCCGCGGCATCACTGACGGGCGCGTCCTCGGCGTAGTCGTAGGCGGGATCGGACTCGAGTGACTCCCGGGCCGGCTGGATGGGATGTGATGCGGTGCTATCCATGATGCAACCTCCATGCGGCTTCGGTGGCGGCAAGGCCCCGGGGAGCCCGCCCTGGGTTTCATTCGAACACCGCGGACCCGGGCGGTCAAGGGCTCACAATTGCTGCCGGAAAGCGGCTGCGGGCGGGCCCGCCGGAGCAGGGCAGTTACGGCCTCCCTAAACTTTCCACTGAGGATTGCCAGCCGGAAAAGCGCGGAAATACGGGGTAGTCTGGAGTCGCAATGGGGCCGGACCATGCCCGACCAAACCCAGGAGTTTTTCGTGTCTCAGCACACCGAATCGGACCGCAACGATTCTTCGCAGCACCACCCGACACAGCCCTCTTCGGTCCGCGATACGGACCCGCGCCCCGCCTCGCCGCACGCCTCTGCTGGCCCCGGGGCGGCTCCCTCCACTGCCGCTCCCGTCAGCGCACCGAGCCCCTCGCCCGCAACAGACGCGAGCGCAGCGCCCAGCGCAGCGGACATCAAGCGCTGGCGACAGTATCTCGCCGATGAACGTGCCGAGGCGGCCGTCTACCGGGACCTGGCGCAGAACCGCGCCGGGGAGGAACGCGCCATCCTGCTGGCGCTGGCCGAGGCCGAGGGACGCCATGAAGCGCACTGGCTCCAGTTGCTGGGCGATCACGCCGGCAAGGACCGGCATGCCTCCCTCCGGAGCCGGTTCCTGGGATTCCTGGCCAGGCACTTCGGCTCGGTCTTCGTCCTGGCCCTGGCCCAGCGGGCGGAGAGCCGCTCCCCGTACGCCACCGAATCGTTCGCCACCCCGGCCATGGTCGCCGACGAGCAGATCCACGAAGAAGTGGTCCGCGGGCTGGCCACCCGGGGCCGCAACCGGCTGGCCGGAACGTTCCGCGCCGCCGTCTTCGGCGCCAACGACGGGCTGGTCAGCAACCTGTCCCTCGTCATGGGCATGGCGGCCTCGGGCGTGGGCAGCCAGGTGGTACTCCTCAGCGGCGTCGCCGGGCTGTTGGCCGGCGCACTGTCCATGGGGGCCGGCGAGTTCATTTCCGTGCGGTCGCAGCGGGAGCTCCTCGCCGCGACCCGACCCACCCAGATCACGTTGGCGGCGGCGCCGCTGCTCGATATCGAGCACAACGAACTCCTGCTCGTCTACCTGGCCCGCGGCATGTCCCGGGAGGCCGCCGAGCACCGCGTCGCGGAGCGGATGGGCCTGCTGGACTGCGACTGCGATCCCAGCCTGTCCCTGCGTCCGGAACTGCCCGAAAGCGAGGACCAGCACGAGGCGGTCGGCACCGCCTGGGGCGCGGCGGCGTCGAGCTTCTGCTTCTTCGCCTCCGGCGCGATCGTGCCCATCATTCCCTTCCTGCTGGGCATGACAGGACTCGCCGCACTGGTGGTTTCCGCGTCCCTCGTCGGCTTGGCGCTGCTGCTTACCGGCGGCGTCGTGGGCCTGCTCTCCGGTACCTCGCCCGCCACCCGCGGCCTGCGCCAGCTGGCCATCGGCATGGGTGCCGCGGGCGTGACGTACCTGCTGGGCATGGCCTTCGGCGCCGTGGTTGGCTAGTGGACGGCCCTGAATTTCGGGACCGCGGACCTCGGCACAGCCGGCCAGCCACCGCTCTGCGGATCATCAGGAACCTCGCCGCCGCCGCGGTGATCGCCGCCGGCGCCTTCCTCACCGCCGGACTCGTCTACGGCGATCCGAGGTTCACGGGCCTCTTCGAGGTCTCCCGAGGAACGGGGAACAACGCAGGGCACAGTGCAGAAAACAAAGCAGGCAGTGACCTGCAGGCACAGCCCCAGGCTGGCCAGAAATCCGGCCAGCCTGCCGTGCCGGCCGGCGAAGACCGGACGGACACTCCCCCGCCCGGGCTCGAGGAGCAGGACCACCCCCTCGGCGCGGCCCGGAAACCGGAGGCCGCCAGCACCTCGTACAAGTTCCTCGCAACGAATGACGACGGCACTCCGGTGGGTTACTCGCCGTGCCGCCCGCTGCACTACGTCATCAATGCCACCCTGGCCCCGCCGGGTGCCGAGCGGCTCGTGGACGACTCGATCAGGACGATCTCGGAGGCCACCGGAATCACCTTCATCAATGACGGCCCCACGTCCGAGGCCCCCTCGTCCACACGTGCGCCCTACCAAAAGAATCTCTACGGGGACCGGTGGGCGCCGCTGCTGATCGCCTGGACCACCCCGGAGCAGGCGCCGCAGCTCAAAGGCCCGGTGATCGGCACAGGCGGAAGCACACACTTCAGTTTCGGCGACGGCCCCAAGAGCTTCGTCACCGGCAGCCTGGAGCTGGATGCCCCGCAAATCGCGGAAGACCTGGACCGCTCCGAGGGAGCGGCCTATGCCACGGCCGTGATCCTGCACGAGCTCGGCCATGTGATGGGCCTGGAGCATGTCGATGACCCGGCCCAGCTGATGTACCCCGAGATCGGAGCCCCGGACGGGCTTGCCGCCGGCGACCTGAACGGACTCTACGAGCTCGGCCACGCCCAGTGCCGCAAGGATCTCTGACCCCCTAGCGCTCCAGCGCCTCAAGGGCTTCTTCGACCGTATCGACCAGGAAGATCCTTCCCTCCATCCGGCGCCCTGACGCCAGGCTCTGTAAGAGGGGCCAGGCCGGGAATCGCCGCAGCCAGTGTTCGTGCCCCACCAGGACCATGGGAGTGACGGTTTCCGGAGCGGCGTAGTAGTTCTCGCAGGCGTCCTGGAAGATCTCCTGGACCGTGCCGCCCGAACCCGGCAAAAAGACAATGCCGCCGTTGCACAGTTCAAGCAGGATGGCTTCCCGGATGGCATTCGCGAAGTATTTGGCCACATGCGTGGCGAAGAAGTTCGGTGGTTCATGGCCGTAAAACCATGTGGGAATCCCCAGCGACGGCACACCCTCCGGGTGGCGTTGGGCGACCGCCGCGGCCGTCCGCGCCCAGGCGGCCACCGAGGGGCGGAAGGACGGCACCGCCGAGAGGTCGGCCAGGGCCCGCCGGAAGTCCGGTTCGGGGGCCTCGCTGAGGAAGGCGCCAAAATTCGCGGCCTCCATGGCCCCGGGGCCGCCGCCCGTGGCTACCACCCGGCCGCTGCGGGCCAGCAGCCGGCCCAGCAGCGCGGCTCCTTCAAAGACGGCGGTGCCGCGGCGGGCAACGTGTCCGCCCATGACCCCCACCATCGTGCGGCCAGCGCGGAGATAGGTGCCGGCCAGTTCGTCGAGGGCCACGCCGATCGAGTGGTCATGCAGGGCGGCGGCCAGTGTCGCATCCAGCCGGCGTCGCTGGCCCGGCCGGATGCTCCACTGGTACACCCGAGCGTCGAGCGTGTCCTCGTAGGGTGAGGTGGCGATCCCGGAATAGAGTTCCTGCGGCGTGTACAGCTGCCCGCGGTAGGGGTTGAACGGCACGGCCGTGAGCCGGGGAAAGATGAGGGCGCCCCGGCCGCGCAGCAAGTCCTCCACACCGTCGTCGAACCTGCAGCCCAGGAAGACCGCGCCCTGGGCCTCAAGCGCCTCCAGCTGGGCCCGGCGGCCCCGCAGGTCCAGCGACTGGACATGCCAGCCGTGCATGCTGCGCGCCCCCGCCGCGACCAGCCGGTCGAAACCGGCAAGGCTCTCGACCTCCAACGTGCGGGGGCTGGGGTGAAGGCTGCGGGCGGCGTTCATGGAGCCAGCCTAGACCGTGGCCAAGCTCCC
Organism: Arthrobacter sp. 05T410; assembly: GCF_056396505.1. Taxonomy (NCBI): domain Bacteria; kingdom Bacillati; phylum Actinomycetota; class Actinomycetes; order Micrococcales; family Micrococcaceae; genus Arthrobacter; species Arthrobacter sp. 05T410. The sequence goes on along the minus strand of NZ_JBFTLP010000008.1, from coordinate 84,016 downwards.
CCGTTGCGCTATCACTCTTGGTGGCCATTCCGGGATCTTAAGGCCCAAAAGTGATAGCGCAACGGGGGTGCGTGCGGATTAGGAGACCTGGAGGCCGCCGTTGATGTCATAGGTGGCCGCGGTGATGTAACCGGCGTCCGGGCCGAGCAGGAAGGCGATCAGGGCCGCCACTTCCTCGCGGCTGCCGACCCGACCCATCATGATGCCCTCCGACATCTGCGCCTTGCGTTCCTCGCTCAGGGTGCCGCCCATGATGTCGGTGTCGATGGGGCCGGGGGCGATGGCGTTGACCGTGACCCCGAACTCGCCCACCTCGCGGGCCAGTGCGCGGGTGAATCCGATGATCCCGGCCTTGGAGGCGCTGTAGGCGACCTTTGAGTAGGTGCCGCCGCCCCGCTGTGCCGAAATCGAGGAGATGCTCACGATCCGGCCGAGCTTGCGCTCGATCATGCCTTTGAGCACGCGCTGGGAAACGATGAAGGATCCGCGCATGTTGATGGCGAAGACCTTGTCCCATTCCTCGACCGTGGTGTCCATGAACGGCGTCGGGGAACTGATGCCGGCCAGGTTGGCCAGCGCGACGATCGGGGGCAGCGAGCCCTCGATCTCGGTGATGGCCCGGTCAACCGACGCGGCGTCGGAGACGTCCGCACCGACGCCGATGGCCTTGACCGCACGGTTGGAACCGATTTCGGCGGCAGCGGCGCTGGCGTCCTCGGCATTGATGTCCAGGATTGCGATGGACCAGCCCTCGCTGGCCAGGCGGTCGGCGGCGGCACGGCCGATGCCGCGGGCTGACGCGGCTCCGGTCAGGACCACGGTGCGTTCAGTGGGGAACGGGGTATTTGATGTCATGACGAAGATTCCTTCGGGGGTTTCGGATCAGGATACTTTGGCCGGGTCGACGGCGGCAGCCGCTGCGACCGCGGGGTCAAGGCTGGCGTCGCCTTCGGGGCGCCGGCGGGCGTACAGGTAGGTGGCCACGGCCGTGATGCACAGGCACAGGGACAGGAACAGGAGCCCGCTCTGGTTGCTTCCGGTGGCGTCCTTGAGGAGGCCGACCGCGTACGGGGAGATGAAGCCGCCGAGGTTTCCGAGGGAGTTCACCAGGGCCAGCCCGGAAGCGGCAGCCGCACCGGTCAGTGCCGCGGAGGGCATCGAGAGGAAGGGGGCGATCGCCCCGTAGATCCCCATGGCGGAGAGCGTCAGACCGACCATCGCGAGGAATGGGTTCACCGGCAGCAGGTAGCCGGCGGCCACGAGCCCGACGCCCGCAAGCACCATGCTGACCGAGGCGTGCCAGGCACGCTTGCCGGTCCGGTCCGCGCGCTTGCTCCAGAAGTAGACGAATACTGCGGCCACGGCATAGGGGATGAAGACGATGAAGCCGACCTCTGCCGTGGAGAACTTGCCCAGGGCCGCGACGATGGTGGGCATCCACAGGCCCAGGCCGTAAATCCCGCACACCAGGCCGAAGTACAGGGCGGAGTAGACCAGGGTGCGCTTGTCCTTGAGCCCTGCCATGAAGTTGTGCTTGCCCGACTGGGACTTGGCGGCCAGTTCGGCGTCCATGGTGGCGGTGAGCCAGTTGCGCTCGTCGGCTTCGAGCCATTTGGCGTCCCGCGGACGGTCCGTCATGAGGATGGGTGTCAGCAGGCCGAGGGCGATCGCCGGGATGCCTTCGATGATGTAGAGCCACTGCCAGCCCTGGAGGCCCATGACGCCGTCCATCTGCAGCAGGAGCCCGGACACCGGGGCGCCGAGCGCGTTGGATACGGGCTGGGCAAGGATGAAGATGCCCAGCACGGTGACGCGCTGCGCGGCAGGGAACCACAGCGTCAGGTAGAACAGGATCGCCGGGAAGAACCCGGCCTCGGCGGCACCGAGCAGGAACCGGACGATGTAATACGTGGTTTCACCGTTCACCAGGCACATGGCGGTGGCGAAGATGCCCCACGTGATCAGGATGCGGGCCAGCCATTTCCGGGCTCCGAACCGGTACATGCCGGCGTTGCTGGGAACCTCCAGGAGGGCGTAGCCAAGGAAGAAGATGCCGGCGCCCAGACCGTAGGCAGCGGAGTTCAGGCCGATGTCCTCGCTCATGGTGAGTTTGGCGAATCCGACGTTGTTGCGGTCCAGGTAGGCAACGAAGTAGAGCAGGACAATCAGGGGCATGACGCGGCGGCGGACCTTGCGGAGCGTGCGGTCGCCCAGTTCGCCGAGTCCGAAGGACTTGGGGGTTAATGAAGTCATCATCGACCTTCTTAAGTGTTTTCCTGCCCTGCTGCTGTGCCGGGTGAGGAAAGCGGTGGATTGGGGTGGTCATCCTGCCCGCCTGGAAGTGCGTGCTGCAGGATACTTGTTGAGTCAGATGTCAGACATCTGATTCAGGAACTAGCCAAAATCTTAGAATGTGATTCGGATTACGTCAAGAGTCCGGAGGCGGACGTCAGGACTTGGCGCCCCGGACGTAGCGCTCGTAGTCCGCATTGGTCTGGTCCATGTGCTCATCCATCGCCTGCCGCGAGCGCTCGGCGTCGCCGCTCAAAATGCTGTCCAGGACCCGCTGGTGGTAATCGATGGCGTGCTGCTGGATCACCTCGACGGCCGACGTTTCGCGCCGGGTCACGTACAGCAGCTGGCCCAGCTGGGCGAACAGGGCCCGGACAAAGGGGTTGCCGGACGCCTTCAGGACGGCGTCGTGGAAACCAATGTCCGCCTCCACGAAGCGGTCCAGGTCGCCGGAGTCGTGGAAGCGCTTCATGTCCGCGATGCACTCGCGCATGCGCTCGGCCTGCTCCGGGGTATAGCGTTTGGCGGCGAGCGCCGCGGCCCCGGTCTCCACCATGCGGCGCATCTCAATCAGCCCCACCGAGACCTGGTCGGCCGCATTGCCATGGGAGGCTGCCTTGAAGATCGCGTCCAGACCGGTCCAGTTGTCCGTGGGATTGACGAAGGTTCCCCGGCCGGCCTTCACATAGAGGATGTTTTGCGCCCGGAGGGCTTTGAGGGCCTCACGCACGGTGAGCCGGCTAACGCCGTAGGCCTTGGCGATGTCGGCCTCGGGCGGAATCGGGTTGTGGGGCAGGAGCTTTCCGTCAAGGATTTCGGTCAGCAGGCCGTCGACGAGATCGTCGACCAGTGTCCTGCGGCCCATCCCAGTTCCCACCTTCAGTCTCGTTTCGTGCTGCCATCCACATTACCCATGTCCGGGTGCGCAGCCATGTAGGCGTCGAGCTTGGCAAGCGTCTGTTCCAAATTGACCGGATGGCGGCGCAGGTAGCCGGCCAGCCGGAGAAAGCTCTTTCCACGGACCCGCCGCGCGTCCCATTGCTCGGTCACCAGCGTGCCGGGGGTACCGTCCGGGCCCGTGGCCGGATCCAGCAGGTAGCGCCACACGTGGCCGTAGAAGTGCCGCCACGCGATCCGGTGGCCTTCCTCGAACTCGCAGACCCTGTTCAGGATCTTGTAGTTCACCCGCATGCGCATTTGCATGCCGAACCTGGCGCCGAGGTACAGCCGTCCTGGCCCGCGCGGCTGGGCGCCCTTGACCGTGTCCGAGCCGTCGATCACGCTGTGCAGGGCAGGCGTGGCGAGCACCTCGAAGATGGCTTCGGGGGCGGCGGCGATGTACCGGCTGCGGGACACGAGATAGCGGGGATTCATCTAGTAATCCTAGTCCGCGATCGTGTTGCAGAATGAGGCATGCAGACTTCCCGCAACCCCCTTCGCGGCCGGCCGCGCATCGGCGTTCCCGTCCGCCTCAGCAGTTCCTCCGATCCCGACCGGCGCGTGGCGGAAGCCAACGCATTGTTCGAGTACATCGTGGGGCTGCTGCGCGAGGGCGGCGGCGAACCGGTGCTGCTCAACGCTTTGGGGCCCGACGACGGCGGCCTCGCCGCGGCGATGGCCTGCCTTGACGGCGTCGTCCTTCCCGGCGGCGGCGACCTCGACCCCGCCCTCTACGGCGAGCTGCGCGGTGACGTCTGCTACGACGTCAGCCCTGCCCAGGACGCGCTGGATCTCGCCGTGGCGCGTCTTGCGATCGACGCCGGGCTGCCTGTGTTCGGCATCTGCCGCGGGCATCAGCTGCTCAATGTGCTTTACGGCGGGACGCTCATCCAGGACATGGCGCCGGGGACGGTGGCGCACCGCGAGCCCGCGCCGGTGCACGGGGCCGGCCCGTGGGCCTGGCATGAGGTGGCGGTGCGGGCCGGCTCCAGGGTGGCCGCGCTCTACGGCGGCGGTTCCGGTGCCGTGAACGTGAAGATCGCCTCCGGCCACCATCAGGCCGTGGCCCGGGTGGCCGAAGGGTTGCAGGTGACGGCCGTGGCGGAGGACGGGACCGTCGAGGCGCTGGAGGATCCGGAGCGCTGGGTGGCCTCGGTCCAGTGGCACCCCGAGGCCCTGGAGCTCCCGGCCGGGGAGCGGCTCGCGCCGTTCCGGGCCTTCGTCGAGGCGTGCCGCACCCGGCCCTGAGCCGGACGCCCCGGTCCGTAATCAGCTGCCGACGCTCACCGTCACCTTGACCGGGGCACCGGTGGCCAGCGATTCCTGGGCGGCATCGGCAACCCGGGAGGCCGCGACGGCGTCTTCCGGAGTGCATGGATTCTCCCGGCGGCCAAGGATCAGTTCGACGAACGCCTCCATTTCGGAGCGGTACGCCGTCTCGAACCGCTCGGCAAACGTCAGATGTGGCTTCCCCGCGGGGAAAGCGATCCCCGCTTCGGCGGAGGCCAGTGCCGTCTTGTCGTCCAGGCCCACCATCAGCGAGCCGCGGGAGCCCTGGATTTCCAGCCGGACATCATGGCCCGCCCCGTTGTAGCGGGTCGCCGAAACCGTTCCCACGGTGCCGTCGTCGAACGTCACCAGCGCGAGGGCCGTGTCCACATCGCCGGCCGCACCGATGGCCGGATCCCCGTTGTTGGAGCCCTTGGCGTAGACCTCGACGATTTCGCGGCCTGTGAGCCAGCGCAGGATGTCGAAATCGTGGACCGAGCAGTCACGGAAGAGCCCGCCGGAGCTGGCCAGGAACTCGACCGGGGGCGGCGTCATGTCGCAGGTGACGGCACGCAGGGAATGGATCCAGCCCAGCTCGCCGGCCTGGTAAGCGCGGCGGGCTTCCAGGTAGCCGGCGTCGAACCGGCGCTGATGCCCGATCTGCACCACGCCGTTCCGGTCCCGGATGTAGTCGAGCACCGGCAGGGCGTCGGCCACGTTCAGGGCCACGGGCTTTTCGCAAAACACCGGGATCCCGGCGTCCACGCCGGCCTTGATGAGCTCGGGGTGGGTTCCGGTTCCGGTGGCGATGACCAGGCCGTCCAGCCCCGAGGCCAGCAGCGCCTGGACCGAGGGCAGGAATTCGGCACCGAGACCGCGTGCCACCGTCCGGGCGTGCTCTTCGGCGACGTCGGTGAGGCGGAGGCGGACACGGATCCCTTGTGGGTTCAGGACCTCGTTGAGGGCGGCGATGTTGTTGGCGTGCATGACCCCGATCCGCCCAACGCCGGCGAGTCCAAGGATTACGTCTTTCATACTTCTACTCTCATGTTTGGTGCGGGCACGGTGAACGCCGCACGGAAGGCCTCCAGGGCCGCATAACTGTCGCCACTGGCCCACGCTTCCATGCCCACGGTTCCTTCGTAGCCTGCGTCCGCGAGCGCCCTGGCGACGGCCGCGTAGTTGATTTCCCCGGTTCCGGGTTCGCAACGGCCGGGAACGTCTGCCACCTGGATTTCGCCGAGGTATGGCAGGGCGGTCCGGACGAGCTCGACCAGGTTCCCCTCCCCCATTTGGGCGTGATAGAGATCCAGCATGAGCCTGGCGTTCGGGTGCCCGGCAGCCTGCACGAGCGCCAGGGTGTCCTTGGCCCGTGCCAGCGGGATGCCGGGGTGGTCCCGGATGGTGTTGAGGTTCTCGAGGCAGAACGTCACCCTGTACTGCTCACCGAGCTTCCCGAGCCGTTCCAGGGTCCGGGCGCCGGTGGCCCACATGTGTCCGCTAGAGCGGTAGACAGGCCGGGCCGCGTGGCCGTCGACGAGTTCCGCCGGGTGAACCACCAGCCGGCTGACGCCAAGTTCCAGGGCGGTGGGGATCAGGGACTCGGCGGTCCGCACCACCTCGTCCGCCGTGTCCGGATCCACGAGGCTGCCGGAGCTGTATCCGGTCATGGAGGAGAACACCGCCCCGGTGGCCTTGAGCGCGCCGATGTCCTTGGGCCGCGAGTCCCAGAGTTCGACGTCGAAGCCGGCCTCGTGGAGCCGGCGCACCCGCTCCGTGAACGGCAAGTCCGTAAAGACCATCTCAGCGCACACGGCGAGCCGCATCAGAGGACCACGTTCTCGTTGACGGCCACTGTGTTGACCGTTGCCGGGGTCCCCCGCTTGACGGACTCTATGCAGGCCAGCGCCACGGCCAGTGCGCGCCGGGCGTCGCTGGCTCCCGGAGTGAGAGTGAAGGGCTTCGACTCCGGAGCGGAACCGTCACGCCGGGCGCGCACGGCGTCGGCGAAGTCCGCCAGCTCGTCTGTATAGGCCTGCCGGAAGAGCTCGACGTTCAGCCGTGGGGTGTCGGCGGACATCCCCTCGGCGGTGAACCGGCGGGCGGCGGTTTCGGTGGCGCGGCCGGCCTGGACCATGCCCTTGGAGCCGAAAACCTCGCCGCGGATGTCGTAACCGTACAGTGCGCTGAAGTTCGCCTCGGCGACGGCGATCGCGCCGTTGCTGTAGCGGATGGTCACGACGGCGGTGTCCAGGAACCCCTGGTCCCGCAGTCCCGGCTCCACAAGCGCGTCGGCAACCGCATAGACCTCCACAGGTTCGGCGCCTTCGTTGAACCAGTTCAGGGTGTCGAAGTCGTGGATCAGGGTTTCGAGGAAGATGGTCCACGCGGGGATCCTTGCGGCGTGGCCGATGCTCCCCGTGCCCGGGTCCCGGGTCAGCGAACGAAGCAGTTGCGGCTGCCCCACGATTCCGGCGGCGAGGTCCTTCTTGGCCGCTTGGAAGTCTGCGGCGTACCTGCGATTGAAGCCGATCTGGAAGTGCACCCCGGCGGCGTCGACGGCGTCAAGGGCCGCGTCGAGCTCCTCGAGCCCCTGACCGGCGGGCTTCTCGCAGAAGACGTGTTTTCCGGCCGCTGCGGCCTGGCCGATCAGGGCGGAATGGAAACGCGCGGGGCTGGCGATGACGACGGCGTCAATCGCCGGGTCGGCCAGGAGATCGGCAGCGTCGGCGGTCACCTTCGTGGTGCCCAGGGCGCCAGCCAGCGCCCCGGCGGATTCCAGGTTCGGATCCGCGATGGCGGCAAGGACGGCGCCGGGGACCCGGCGGGCAATGCTCTCGGCGTGGAAGGCGCCCATCCAGCCCGAGCCGATCAGTCCGATCCGCACGGGCAGTACGGCGTCGGAGGCGTTGCGGTTGAGGTAAGCCAAAGGCTTGTCCTTTCAGGAGTTGGGGCGGCCGTTACCCGTAGGTCTTGCCGGTGGTTTGGGACACGTCGGCGACTTCGCCCTGGACTTCCTTGACGACGTCGCTGTGGCCGCCGAGTTGTTCGAGTTCGTGGGCGAGTTCGGCGAGTTCTGCGCCGCCGGCCATCTGGGCGGTGAGCTCGTCCAAGGTGATGTCCTTCTTGTCGTAATAGCCGATCGATTTGCCCCGTTTGAGCAGCAGGAACCGGTCCCCGACAGGGAAGGCGTGGTGCGGGTTGTGGGTGATGAAGATGACCCCGAGGCCGCGGTCGCGGGCCTGCAGGATGTAGCGGAGCACCACGCCGGACTGCTTCACGCCCAGTGCCGCAGTGGGCTCGTCCAGGATCAGGACCTTCGCGCCGAAGTACACGGCCCGGGCGATCGCGACACACTGGCGTTCACCGCCGGAGAGCTGGCCGATGGGCTGCTCCACATCGCGCAGGTCGATGCCCATCGCGGCGAGTTCCTTGAGCGTGATGTCCTTCATCTTCTCGACGTCCATGCTCTTGAACGGACCAAACCCGCTGGTCAGTTCCGAGCCGAGGAAGAAGTTCCGCCAGATCGGCATCAGCGGCACCACGGCGAGGTCCTGGTAGACCGTGGCGATGCCGACATCGAGGGCGTCCCGGGGAGAGCTGAACTTCCGCTCCTCCCCCATGATCTTCAGGACCCCGGCGTCGTGCTGGTGCAGGCCGGCGATGATCTTGATCAGCGTGGACTTGCCCGCACCGTTGTCGCCCAGCACGCAGGTGACGCGGCCGTTGTCCACCGCCATGGTCACCCCGGAGAGGGCGATGATGTTCCCGTAGTGCTTCCCGACCCCGTCGAGGGAGAGCAGGTGCACCGGGGTGTGGGTGAGGGGATCGTTTTCGTTCTGCAGCAGGGTCTGCTGGTCGATCTCTTTGGCATTCATGGTTCCGGGGCCCTTCTACTTCAGTTCCGCGCGGCGCTTGACGATGAGGTTGACGATGGTGGCCAGCAGCAGCATCAGGCCAAGGAAGAACTTGAACCAGTCCGGGTTCCACTGCGCGTAGACGATGCCCTTGTTGGCCATGCCGAAGATGAACGCGCCGATCGCGCCGCCGATCGCCGAGCCGTACCCGCCGGTGAGCAGGCAGCCGCCGATCACCGCGGCGATGATGTAGAGGAACTCGTTGCCCACGCCCTCACCGGACTGCACGGTGTCGAAGGCGAAGAGGTTGTGCATGCCCAGAATCCAGGCGCAGAACCCCACGGCCATGAACAAACCGATCTTGGTGGCCTTGACCGGCACGCCCACGGCGCGGGCCGCGTTCGCGTCCCCGCCCACGGCGAAGATCCAGTTCCCCACCCGGGTCCGCATCAGCACCCAGGTCGCGACCGCGACGAGCGCGAACCAGTAGAACACGGTGATCTTGATGTCGACGCCGCCGACGCTCACCGAGGAGGCGAACACCGCCCGGGCCGATGCGAAACCGTCCATGGTCGAGATCGAGGGCGAAGACACCGAGCCGCCGATCAGCCGGGTCAGGCCCAGGTTCAGGCCGGTCAGCATCAGGAACGTCGCCAGGGTGACGATGAAGGACGGCAGCTTGGTCTTGATCAGAATCCAGCCGTTGATGAACCCGACGGACAGGGAGACCACCAGGGCCAGCCCGACGCCGACCCAGACGTTCGTGGTGAAGTACCAGCTGAACAGCGACGCCGTCAGCGCCGAGGTGATCACGGCGACGCCGGTGGAGAGGTCGAACTCCCCGCCGATCATCAGCAAGGACACCCCCACCGCCATGATCCCGATCGTGGAGGACCCGTACAGGATGGTCGCCAGGGCACCGGGCTGGGTAAAGGTCGGGGACACCAACGCGAAGAAGATGAAGAGGACGATCGCGCCCACCAGAGCACCGACCTCGGGACGTCCGAGCAGTTTCTGGAACGGACTGCGCTTGGCGACGCGCTCATCGGGCGCCGGCGACTTTGTCTTGGTCTGGGTGATGGTCATGATAAGTCTCCTTGCCGCCGGGCCGGCGCGAACCGGCCCGGCCAGCGGGCTGTTAGCGGACGCCCTGCTGGGCGAAGGTCAGGACATCGGCCGCATTGGATTTGTCGATGACCGCCGGGCCTGTCAGCACAGGCTGGCCGCCGCCGATCTTGAAGCCGCCCCGCTTGTTCTGCCAGATGGCGTCAACGGCTCCGTAGCCCTGCAGCCACGGCTGCTGGTCCACGGTGAACAGAACTGCACCATCCACGATCTTCTGGGCGAGCTCCGCGTTGAGGTCGAAACTGGCAACCTTGGCAGAGCTGCCGGCGTCAGTGACCGACTTGAGGAGGGTCAGGGTGATGGGGGCGCCGAGGCCGATGATGACGTCGGCGTCCTTGGAAGCCTGAAGCTTGGCAGTCGCGGTGGACTGAACGGAGGTCATATCCTTGCCGTCGACGTAAAGGATCTCCGTTCCGGGAACCTTCGCCTTGACGCCCGCGCACCGTGCTTCAAGTCCCACGTGGCCCTGTTCCTGAATCACGCAGACCGGGTGCTTGTAGCCGTCCGCGGCCAGCTTGGTGCCCACGGCTTGACCGGCGAGCTGCTCGTTGGAACCGAAGTGGGTGAATGCTCCGAGCTGGGAGGAGACCGATTCACCGGCGTTGAGGCTCACAATCGGGATGCCGGCGTCGGAGGCCTTCTTCAGGACGTCTTTGAGGGCTTCGGGCTTGGCGAGCGTGACCGCGATGCCGTCGACCTTCTGGTCAATGGCCTGCTGAATGAGCTGGGCCTGGCGCCCGGCTTCGGGATCAGACGTATAGAGGAGCTCAACATTGTCCTTCGCCGATGCCTCCTCGGCGCCCTTGCGAACAATATCCCAGAACGTGTCACCGGCTGCGGCGTGCGTGATAAGGGCGACCTTGATGCGGGAGGTGCTGGCTGCCTGGCCTCCGCCAGCCGCATTGCCTGAGTCTGCGGGCTTGCCGCCGGTGCTCGAACACGCGCTCAGGGCCAGCATGGGTACAACGGCCGCCACGAGGGTCGCCTTCCGCCACGAGAACTTGGTCACGATCAATCTCCTTTGATTCCGGGCCACGCCGGCCGCTTCATCGCGTCGGTCCATGAGCCATCTACAACCGATCATGGTGACTCCAATCACAGTTGTCAATAGTTTGTCCTGACATTAGGATGTTTGGACGTAACGAAGTGTGATCGGAATGTCCCATTCACGGGGCTTGACGGGCCAGCGCCGACAGCCCGACCCCCGCAAACAAGGCCCGTCACAGCAGCCCTTGGCACCTCTTGGCAGCCCTGCTACTATCAGAAAAAGGCAGTATGTCCTATCAAGCGAACATACACTGACATACGCGGGCAGGCCGGCACGACGACCGCCGCGGAGCACAAGGGAGCATGCCCAGTGGCGAATCAACTGAATCTGCGGATCGACCGCTCTTCCCCGGTGCCGCTGTACCACCAAGTGGTCCAGGGCATCGAGGCAGCGATCCACACCGGGCTGCTGGAACCCGGCAGCAGGCTGGAAAACGAGATCGACCTGGCCGCCCAGCTGAACCTGTCCCGGCCCACGATGAGAAAAGCCATGGACGAGCTGGTCCGCTCGGGCCTCCTGGTCCGCAAGCGCGGCGTCGGCACCCAGGTGGTGTCCAGCCAGGTCCGCCGCCCACTGGAACTCTCCAGCCTCTACGACGACCTGAGCAACAACGGCAGCAAGCCCACCACCGACGTGCTCAGCTTCTCGCATGAGGAGGCGGACGGCGCGATCCGGACGGCACTGCAGCTTCCGGCCGGCGCCAAGGTCTACCACTTCACCAGGCTCCGGAAAGTGGGCGGCAAGCCGCTGGCCCTGATGGAGAACTGGGTGCGGGACGACATCACCGCTATCGACGAGGCAAGCCTGGGCTCGCAGGGCCTCTACGCCATCCTCCGCAACGGCGGCGTGAACTTCCGGCTTGCCTCACAGCGGATCGGCGCCATGATCGCCAACGACTACCAGGCGCCGCTGCTCGAGACCACCCCCGGCTCCGCCCTGGTGACCATGGAGCGGACCGCGGTGGACGACACCGGACGCATGGTGGAAACCGGCCACCACGTCTACCGGGCGGATTCCTACAGCTTCGAAATGACACTGGTCCAGAGGTAAGCGTCCAGAGTTAGGCGCCAGCGACGGGCGCAACCGGCTCCAACCCGCACACACACGCGCCTGCCTCCGGCGCGACAACGAAAGGGCAGCTTCCATGGCCAACTGGGTCTATCCGCTCGGCACCGCAGCCGAAGGCAAGTGGGACATTTCCATCGGGACGTCCGATTCCGGACTGGAGGTGGACGGCTGGGCGCATACCGGGCTGAAGGTTGCCACGCTCGCTGCCGGCGGCGCCGTCAGCCTGGACGCGGCGGCGGAGGAACGCATCGTGATCCCGCTCAACGGCTCTTTCGTAGCGACCGTCGACGGGCAGGACTATCCCCTGTCCGGCCGGGACAGCGTCTTCAGCGGCCCCAGCGATGTGCTCTACACCGGAGCCGGCAAGGCAGTAACCATCACATCGGCCGACGGCGGACGGGTGGCCGTGGCCACCGCGCCGGCCAAAGCCTCCTACCCGACCCGCCTCATCACGGCCGCCGAGACGCCGGTGGAACTGCGCGGGGCGGGCAACTGCTCCCGCCAGGTCCACAACTTCGGCACCCCCGCCGCGCTGGAGGCGGACCGCTTCATTGTCTGCGAGGTCCTCACCCCCGCCGGAAACTGGTCCTCCTATCCCCCGCACAAGCACGACGAGGAAAAAGACGGCGAGACCAGCCTCGAGGAGATCTACTACTTCGAAACCCGCGTCACGCCAGGGGCGCCGCAGCGGCCCGGCGCCGACGACGCCATCGGCTACCAGCGCGTCTACGCCTCCGACGAGCGGCCCATCGACGTTGCGGCCGAGGTCCGGACCGGCGACGTCGTTCTGGTGCCCTACGGCTGGCACGGACCCGCCATGGCCGCCCCCGGCTACGACATGTATTACCTCAACGTCATGGCCGGCCCTGGCCCGGTCCGCGACTGGCTCATCAGCGATGACCCGCACCACGGCTGGATCCGCCAGACCTGGGAGGGCCAGGACCTGGACCCGCGGCTGCCATTCGGCCGCTAGGCCGTTCGGCTGCTCAGGCGCTGACAGCTAGCCATTGAACGTGGCCGGGTGCGGTCCGGTGCGCCCGTTCCGCTCAAGGGCATTCACGGCCGCCAGTTCGCCCGCGGAAAGCTCAAAGCCGAACACCTCCAGGTTTTCCCGGATCCGGGCCGGCGTCACTGACTTCGGGATGACGATCCTCCCCTGCTGCAGGTGCCAGCGCAGAATGACCTGCGCCGGGGTTCTGCCGTGCCGCGCGGCGATCTCCGTGATGGCCGGATCCGCCAGCAGTGCACCCTGGGCCAACGGACTCCAGGCCTCCGTCGCAATGCCCTGCGCCGCGTTGAACACCGTCACTGCGTGCTGCTGAAGGGCCGGGTGCAGTTCCACCTGGTTGACGGCCGGCACCGTTCCGCCCAGGTCGATGAGCCGCTGCAGGTGTCCCGGCTCGAAATTGGAGACGCCGATGGCCCTGACCCGGCCGTCGGCAAGGAGTTTCTCAAGGGCCAACCAGGAGTCGGCGTACCGGTCCGATGCCGGCGCGGGCCAGTGGATCAGGTAAAGATCCAGGTAGTCGAGACCCAGCTTGTCCAGGCTCGCGTCGAAGGCGGCAAGGGCCGGTTCGTAGCCGAGGTCGTCGATCCAGAGCTTGGACGTGATGAAGAGCTCCTCCCGGGCGATCCCGGATTCCGCGATCGCGCGGCCAGTTCCGGTCTCGTTTCCGTAGATTGCGGCCGTGTCGATGCTCCGGTAACCGGCTGCGAGCGCCGCTGCTACCGCCTCGGTGGTCTCGGCGTCGGGAATCTGGAAGACGCCGAAGCCCAGCTGCGGCATCTGCACCCCGTTGTTGAGGACGATATGGGGCATTGAGTTCACGGTGTCTCCTGTTGTTGTGGTCGGGCGGTCTGTTGTGGTCGGGCGGTCAGCGGGCAACGGCTGCAGCCTCGGTGACCGGAAGGTCTGTGCTGGTTTCCGCCGCTGCAACGGCGGGCACGGTTGATCCGCCGGTTCCCGGCAGGTCGGCGTCGTGCTTCTTTGCGTGAGCCGCGGCGAACGCCATCACTGCCAGGCCCAACAGGGTGATCCCGGCGCCGGCCCAGATGGGCGAGGTGTAGCCGAGGCCGGCGGTGATGGTGACGCCGCCCAGCCAGGCGCCCAGGGCATTGCCGACGTTGAATGCGCCGATGTTGGCGCCGGAGGCCAGGGTGGGAGCGCTGCTGGCGTATTTCATGACGCGCATCTGCAGTCCCGGAACCGTGGCGAAGCCGAAGCCGCCCAGCAACACCATGGAGGCGATGGTCAACGGCTGGTTGCCGGCGGTCAGGGCGAAGACCACGAGCACCACCACCAGAATGGCGAGCACTACCAGCAGGGTGCGGTCCACATTCTTGTCGGCCGCCTTGCCGCCCACGGTGTTGCCGATGAAGAGCCCGACGCCAAAGAGGATCAGCAGCCACGGGACCGTGGTGGCGGAGAAGCCGGTGACCTCGGTGAGGGTGAAGGCGATGTAGGTGAAGGCGCCGAACATGCCGCCGTACCCAAGGATGGTGACGAGGATGGAGAGCCAGACCTGTCCGGACCGGAAGGCACGGAGCTCGCCGCGCAGACCGCCGGAGGCAGAACCAGAGGCTGAATCTCCCGAACCTGTTCTGGGCACCAGGGCGAGGATGCCGGCCAGGGCGAGGACACCGATCACGGTGATCGCCCAGAACGTGGAGCGCCAGCCCGCGGCCTGGCCCAGCATGGTGCCGAACGGGACACCGAGCACATTCGCAGCCGTCAGGCCGGTGAACATGATCGCGATCGCACCCGCCTTCTTAGTGGGCGCCACCATGCTCGCGGCCACGACGGCGCCGATGCCGAAGAACGCGCCATGTGCGAGGGCGGCAATGATGCGGCCGATCATCATTACCGAGTAATCCGGCGCGAGCGCCGAGACGAGGTTGCCGGCGATGAAGAGCACCATCAGTACCGCCAGCACGGGCTTGCGTTCGAAGCGCGTCACGGCCGCGGTGAGGCCAAGCGCCCCGACCACGACGGCGAGCGCGTAGCCGGAGATGAGCCAGCCCGCGGTCGCCTCGGTGACGTGGAAGTCTGCGGCCACTTGCGGCAGCAGGCCCATGATGACGAACTCGGTGAGTCCGATGCCGAACCCGCCGAGGGCGAGGGCTATCAGGCCAACAGGCATGGAGGTGCTCCTTACAAAGCTGTACGGGATGGGGTATGGCGCGTAAGCTAGTAGTTGCAGACGCGTTATTTATTCTTGCACAAGCAGATACAGCGCGCAAGCAACTATTATTTGATGTGCCCGTCACCACCCCGCCGGGCACGCGAGTTGAAGGGAAACACGTGATGGGCATCAAGGACGACGCCGTCGAGGTCCGGGCGCAAGGCTGGCGGACCCTGGCGGCCCTGCACGGGCTGATCGAGGCCGAGCTGGAGCGGTCCTTGCAGGCCGAGGCGCAGCTCTCGGTCGTGGAGTACACCGTGCTGGACGCGCTGAGCCGGCAGGACGGCTGGCACATGCGGATGCAGCAGCTGGCCCGTGCCACGGCGTTGAGCGCGAGTGCCACCACGCGCCTGGTCAACCGGCTCGAGGACCGCGGGCTGCTGACCCGGATCCTGTGCGCGGATGACCGCCGCGGAATTTACACCGAGCTCACCCCCAGCGGCATCGCCCTGCTCGAGCAGAGCAGGCCGGTCCACGACGCCACGCTGGAGCGGGCGCTGGCCGAGGCCCAGGAAGTCCCCGAACTGGCGCCGCTGGTCGACGCCCTCCCCCGGCTGCACGCCGCGGCCTAGCGCGGCAACCGCCTCGCGCGAGTACGCAGAAAGAACGCAGAAAGCCCCGCCGGGGACGAATCCCGGGCGGGGCTTGTGCGTGCAGGGCTTTCTTGACTGCGGCTAGACGGTGACCGGTTCCCTGGCGGCCGCCTGTTTGAAGAAGTATTCCAGGTCCTCCAGGCTCTTGCCCTTGGTCTCCGGAATGTACTTCGCGGCAAAGGCGATGGCCCCGACGCCGAGCACAGCGAAGACGAAGAAGGTGCTGGACAGTCCGATCGCGGCGAGGAGCTGCGGGAAGCCGAAGCCAACCAGGAAGTTCACGATCCACAGCACGAAGGCCGAGGCGCCCATGCCCAGGCCGCGGATCTTCAGCGGGAAGATCTCTGAGAGCATCAGCCAGGTGACCGGTGAGATTGCACCTTGCTGGAAGGCCAGGAATGTCACGGTCAGGGCCAGGATGACGAAGCCCCGGGCGGGGCCCTCGGGGAGGATGAGAGAGAAGACGCCGATCAGGAACAGCGCCGTCGTGGTGCCGAGCTGGCCAGTGATGAGCATCCTCCGCCGTCCCACTTTGCCCAGCAGCCAGATGCCCAGAAACGTGGCGAGAACGGAGATGACCCCGTTGGCGATGTTGGCCGTGAGGGCCGCTTCGCGGCCGAATCCGGACTCGGCGAGGATCTGCGTGCCGTAGTACATGATCGAGTTGACGCCCGTGATCTGCTGGATGACCGCGAGGCCGATCCCCACCACGAAGATGTGCCGGAGCCACGGAACACTGAGGTCCTTCCAGGAGCCCATCTTGGCCTTGTAGTCCTCCACGGCCATGGCCTTGACTTCTTCAAATTCAGCCCTGGCCTCGGACTGGGAGCGGATCCGCTGCAGCACACTGAGGGTTTCGCCGAAGCTGCCCATCGATGCCAGCCAGCGCGGGCTTTCGGGCATGAAGTTCATACCGACCCAGAGCGCGATCGCCGGCAGGGTTGCGATGACCAGCATCCAGCGCCAGATCCCGCCGGCCTCGCCGAAGCTGTTGCCGAGGTAGGCGTTGAACATGAAGGCCAGCAGCTGGCCCGTGACGATCATCAGCTCGTTTTGGGTGACAATTCGTCCGCGCCGGGCACTCGGTGAGACCTCGGCCAGGTACACCGGCACCGTCACCGAGGCCCCGCCCACGGCCAGGCCGAGGATCAGGCGTGCCAGGATCATCACCTCCGTGTTCGGCGCGAAGGTACACGCAAGGGTGCCGGCGAGGAACACCACGGCCAGCACCATGATCATTTTGCGCCGGCCGTGGCGGTCCGCCAGGCGCCCGCCGAAGAGGGCGCCAAAGGCCGCCCCGAACAGCAGCGAGGAGGTCACGAGCCCTTCGGTCAGTGGCGTGAGGCCCAGGTCCACCTGCATGTACGGCAAAGCGCCGTTGATCACGCCGGTGTCGTAGCCGAAGAGCAGTCCGCCGAAAGTGGAGACGATCGTCGCGGTCCGGAGGGCCCGTTTGTGGTTGACGGGCCGTGTCACCTCGGCGACGGGCGCCGTCATAGGCTCGCCTTCGCGACGCGCTGTTTCATGGTCTCCAGCTGGTACCGGGAGACGTCCGCGGCGTTGTCGTCCTCGGCGAAGACGCTGGAGACCATCACCGTATCTTCACGGTCCAGGAAGCCGATCTCCTGCAGGCCGCCGAAGAACTCGTCCCAGTTGACGTCGCCGTCGCCGATTTTCAGGTGCTGGTGCACGCGGACGGGGTTGCCGGGCGGGTTGGTGATGTAGCGCAGCCCGTGTGAGGCGTGGTGGTCCATCGTGTCGGCCACGTGGACCAGGCGCAGCTTGTCGCCCGCGGCCCGCATGATCTCCAGCGGTGCGTTCTTCATGTGGAAGCTGTGCGAGGCCACGTAGACCAGGCCAACATTCTTCGAGTTCAGCCCGCGGATCACGCGGATCGCGGCCAGGCCCTCCTCGACGAAGTCGTCCGGGTGCGGATCGATCAGCAGGTCGATCCCCTCCCGCTCGATGATGGGGAGCAGCTCCTCCATGGAGCGGTAGAAGGCCCGCTCGGATTCTTCGGCCTTCTCCGGTCGGCCGCTGAATTCGGTGTTCATGATGCCAACGCCCAGGTCCACGGTGATCTGGATGGCGCGTTTCCAGTAGCGGACGGCCGCCTCGCGTGCGTCCTCGTCCGGGCCGGACCAGCGCAGCACGGGCAGCACCGACGCGATTTCGATTCCCGCGTCCTTGCAGGCCGCCTTCAGCTTGCCCACGAGCTCGTCGTCGGCCTTCGGGTGGTTGAAGAAGGGGATGAAATCGGCGTGCGGGGTCATCTGCATGTACTTGTAGCCGAGGTCGGCCACCACGCGCGGGAACTCGAGGAGTCCGTGGCTGTGGTGGAACGGCGTGGGATCTAGGGCGATTTTCACGGTGAACACTCCATTGTGGATCTGGCGGGCGTGCGGCCGGCCGGCGCGTTCTTTGCAGTAGAAGGCGCCGGCCGGCGGGGTTTTAGCGGTACAGGGCGGGCATGGCGTTGAGCTTCACGGCGACCTTTTCGCCGTTCTTCTGCGCCTCGACGCCGGCCTCGCAGCAGGCGGCCGTGGCGTAGCCGTCCCAGGCGGTGGGGCCGCCGATCTCATCGCGCAGGGCGGCGTCCACCCAGGACTGGATTTCGACGTCGTACGCCGCCCCGAAGCGTTCCTCGAAGCCGGGGGTGACGTGGCCGCCCCAGCGGCCGTTGCTGCGGGTGTACGGGCCTTTGTCGCCGCCGATGCTGACGATGCCGTCTTCGAAGGAGGCCTGGGTGGCCACCTCGTAGCCGAACTTCGCGTTGACGTAGATCTCGACGTCGGCCAGGACACCGGACTCGGTCTCGATCAGGACGTGCTGCGGGTCGTGCTGACCGGCCGGGGCGTTCCGTGTGGCCTTGCCGAGGCGGACCTGGACCGAGGTGATTTCCTCGCCGGTGAAGTAGCGGATGGCGTCGAATTCGTGGACCACGGAGTCGTTGATCAGCATCTCGTTGGTGAAGCCCGCCGGGGTGGTGGGGTTCCGGTGCTGGTGGTGCAGCATGAGCAGCTCACCGAGTTCGGAGTCGCGGATGATTTTGCCGAGGGCGGCGTATTCGGCGTCGAAGCGGCGCATGAAGCCGACCTGGATGCGCTTGTGGCCCAGCTCCCGCTCGGCTTCGACAATCTTCCAGGAGGATTCGGCATCCGGGGTGAGCGGCTTCTCGCAGAGGATCGGGATGTCCTTGGCGATCGCCTTGAGCAGGATGTCCTCGTGCAGGAAGCCGGGGGTGGCGATCAGGACGGCGTTGACGTCGCCGTTGTTGAGGGCCTCCTCGGCGTCGGCGAGGGCGACGGCGCCGGGGATGCCTTCGATGGCGGCCTGGGCACGGGCGAGGTCGACGTCGACGACGGCGGCAACTTCGGCGCCGTGGATGCG
Organism: Arthrobacter sp. 05T410; assembly: GCF_056396505.1. Lineage (NCBI taxonomy): Bacteria > Bacillati > Actinomycetota > Actinomycetes > Micrococcales > Micrococcaceae > Arthrobacter > Arthrobacter sp. 05T410. Next base: position 65,253 of record NZ_JBFTLP010000008.1, on the reverse strand, counting down.
GGTGTTGAGCCGCTGGATGTGGTCTGCGCCCATACGGCCGGCGCCGATGACAGCTACGCGGAGGGTCTTGGTCATGATCTTGTCCTCAGTTCTAGTTGACGGCGGTGCGGGAGCCGCAGGAGAGCAGGTAGTTCCGGGTGCGCTTGGCGATCGGCATCGGGACGTCGAAGGCCACGGGATACATGTCCTGTTCCACAATGCCAAAGATCGGCCGGTTGAGCGCCTCCACGGCTTCGATGACGGCGCGCAGGTCCGGCAGCCCGTTCGGCGGCTCGGTCATCACGCCGGCCAGGTTGGCGGCGGCCCACGTCATGTTTTCCTCGTTAACCTTTTTGAGGATGTCCGGGTTGATCTGCTTGAGGTGCAGGTAGCCGATCCGGTCCGGATAGTTCTTGATTAGGTCGAGGCTGGAGGCCCCGCAGTATTCGGCGTGGCCGGTATCCAGGCAGAGGTTGAGGTACTTCGGGTCTGTGGCCGCGAGCAGGGTTTCGATGTCCTCCTGCGCGCCGACGTGGGAGTCGGCGTGCGAGTGGAACTGCTGCTTCAGGCCGAAATCCTCCAAGAGGGTCTTGCCCATGCGGTTGTGGCCTGAGAACAGGTCGCTCCACGCCTTCTCGGTAAGCGTGCCGCTCTCGACGGCCTCGCCGGTGACGTCGTCGCGCCACATCGCGGGAATGACCACGATGTGTTCGCCCCCCATGGCTGCCGTGAGTTCGGCGACCTTGCGGGCCGGCTCCCAGGCTTCGTCGTACTGGTGGGCCCCGCGGTGGAATGCGGTGAACACGGTGCCGGCCGAGATCTTGAGGTCGCGCTGCTTGAGCTCTTCGGCGAGACGGGCCGGATCGTTGGGGAGGTAGCCATAGGGGCCAAGTTCGATCCACTTGTAACCGGATTCGGCGACCTCGTCGAGGAAGCGTTCCCACGGGGTCTGCTGGGGGTCATCCGGGAACCAGACGCCCCAGGAGTCCGGCGCGGTGCCGATGATCAGCTTGTTCTCTGTCATTTCCATTCCTTCTCATCGAGTGCTCCGCAGGTGCCGTTTTGGACGCTTAAAACGGCGGTTGCGGAGCAGTCGATCGTGGTTAGTCGAGGCGTCAGTTGGACGGGAAGTTGTAGGAGGCGCCGGAGGCGTGCGTCGGTTCGGGCCAGCGCGAGGTGACCACCTTGCCGCGGGTGTAGAACGAGACGCCTTCGGGGCCGTAGATGTGCTTGTCGCCGAACAGCGAGGCCTTCCAGCCGCCGAAGGAGTGGTACGCCACCGGCACGGGCAGCGGCACGTTGATGCCGATCATGCCCACGGTGACGGAGCGCTGGAACTTCCGGGCCGCGGCGCCGGAAGAGGTGAAGATCGCGGTGCCGTTGCCGTAGGGGTTGGAGTTGATCAGGGCGATGCCGGCGTCGAGGTCCTCCACCCGGACCACGACCAGGACGGGGCCGAAGATTTCCTCGGTGTAGGCGGTCATCCCGGCCGTGACGTGGTCCAGGACGGTCGGGCCGACCCAGAACCCGTCTTCGTGGCCGGGGACCACGAGGTCGCGGCCGTCCACCACCATCGCGGCGCCGGCGGTTTCGGCTTCGGTGACGATCTTCACGATGCGTTCCTTGGACGCCGGCGTGATGACCGGGCCCATTTCGGCGTCGGGCACGGTGCCGTTGTTGACCTTGACGGCCAGGGCGCGCTCCTCGACCTTCTTGACCAGCAGGTCGGCGGCTTCGCCGACGGCGACGGCGACCGAGATGGCCATGCAGCGTTCCCCGGCGGAGCCGAAGGCGGCGGCGGCCAGGTGGTCGGCAGCGTTGTCGAGGTCGGCGTCGGGCAGGATGATCGCGTGGTTCTTCGCCCCGCCCAGGGCCTGGACGCGCTTGCCGTGGGCGGTGGCGGTCTCGTGGACGTACTTCGCGATCGGGGTGGAACCGACGAAGGAGATGCCGTCCACGTCCGGGTGGGTCAGGAGGCCGTCGACCGTTTCCTTGTCGCCGTGCAGGACCTGGAAGACGCCGTCGGGCAGCCCGGCCTGCTTCCACAGCTTGGCGAGCAGCATCGAGGCGGAGGGGTCGCGCTCGGAGGGCTTGAGGATGAAGGCGTTGCCGGTGGCGATCGCCATCGGGGCCATCCACAGCGGGACCATGACCGGGAAGTTGAACGGGGTGATGCCGGCGACGACGCCGAGCGGTTCGCGGAAGGAGAAGACGTCGATGCCGGTGGAGACCTGGTCCGAGTAGTCGCCCTTGAGCAGCTGCGGGATGCCGCAGGCGAACTCGATGACCTCGAGTCCGCGGCCGATCTCGCCCTTGGCGTCGGAGAGGACCTTGCCGTGTTCGGCAGTGATCAGTTCGGCGAGCTCGTCCACGTGGGAGGCGACGAGTTCGCGGAACTTGAACAGCACCGCGGTGCGCTTGGCCAGGGAGATGTCGCCCCAGGAATCGGCGGCAGCGCGGGCGGCGGCGACGGTGGTGTCCAGGTCTTCCCGGTTGGCCAGCCGCAGCTCCGCGGAGACGGCGCCGGTGGCCGGGTTGTAGACGGGCTGGGTGCGGGTGCCCTCACCGGCGGTTTCGGCGCCGTTGATGAAGTGGCTGATGGTGGTGACGGTCGTCGTTGACATAGTGGTGGACTTCCTTGGTCTGTGGCTGTTCGTGGTGATGAGGGGGGGTCAGCCGAGCAGCTTGCGCTGGCGGGCCTTGTGGTCGGTGTAGGTCTGGAAGGCCTGCTTCGTGGAGTCGAGCTCGGAGACCTGGGAGACCGGAACGTCCCACCATGACTCGGAGCTGGGGGCATCGAGCAGCGGGTCGGATTCAACGTGGATGACGATCGGGCCGCCGCGTTCGGGGGCTGCTTTGGCGTCCCGGATGGCCTGCTCGAGCTCGGCGATGACCTTCTCCCCCGGTTCGATCCGGATCACCTTCACGCCGAGGCTTTCGGCGTTCAGGGCCAGGTCGACCGGGAGCCGGTCGCCGTCGTCGAAGCTGTGGTGTTCCTCATCCAGCGCCCGGTACTGGGTGCCGAAGCGCTGGGAACCGAGGGACTCGGAAAGCGAACCGATCGAGGCGTAGCCGTGGTTCTGGATCAGAACCACGATCAGCTTGATCCGCTCGGCGACGGCGGTGACGAGTTCGGTGTGCATCATCAGATAGGAGCCGTCCCCCACCATGACGACGACGTCGCGCTGCGTGCCGCCCTTGGCGGCTTCGGCCAGGGCGGCGCGCTTGACCCCGAGGCCGCCCGGGATCTCGTAGCCCATGCAGGAGTAGGCGTATTCGACGTGGTAGCCGAACGGGTCCCGGACGCGCCACATCTTGTGCAGGTCACCGGGGAGTGAGCCGGCGGCGCAGATGACGACGTCCTGGGCGTCCATGGCGCGGTTCGTGGCGCCGATGATCTCGTTCTGCGCCGGCAGCGGCGTGAACCGCGTGTCGAATGCCTCGTCCACGGTGGCGTCCCAGCGTTTCTTCTCGGCCGCGATCCGCTGCTCGAGGTCCGCGCCGATGCGGTAGCCGCCGAGGGCCTGGTTCAGCTTGACCAAGGTCTTGCGGGCATCGGCCACGATCGGCAGTGAGGTGCCGTGCTTGTAGGCGTCGAGAGCGGTGACGTTGATGTTGAGGAATTTCACGTCCGGGTTCTGGAACGCGGTCCGGGAGGCGGTGGTGAAGTCCTCGTAGCGGGTACCGATCCCAATGATGAGGTCGGCCTCGGCGGCGATGGCGTTGGCCGCCGTGGTGCCGGTGGAGCCGATGGCCCCGAGGGAGAACTTGTGGTCCCAGGGCAGCACGCCGACGCCGGCCTGGGTGTTGCCGACCGGGATGCCGGTCAGCTCGGCGAACTTCGCGAGTTCCTCGTTGGCGTAGGCGTAGAGCACGCCGCCGCCGGCGATGATCAGCGGGCGCTTGGCGGCGCGGATCGCCTCGGCGGCGCGGCGGATGTCCTCGTCGTCGGCGTCCGGGCGGCGGATCCGCCATTCGCGCTCGGCCAGGAATTCCTCGGGCACGTCGAAGGCCTCGGCCTGGACGTCCTGGGGCAGCGAGATGGTGACGGCGCCGGTCTCGGCCGGGTCGGTGAGGACACGGAGTCCGTGGTGGAACGCGGAAAACAGCTGCTCTGGCCGGGAGACGCGGTCAAAAAACTTCGACAGCGGCCGGAATGCGTCATTGACGGTGATGTCGTAGGCGTAGGGCTGTTCGAGCTGTTGCAGCACGGGGTCGGCGGCGCGGGTCGCGAACGTGTCACTCGGCAGCAGCAGGACCGGCAGCCGGTTGGTGGTGGCCAGCGCCGCGCCGGTGAGCAGGTTCGAGGAGCCCGGACCGATCGAGGTGCTGATCGCGAAGGTCTGGCGGCGGCGGGTGTGGCGGGCGAAGCCGACCGCCTGGTGGGACTGGGCCTGTTCGTTGCGGCCCTGGTAGTACGGCATGATCGTCGGATCGAGCTGCTGGTACTGCTTGAGGGCCTGGCCGACGCCGGCGACATTGCCGTGGCCGAAGATGCCGAACGTGCCCGGAATCAGGCGTTCCCGGAAGTCCTGGCCGCCGACCGAATCGACGGTGTACTGCTTGGACAGGTATTCGACGACGGCCTGCGCGACCGTCATTCTGCGTGTTCCTGATGCCGTGCTCATTCCCATGGGAAGCTACTCCGATACTTCTTTGGTGCGGGTGGATTCGGTGTGGTGCAGCAGCGAGGCCGCGGTTGCCACGGCGCCGGCGACGTCGCCGTCCTGCGGGTAGAGCAGGGTCCGGCCGACGGTGAGGCCCTGAACGCCGGGCAATGCGAGGGCAGTCTGCCAGCTGGCGAACACCTCGTCCTGGCCAGCGTCCGGGTCTCCGCCAAGGAGCACGGTGGGCATCGTGGTGGACGCCATGACGCGGTCCATCTCGGCCACCACGGGGAGCTTCATCCAGGTGTAGGCGCTGCTCGCGCCAAGGCCTTCGGCGATGGCGACTGACTTGATGACGGCGTTGGTGGAGAGGTCGTTGCGGACCTTCCCGTTTTCGCGGACGGAGAGGAACGGTTCCACCATGGCAATCAGCCTGCGTTCGGCGAGGGAGTCGATGGCCCTCGCGGTCGCTTCGAGGGTGGCGACGGTGTCCGGGTCGCCGAGGCAGATGCGGGTCAGCATCTTGCCACCGTCGGCGCCCAGGGCCTCGAGCGCGGCCGCGGTGTGGCCGGTAAAGCGGTCATCGAATTCGTTCACCAGGCCGGAGAGTCCGCCACGGTTCATCGAGCCGAAGAGCAGCTTGCCCTCGAGCGCGCCGAGCAGGAGCAGATCGTCCATGATGTCCGGCGAGGCGAGGACACCGTCCACGTCCGGGTTGGCCAGGGCTATCTGCAGGCGGTCCAAGAGCTGGCGGCGGTCGGCCATGGCCACCGGATCGTTTCCGACGGCGAGCGCGCCGCGGGCCGGGTGGTCGGCGGCGACAATGAAGTTCTGCCGGTGGGCCCTGACACCGGGGTGGCGGCGCCGTGCCTTGGCGGCGCGGGCAATCGCTTCCGGGTCTTCGAGCCGGATAATGCTCAGGTGCTCGTAGCGGCGGGGATCATCGTTCACCCCACGGGTGGCGACGGCTGGGTTTGCACTCACAGTGCTGCTCCTTCGGTGGCGTAGGTACCCGGCAGCAGGCGGCCGCGTTCGGCGAGCAGGCCGGTGACTTCGTCCGGCGTCGGCATCGCGTCGGCGCAGGACAGGCGGGAGGCGACGAGGGCGCCGGCGGCGTTGGCGAAATCGAGGACCTGGGCCAGGGGCCAGCCGGAGAGCAGGCCGTGGCAGAAGGCCCCGCCGAAGGAGTCGCCGGCACCGAGGCCGTTGACAGTTTCCACGGGCACCGGGGCGGAGACCACACGCTCGGTGCGGGTCTTGGCCATGACCCCTTCAGGGCCCAGCTTCACGACGGCGATTTCGACGCCGGCCGCGAGCAGCCGGTCCGCCTGTTCGTCCGGGGTGCCCTCCCCGACGGCGACGGCGCATTCCTTGTCGTTGCCGATCGCGACGGTGACGTGCGGCAGGATCCTGGCGACCTGTTCCCGGGCTTCCTCCTCGGAGGCCCAGAACATCGGCCGGTAGTCGAGGTCCAGGATGGTGAACTGGCCTTCCTTGAGCCCGGTGCGGGGCCGTGCCTCGTGGGCCGTGAGCTGGGCGGTGCGGCTGGGCTCCTGGCAGAGTCCGGTGACGGTGGACCAGAAGATCCCGGCGTCCCTGATGGCGTCCAGGTCCAGTTCCTCGGCCTTGATCTGCAGGTCTGGTGCCGTGGGGAAGCGTCCATAGAAGTAGAGCGGGAAGTCCTCCGGCGGCTTGATGGCGCAGAACGTGACGGCGGTGGGCCATTCCTTGACCGCCGTGACGAAGGAGTCGTCCACGTTGAATTTGCGCAGTTCGCGGTGCAGGTACTTGCCGAAGGCGTCGTCGCCGGTGCGGGTGATGACGGCGGTGCGGCGGCCATGGCGGGCAGCGGCGACCGCTACGTTGGATGGGGATCCGCCAAGGTACTTTCCGAAGGACGTGACATCCTCCAGATCCACCCCGATGTCGTTCGGGTAGATATCAACACTGATGCGCCCGATCGTGAGCAGTTCGTGGGTCACGGTGATCGTGGACCTTTCTGGTGTGGACTCGATACCTTTGCGCAGCCTGAGCTTCGGCGTTTCTGCGGTGCTTATTCAGTGCTTTGGGGCCTGGCGTGAGCCGGGCCACAACCACTACTTTGCCTTAGAATCCATGTACTGTCAAAGGTTTGTACTGACATATTTACAACATGACACGGGGACTTCAAATGATGCCCCGCGCGGCGCCGCGGCGGCGGGGCAGGCGCCGGAAATACCCGGGTGTTTACCTGGCGGGAACGCCGAGTTCGCCGGTGACGTACTGGGCCTGCCCGAAACCGAACGACCAGTCCCCCGCGGTGTTCTCGACATATCCGATGAAAACGTCCTCGCCGGCGACCCCCGCGGCGGCCAGCCTGTCCGCAATGGCGGCAAACAGGGACTGCTTGGCGGACTGGCTTCGGCCGGCCTGGGTGAAGATCTGGATCATCACCACGCCCGGCGTCCGCTCGAAGCCGAGCCCGGCATCCTGGGCGACAATTTGCCCCTCGGGATGCTCGGTCAGCACGTGGAAGTAGTCCCGCTCCGGAATGCCAAATTCGGCCACGATCGCGTTGTGGATGCCCTGGCTGAGCCCGCGGAGCTGCTCCGCGCCGCGGCCCTGGTTGACGTCAATTCGTACGAGAGGCACTCGCATCTCCTTCACTAGTTTGTCCTGACATACTAACAAAGTAATTTGAAGCTGCGCAAGGATTCCGTGACAGCACACAGCAACGCGGGGTCACTTAGCGCCCATCCTCGGGTGCGGAATGGGCGCTAAGTGACCCCGCGTTGGGGTATTGCGCAGGCCGGAGCCCAGGGATAGCGTTAACAACCTAGAGATTGATCAACAAGGCGGTTGATTATCCATGGTCGGGACGGGAGGTGGGGACACCAAGTGGATTCCAGCGACGACAGCGAGCTCGACGCGGCCTTCCTGGCCCTCGCCGATCCGGTCCGCCGCCGCATCATTGCCCGGCTCAGCCGGGGCCCGGCCACCGTCAATGAACTGGCGGAGCCCTTCGCGATCACCAAGCAGGCGATCTCGAAACACATCCAGGTCCTCGAGCAGGCGCAACTTGTCACGCGCACCCGTGACGCCCAGCGCCGGCCCGTGCACCTGAACCCTGCACGGCTGGAAGCGCTCACCGCCTGGATCGACCAGTACCGGCTGGTCCGCGAGGGGCAGTTCCGCAGCCTTGACGCCGTGCTTGAAATCCGCGCCGCCCAGAGCGGCACACAGGCAAAGGATGCATCATGAGCAACGCACTGAAATTGACGGTCCCTGAGGGTCTGCCGTTCATCGATTTCGAGCGTGAATTCGATTTTCCGGTGTCCGAGGTGTTCCGGGCGCACAAGGATCCCGAGCTCGTCGCCCAATGGCTTGGCCCGCGGCGGCTGACTATGGCTGTTGACCACTACGACTTCAGGACCGGCGGCAGCTACCGCTACACCCACACCGCGCCGGACGGCAGCGCCTATGGTTTCACCGGTGTCTTCCACACTGTCCGCGAGAATGATTTCGCCATCCAGACCTTCGAATTCGATGGCTACCCGGACGTGGTGAGCATTGAGTCCCTGACCTTCGAGGACCTGGGCGGCGGCCGTTCGCGGCTCCGCGGCCACGCGGTCTACCCCAGCATGGAGGCCCGCGACGGCATGGCGCAGTCCGGAATGGAGGGCGGCATGACCGAAGCCTACGAACAGCTCGAGGAAGTCCTCAGCGGGGCCAAGGTCTAGGACCTCCGGGTCTTAAAGAGTACGACGGCGGCAGGTCACCTCCCGGGGAAGGTGGCCTGCCGCCGTCGTACTTAAAGAAACAACGCGGGGTCACTCCGCGCCCATCCCACCGAGTGGAATGGGCCGTAAGTGACCCCGCGTTGCTGTATTGCAGTGGCGCTTATTTGCCGTGGTGCTTCGGACCTAGAGGGTCGCGAAGACCTCGCGCAGGAGCTTGGCGGTCTCGGACGGCGTCTTGCCGACCTTGACGCCGGCAGCCTCGAGGGCTTCCTTCTTGGCCTGGGCGGTGCCCGCGGAGCCCGAGACGATGGCGCCGGCGTGGCCCATGGTCTTGCCTTCCGGAGCGGTGAAGCCGGCCACGTAGCCAACAACCGGCTTCGTGACGTGGGCCTTGATGTAGTCGGCGGCACGCTCTTCGGCGTCGCCACCGATTTCGCCGATCATGACGATCGCCTTGGTCTCCGGGTCAGCCTCGAAGGCTTCGAGGGCATCGATGTGGGTGGTGCCGATGACCGGGTCGCCGCCGATGCCGATGGCGGTGGAGAAGCCGAGGTCGCGCAGCTCGTACATCATCTGGTAAGTCAGGGTGCCCGACTTGGAGACGAGGCCGATGGGGCCCTTGCCCGTGATGTTGGCCGGGGTGATGCCGACGAGGGCCTCACCCGGGGTGATGATGCCGGGGCAGTTCGGTCCGATGATGCGGGTGACCTGCTTGCCGTTGGCGTCCACCTTGGACTGGGCCAGTGCCCAGAACTCGGCGGAGTCCTGGACCGGCACGCCTTCGGTGATGACGACGACGAGGCCGATGCCGGCCTCGATGGCTTCAACGACGGCGTCCTTGGTGAAGGCCGGCGGCACGAAGACGATGGAAACGTCAGCGCCGGTCTCGGCCATGGCTTCCTTGACGGTGCCGAAGACGGTGATCTCGGCGTCGCCGTGCAGGACCGTGGTGCCGGCCTTGCGGGCGTTGACGCCGCCCACAACGTTGGTGCCGGCCTTGAGCATCAGGGCGGTGTGCTTGGTGCCTTCGCCGCCGGTGATGCCCTGGACGATGACCTTGGAGTCCTTGTTCAAATAAATAGACATAGTCGAGTCCCTCTACTTCGCTGCGTTGGCGAGCTCGGCAGCCTTGTCGGCGCCCTCGTCCATGGTGGCGGCCAGGGTAACCAGCGGGTGGTTGGCCTCGGCCAGGATGCGGCGGCCTTCCTCAACGTTGTTGCCGTCGAGGCGGACTACCAGCGGCTTGTTCGCGGAGTGGCCCAGCTCGGCCAGTGCACCGACGATGCCCTTGGCGACGGCGTCACAGGCGGTGATGCCGCCGAAGACGTTGACGAAGACGGACTTGACCTGCGGGTCGCCCAGGATGACGTCGAGGCCTGCTGCCATGACCTCGGCGGAAGCTCCACCGCCGATGTCCAGGAAGTTCGCGGGCTTGACGTTGCCGTGGTTCTCGCCGGCGTAAGCAACGACGTCGAGGGTGGACATGACCAGGCCGGCACCGTTACCGATGATGCCGACTTCGCCGTCCAGCTTGACGTAGTTGAGGTCCTGCGCCTTGGCCTTGGCCTCGAGCGGGTCAGCAGCGTCCTTGTCTTCAAGGTGGGCGTGCTTGGGGTGGCGGAAGTCGGCGTTCTCGTCGAGGGAGACCTTGCCGTCAAGTGCAACGATGTCGCCGGCGCCGGTCAGGACCAGCGGGTTGACCTCCACAAGAGTGGCGTCTTCCTTCTTGAAAACGTCCCAGAGCTTCAGGATTACGCTGGCGACCTTGCCACGCAGTTCCTCGGCGAAGCCTGCCGCGGCGACGATTTCGTCGGCCTTGGCCTGGTCGATGCCCACGGCCGGGTCGATCGAGATCTTGGCCAGGGCCTCGGGGCGCTCAACGGCGAGCTGCTCGATTTCCATGCCGCCTTCAACCGAGCACATGGCCAGGTAGTTGCGGTTGGCCCGGTCCAGAAGGACGGAGAAGTAGTATTCCTCGGCGATGTCTGCACCCTGGGCGATCATCACCCGGTGCACGGTGTGGCCCTTGATGTCCATCCCGAGGATGTTGGTGGAGTGTTCAAACGCTTCGTCAGCGGTCTTCGCGACCTTGACGCCGCCGGCCTTGCCGCGGCCTCCGGCCTTGACCTGCGCCTTTACGACAGTTACGCCGCCGATTTTTTCGGCAGCTGCCTTTGCTTCTTCAGGGGTGTGCGCCACGATGCCAGCAAGCACGGGTACACCGTGCGCCTCGAACATATCGCGCGCCTGATATTCAAACAGGTCCACGGTTTAGTGTCCTTCTACGTCGAAGTAGTTTCTGTACAGCCGGACCCCACGTTCTCGCGGTTACCGGGCTGCGGAATAAACGCACCCTGCGACAAGCTTGGAAACGAGCCACACGGCGCAATGCTCCTTTGGGAACTCTAGTCCTTCGATCGGACCAGCCTGTTCCAGAGTACCGGTTATGTGAGTAAGGACACTATTCTATGGAGCGTAGAAAAACCGCTAGATTACGGGGTTTTTGGGGTGTCCGACGGCGCTCCGAAGGCCGGCGCGGGCGTGCCAGACCCGCGTTCGTAATGTACGGCGAACGCCCGTGCATCCGGCTGCACGGGGTGCTGGCGGACCGGTCTCCGGACTCCCGTTGGGTCTTCAGCCAAACGTCCAGCTACGCGGTCAGTTAGGCGTCCAGCTTGGTCAGCGGCGCGTAGCGCAGCAGCAGCCGCTTCTCGCCGATGTCGAACTTGACCTTGGCGACCGTCTTGTCCCCGGCGCCCTCCACCGCCAGGACGGTGCCGTTGCCGAAGCTGGTGTGGTTGACCTTGTCCCCCACGCTGACGGCGACGACTTCCTTCTGCGGCTGGACCCTGTTCTTGGCCACCGCGGCGGGAACGTCGGCGTTGAAGCCGGCGGACGGGCTGGCCGCGGCGCCGCGGGCTGTCCCGGCACCCCAGAACGATCCGCCGTAGCGGCTGGACCCGATCCCGGCACCGCTCCCCCAGCCTCCGCTCTGGCGGCTGGCGCCTTCGCGCTTCCATTCGACGAGCTCGGCGGGGATCTCCTCGATGAACTGGCTCGCAGGGTTGTACTGGCTCTGGCCCCACATGCTGCGGACCTCGGACCTGGTCAGGTAGAGACGCTTGCGGGCACGGGTCAGCCCCACGTAGGCCAGCCGGCGTTCCTCGGCCAGTTCCTTGGGATCGGTGGCGGAGCGCTGGTGCGGGAACAGCCCGTGCTCCATGCCGGTAAGGAACACCACCGGGAATTCCAGGCCCTTCGCGGTGTGCAGCGTCATCAGGGTCACGACGCCGAGCCGCTTGGCTTCGGCGACGGCGGCCGCCAGGTTTTCGGCGTCACCGCCGGGGGCGTCCGGGATCTGGTCGGCGTCGGCCACGAGGGAGACCTGCTCCAGGAAGGCTCCGAGCGAGCCTTCGGGGTTGTCGCGTTCGTATTCCCGGACGACGGCGACCAGTTCGGCGAGGTTCTCCACCCTGGACTCGTCCTGCGGATCGGTGCTGGAACGCAGCCCGGCAAGGTAGCCCGTTTGTTCGAGCACGGCTTCGAGAGCCGCGGCCGCGCCGGAGCCGGAAGCGACCTCGGAGAGGTCGTCGAGGAGTTTCACGAAGCCCAGCACGGCGTTGACCGAACGCGTCGCCATGCCCGGGGCTTCATCTGCGCGCCGCGCGGCGGCCATGAAGGAGGTGCGCTCACGCTCTGCCAGGGCGGCGACGGCACCCTCGGCTCGGTCACCGATCCCGCGCTTGGGTTCGTTGAGGATGCGGCGGAGGTTGACGTCGTCGTCCGGGTTGACCAGGACGCGCAGGTAGGCGAGGGCGTCCTTGATCTCCTTGCGCTCGTAGAAGCGGGTGCCGCCGACCACCTTGTAGGGCAGGCCCACGCGGACCAGGACGTCCTCGATCGAGCGGGACTGGGCGTTGGTGCGGTAGAAAATGGCGACGTCGCCGGGGCGCAGGTTGCCCTCGTCCTGGAGCCGGTCAATTTCCTTGGCGATGAACTGGGCCTCGTCGTGTTCGTTCTCGCCAACGTAGCCGACGATCTTCTCGCCGTCGCCCTCGGCCGTCCAGAGCCGTTTCTCCGGCCGGTTGGGGTTGCGGGAGATCACCGAGTTGGCGGCGCTGAGGATGGTCTGGGTGGAGCGGTAGTTCTGCTCGAGCTTGATGGTGCGGGCGTCCGGGTAGTCCTTTTCGAACTCCACGATGTTGCGGATGTCCGCGCCGCGGAAGGCGTAGATGGACTGGTCTGAATCGCCGACGACGGTGAGCTCGGCGGCGTCGGGACCCTCGCCGACGATCTCGCGCACCAGGGCGTACTGGGCATGGTTGGTGTCCTGGTATTCGTCCACGAGGACGTGCCGGAAGCGGCGCCGGTAGGAGTCGGCGAGCGCCGGGAAGGCCCGGAACATGTAGACGGTCTCGGCGATCAGGTCATCGAAGTCCATGGCGTTGGCCTGGCGCAGGCGCTGGGTGTAGCCCTTGAAGACCTCGGCGACGGCCTGCTCGAAGGGATCGTTGTAGTTTGCGCTGGAGGAGTAGCTGTCGGCGTCGATCAGCTCGTTCTTGAGCGCGGAGATCTTGTGCTGGATGGCCTTGGGCGCGAAGCGCTTGGGGTCAAGGTCCAGGTTCTTGGCGACCAGGGTGATCAGGCGCAGCGAGTCGGCGGAGTCGTAGATCGAGAAGTTGGAGTTGAGCCCGACGTTCTTGGCCTCGCGGCGCAGGATCCGGACGCAGGAGGAGTGGAAGGTGGAGATCCACATGGTCTTGGCCCGGCCGCCGACCAGCGCCTCGATCCGTTCCCGCATTTCGGCCGCGGCCTTGTTGGTGAAGGTGATGGCCAGGATCTCGCCGTGGTGCGCCCGCCTCGTGGCGATCAGGTAGGCGATCCGGTTGCTAAGCACGCGGGTCTTGCCCGACCCGGCGCCGGCGACAATCAGCAGGGCGCTGCCGGCGTGCTTGACCGCTTCTTCCTGCTCGGGGTTGAGCCCCTCCAGGAGTTCGCCGGCGTTCGGAAGCTGCGGGCGGTCCCAGCCGCCGTCAGGGCCGTCGCCGTGCGGGGCGGCGCCGTGCGGGGCGGCGCCGTGCAGGTTTCCGCCGTGCGGGGCGGAATCCGGTCCGGAATCCAGGCCCGCCAGGCCGGACCCGGAGCGCGATTTAGTGCCTGCCGCCGCCTTGGAGGCAGCTTGGAAGGGTCCGTCGGCGTAAGGGTCAAACAACATATCCATGGTGTATCTAAGTCTAGGCGGTGGCGCTGACAGCCGTGTCCGCCCGTCGGGACATGCCCTCCCTACCCGCGCCCAGTGGACATAATCCCCCTGCGCCCAGTCCTGACCTAGAAGAATGAGCATGCCCCGCGGAAGCTGTCATGGAGAAGACCCGGGTTGTTCTGAAGACCGCCGAGGTTGTTCTGAACAATGAGCATGCGCTACGGACACAGCTCTGCCCAACGGACATGTCCTCCGCCACCCGTGACCACTGGACATACTCCCTTGGTGCCCGCTCCTGACAGCGAAAAATGAGCATGCCCCCTGGAGCCCGCCGCGAACAATGAGCATGTCCCGCGGGGAGGTCCGGCAGGCGGGAAGCTAGCCGACGCCCCCGGAGCTGAGCGCGGCGCGCAGCTGCTGGACCGCCGTCGTGCCTCCCGCGATGAACCAGTCGAGTCCGTTGACGCGCACGACGTCGGTCGCGCCGCCGGCCGCCTCCACGATCGCCTTCCCGGGCAGCCAGTCCCACTCGGGGCAGCTGTGCTGGAACCAGCAGCCGAGCTCTCCGTCCGCGACCCGGCCGAGGTCGCAGGAGCCGGACCCGAACATGCGCAGCGCGGCCGCCGACGTCGCTGCCGCGTGCCAGGGCATGGCACACATCGGATCGGCAAGCCACGTCGGGTGGATGTAGGTTGCCGCGCCGAGATCAGCCAGCGGCGTGTCGGAGCGTCCGGTGCCACCGGACGCGCCGGGCAGGAAGGTGACCAGTTTTTCGCCATTGAGCGTCGCCGCACGGGACGTCCCGCCCAGCCAGAGTTTGTCCTCCTCCGGCTGGAAGATGGCGCCGAGCCCTGCACCGGAGGAATCCTTCAGGGCAATGGCCGAGCACCAGTACGTGGATCCATGCAGGAAGTTGAAGGTCCCATCGACGGGGTCAATGACCCAGGTCCGGCCGCTGCTGCCCGCCACAGAGGCGCCTTCCTCGCCCAGGACGGCGTCATCGGGGCGGCAGCGCCGAAGCTGTTCCAGCACGTAGGATTCGGCGGCGTGGTCGGCGGCCGTGACCACGTCCGAGACCGACGTCTTCTGCCTGCCTTCAAGCCCGGCCTGCCGCATCAACAGCGCCAGGGTGCCGGCCTCGCGGACCAGGGCCTCGGCCAGTTGGTAGTCATCCAGTGAGGGGTCGAGATCTGCGGTGCTGTGCCGGCCGAGCCGGTGTTTTCCTAGTTCGGTCACGCGTCCCAGACTATCGGCGCCCGATGGCAGTGAACAGCCGGCGCGGGCACCAGGGCAGACGGCGGCGCGGAGGGGTGTGCAGGACGGGCGATAATGGAGCCATGGCCAAGACACCCGCGCAGCGGATCAAAAAGCACGGCGCCAACGCGGCGGTCCCCCAGCACCATCTCCCTCCGGTGATCAATCCGACCACCAGCCGGACACCGCAGAAGGCACAGAGCAACAGCAATCTGATTGTCATCGCCGGGGTCGTGGCCAGCCTGTTCCTGTTCTGGTATCTGCACCTGCTCACCCTCAACCAGCTCACCCAGTTGTCGGGCGGCCAGGCAATGCCCGACTCGTTGGTGGGCGGCTTTGACCTGGGGTTCGTGGAGCATTTGCGCGCGGCCATGGACGCCGATGCCCGGGGCCAGCTGAACTATGTCCACAAGACGGCCGGGATGCTCTTCCCGCTGATCTTTGGCTTCACCTGGCTGCTGCTGATCGGAACCAACGTGGCCCGGAAATCCCTGCGCTGGGCGCTGTGGTCGCTGCCGCTGCTCTTTGCTGCGGTCCGGCTGTGGGGCAACACGGTGATCGATGAAATGATGTCCGCCGACACTCTCGACGGCGCTCAGGTCGCCCTGGCCTCCGGGCTCACTGTGGCCGGCTGGGTCCTTCTGGCGCTGAGCGTCGTGGCCGGCGTCGCCGCCGTGTTACTCGGACGCAAGGCTGCCGCGGCTTCGGCCACCCCGGGACATGTCCAGTCCTGATTCGCGCGGCAGGGCTAGTTCTCTATTCCCGGCTTAGGACACCGGACATGTCCATTCTTGGTTGCGGTGGCTGGAGTCGTCCCTCGCACCCGGCCCCGAGCACGGGACATGTCCAGCGTTCGGCCCGGCCGGTGGACATCTTGCCATTATGTCCATCCCTCAAGTCCAGCGGAGGGCATGTCCACTCAGAGCTGGCTCAGGGCGCGGCCGTGAGGAATTCCCGGGCCTGTTCGGCACGTTGCGGGGCGCCAGCCTTCTCAAAGTGGTCGGCTGCTTCCAGCAGGTGCGTCTGCGCCTCGGAAGCGTTCCCCACGGCAGCATGGGACCGGCCCAGCAACAGAGAGGCCTCGCCCAGAATCTGCGGTGACGTCTTTTCCGCGACGGTGCTGATCTCGGTCAGGATGGCGATGGCCGCCTGCGGGTCACCCGCCAGGAAATTCCAGTGACCGCGGTTCAGTTTCAGCAAAATGTGGTCCTCATCGGATCCGCCAATGACGTCCGTGGCCAGTTCAGCGCGTTCGATGCAGCGGAGTGTGTCCGCATCGGCGACCTCGGCGGCCAGGCGCATTGCCGCGGATGCTTTGTTGAATTTGGCCCAAATATCAAGATTTCGAGCCGGCGAAAAAGTTTCCGCCGCGAGCTCGTGATATTCAAGCCCCTCTGCCACTTTATTGCAGAGAAACGCAACATTGCCGATAACCCAGTAGGCCTTGCCGACCAGCTGGTCGTCGACCTCGTTGGATATGTCGTCGGCCAGCATCAGGCTCTCGCTCCAGGCCTCCTCCAACCTGCCGCTTTCGGCGAGAGCAGCGATGAGGGCCTGCCGGGCTTTGACGTTATTTTCCACGTCACCCGCCCCCGAAGATAAACGCGCGGCCATCCGCGCTGCGTCGGCCGCCTGCCCCAACATCCCGGCGCCCTGCCTGGCTTTTGCGAGCAGGATATTTGCCTTGCCGCGGGCATCTTCAGCCGGAGCTCCGAAGGCGCCATCCACCAGTTCGGCGGCAAGCGCGGCGCAGGCCTCAAAATCGCCGGCGTCAAGCAGATTCTCCGCCTGAAAGAGCCGCATGCCCCAGGCAGCCGTCAGGTCACCGTCGTTCGTCGCGATTTCCGAGGCCACCTGGGCGCTGCTGGCCGCACGGCCGAAGTCGTGGCTGCTTCGATGTTCCCGAGCCTGCAACTCTGCAGCGGCGTAGGACGGTGAAACTGAGTTTCGTTGCATGCCTCAATTATCCGTTGCCGCGAGAGCGGAATCGAACCAGCCACGCAAGAAGGACCTGCGCAGGGTTCACGCAAGATTCACACACGAGTGTGAATATCACATCCGGCGACAATTCTTTATAAATTGTTACCTTGTGGCGTGTCGATCTCCCCTATACTAAACCTGCATCACATGAGTCACATCAGCCTCTTACGTATCAGGAGTCCAAATGAAGAAAATCCTTGCAACGCTCCTCGTCGCCGGCGCGCTGGCCGGCGCCGGCCTGTCCGCCTCAGCAGCAGTGTCTGCCTCCAGCGGTTCGAGCCAGGGCTCCGTTGTAGCGGTCGGCTGGTGGCCGAACTCCACTCCGAAGAACTAATCGGAAACGGAACGGCTGCGGCGGGCATCGGACATCAAGTCCGGGCCCGCCGCTTTTCATTTAAGGGACACCATCTAGACCGCATCACGGCGACATGGAGACGAAAGCACAGCACCAACCAGCCCCGCCCCAACAACCATCAACCCGGAGCTACAAGAGCTTTCCACCCCCCGCAAACAACGCCACAATCTCGCCCGCCGGCGCGGGCCGGCCAAAGTAGTAGCCCTGCCCGCTGCCGCAGCCCATCTCGCGCAGGACTTCCGCCTGTTCCGCCGTCTCGATCCCCTCGGCCAGCGCCTTCAGGCCGCAGGCGTGGATGAGGTGCAGCACGGCGGCTACGAAGTCCCGCTGTTGCTCGTCGTCGCCGAGGCCGTTGATCAGGCTCCGGTCGATCTTGACCACGTTCACCGGAAGCTTGCGCAGGTAGCTGATGGAGGAATAGCCGGTCCCGAAGTCATCGATCTCGAGTTGGACGCCGAGCCGGCGAAGGCCGTTGAGCGAATACTGGTCGACGTCGCCGCCGTTGACCGCCATGGACTCGGTCAGTTCCACGATCAGGTTTGATGCATCCACGCCGGTCTCCCTGAGGATGTCCCGCACATGTTCGATCAGCTCGAGGTTTTGCAGTTCGGTGGTGGAAATGTTGACCCGGACGTTAAAGGTGCTGTCCACCTGCAAGTCCTGCTGCCATTTGCGCAATTGGCGCACGGCATTGCGCAGCACCCAGTGGCCCAGGTCCACGATCATGCCGGTTTCCTCGGCCAGGGGAATGAACTGGTCCGGCATGAGCAGACCGCGCTCCGGGTGGTTCCACCGGACCAGCGCCTCCACACCCTCGATCCTGCCGGTCGCGAGGTCTACCACCGGCTGGTAGTGCAGGGTCAGCTGGTCCTGCCGGATGGCTTCGCGCATTTCCGTAATCATGACGCTCTGCAGCCGGCGCGCGTACAGCAGGGCCGGCTCGAAGACTTTGATGCTGCTGTGCTGCTGCGCCTTGGCCGCGTACATGGCCGTGTCGGCCTCCATGACCAGGTCATCGACGGACTGGCCGGGTTCCGCGATCCGCAGGCCGATGCTCGTTCCGCAGGTGACTTTCAGGTCCCCGACGTCGAGGCTCTCGCTGAGTGCCTTGAGGATCCTGTTCGCTACCCTGCGTGCCCGGACCAGATTGGACTTCGGCAGCATGACGGCGAATTCGTCGCCGCCAAGGCGCGCCACGGTGTCAGTCTCGCGGACGGCGTCCTGGAGCCGGCGTGCGATGGCCCGCAGGACGTCGTCGCCGGCGCTGTGCCCCAGGGTGTCGTTAATGCCCTTGAAGGAATCGAGATCCAGAATCAGGAGGGCCGGCGGCATTTCGCCGCGCGAGGACTCCGCCAGCGCATGGCTCAGGACCGAGTTCAGTGCCGTCCGGTTGGCGAGTTGGGTCAGTGGGTCGGTCAGCGCCATGCGTTCGAGCTCCACCTGCGCCTCGCGCAGCATTGCCGTGCGGCTTTCGACCCGCTCTTCCAGCTCCTGGTAGATGGTCTGCAGGTCATCGGCCATCAGGTTGATGCCGGCGATGACGGCGGCGACGTCGTCGCGGGCTCCCGAATGCGGGATCCGGGTGCTCAGATCGCCGCCGGCGATCCGCACGATGCCTTCCACGAGGGCGTGCAGCCTGGGGTCCGGTGCTTCATTCTTCACGGGTGTACTGCCTTAGCCACTCAACGGCCGCGGATTCGGAGGTGAAGAACTGGGCCGGGATCGTCTCGCTTCGGGACCGCAGGAGGTAGTGGGCAATGACCCGGTCCACCGGGCTCTCGCCCACCAGGGCGAACGCTGTCGCCGCTATGGAACCGCTGTAGACCCGGCGGGCCTCCATGCTGACACCGACGACGCCGGTGATCACCAGGAGCACCGGCATCCGCCGTCCCGCGGCGAGCGTGCGGACGATGTCGCCGGCGATGCGCGCCTCCGGACCCTCGATCTCCTGGTTGGCGGGCAACAGGACCTCGATGATTCCGCCGTCGATCATCCGCACCCCGATGCTACGGGTGGCACCGCCGTCGGCGAGCGCACCGTCGGTCGCCCGGGCCGCGGTGACCGCCGCCGCCCCCAGAACGACGCCGGCCGCGGCCGCCGTGTCCGGCAGGCCCTCCGGCAGCCGCCCCTCGGGCCCGGCCAGGGCCTCGAGCGTCATCGGACCGCAATTCGACGGCGGCGGTCCGCGGAGCCCCGGAGGTCACGGTTCAGCCGTCGGTCGCCGTGATAGAGAATCGTTTCCCAGTCGACTTCCTCGGCTGTCTTGGCAATCACGGGACTCTCCTTCGCTTTCTTGGGCCTGGGACTGACATACAGCCAGTTAACCACCCCGAGGAAGACATCCACCGCGGAGTTGAAGACTCCGATGTAGGCGCGGATCGCGCCGGCAGCGAGGATGGCGTTGACGGAGGCGAAGGCCACATTGCCCCAGTTCCCCACTTGCGCGTCCCGCCATACGGTCAGCAGCGAGAAGGCGACGATCGCGTACGGGGTCAGGACGTAGATCGCCGGGGCGGCGGTGCGGTCCTTGACTTTGGGCGTGCGGGCGAAGGGAATCTTGTCGCCTGTGACGGCCTGCTGCAGCGATTTCAGCACGCCCGCCAGGTTGACCGGCAGCAGCACGAGGTTGAAGCCGTAGATCCGGAGGATGTCGCTGAAGCGGTGGCCGCAGTCGCGCAGGTCGCTGCCCATGGCCAGGAAGTACGGCAGGGCGGCGATGAATACGATCGGGCTCAGCAGCCGGCTGTCATAGGGGTACGCCAGGAGGAAGACGAGACCAAAGCTGGCCCACGCGATGGAGGCCATGTAATTCACCCGCAGCAGCACCTCCCGGAACAGGATCGCGCGGCGCTCGGACCGGTGTTGGCGGAGCTGGACCCACAGCTTGGGCAGGATCAGCAGGCCGCCGTTCGCCCAGCGCCGGCGCTGGACTACGAGGGAGCCGAAGTCCGGGGGCGTGGCGCTGTAGCTGAGCCGTTCCGGATAGTTCACCAGGGTCCAGCCGTGCTGGCCGAGATCGATGCTGGATTCGGTATCTTCGATGACGGTTCGGTCCTGGATGTAGGTCCGGATCTCGAAGGCCCCGTTGGTTTCCACCTCGACGATGTCCTCCAGGGCGCGTTTGCGGATGACGGCGTTGGCGCCCACCCAGAACGTCGCACCGTAGTAGGTCATGCCCTGGTGGAGGATGTGCTGGAGGTCGGTGGTGGCTCCGGCGACCCGTTCGATGCGGGTGGGGGCACCACGGAAGGAGGAATACGGCGTCTGGGTGACCGCGACGCGCTCGTTGCCGGCCGATTCCAGGAAGTAGACCAGCCGGAGGCAGTAGTCGCGCAGAAGCAGCGAGTCGGCGTCGAGCGTCAACAGGTAAGTCGTGTCCCGGACGTCCATGATCTCGCAGTCCAGTTCCGGGGCGACGCCGGCGCCCACCTTGCGCAGGATCACGCCGTCGGCGGTGGTTTCCTTCTGCCAGGTGTGGCCCATCAGGGAAATGTAGGCATTGAGGTTCATGGCCTTGTTCGCCTCGTGGGAAAGGCTCTCGTATTTTTTGCGTTCGAACGTTTCGGTGGAGACGTTGAAGATCCAGGTCAGCCGGAGGTACAGCTCTTCGATCCGGGTGCGCGGCGGCGAGGTCTGCTGGGCCAGCGCAGCGTTCAGTCCCAGGAGTACGAGCCTCAGCTCGCGGGCCAGGCCCATCAGGACGAGGTCGACGAAGAACTCGTCGACGTGGTCCTCCACCGTTTCGGCAGCAGCCATCGATTCAAGCCATTCGGCGGCTGCCTCATATTCGGCGATCAGCAGGGCCACCTCGGCGGCAGTGCCGCGCCCGTGCGCCTTTTCCCGGTTGCGGAAATCGGCCAGGGCAGCATTGAAGCGCGACGCCGGGACGCTGAGTTCTGCGGCGATCTCCGCAGTCAGTGCGCGGGTCTTGTCCAGCCGGACCCGGTCACCAAGGTCTGAGGGATGCGGCGGGTCATCGAGCAGCAACACCACTTTGAGGTCCGGGAACTCCTGCAGCGCCGCGGACCACAGCGTCGCCCGCACCACCTGGGGTTCTTCGGCGTAGGAGGGCACCAGCACGGTGATGCCCTCGGCGTACTCGGCGAAGTGCCGGTCAAGCTCGCCGCGCGGCACCCTGGCATGGTCCCGGAACCGGTACAGGGCGCCCTGCCGGGCCATCAGGTACATGAGGGCGGAAAACGTCAGGAATGTTACGACGATTAGGTAGGAGACCGTCTCAAACTGAAACCGGAAACCCGCATTGGGGTTGTCCGCGAGCTCTTTCAGAATGGTGGAAATAACGTATGTTACCCAGGCCGCCAGCGTCGTGAGAATTCCCAGGCGGCCAAGGATTATTTTGCGCCGGGACGGTCTCGGATGAACAATTGACAGCGGCTCGGAACGCCGCTCTGCTCCCCATTGACGGCGCCGGACCGCACCTTTTTGTTCGGTGGTCGCGCTTTCCGAATCCAAGCGCGGCAAGACAAGCTGATCTGGCATTAGTCCCCATAAGACTGCAAAGTCGGCATATTGGCGCGCGCCTACGGCAAAACCCGCACGCCGCACCGGAATGTTCCGGTGAGTGCCCTTATGATAATGCAAGGTCAGAGGCTTGCCGGACATCAGACACCCCGGAAATTTCACGAGCTGATGCCGGCTGCCGGCGCGTGCCCGGCTGCCCAACGAAAGACGCACAAGGGGGGGCCCCGTGTCCGAACGATTCCCAGGCCGCAAACTATCTGTGGTCCGGCTGGGTGTACTCATCGGCGCCGTGGTGGCGGCCGCCGGCGGCGGCGTTGTCGCATGGGGCAACTTCCAGGACGTCCGGGCGGCCGAGGCCATCCCGTCCGTTTTCTCGGGATATGTCGATGTCACGGCCACGCCCCGGTACGCATTCGAGGACCCGGCGTCCAAGGAAGCCGAAAAGGTCGTGCTGTCCTTCGTGGTGGCTGATCCCAAGGAGCCGTGCTCACCTTCCTGGGGGGCGGCCTACTCCCTCTCCGACGCCGCGGCCTCACTGGACCTGGACCGGCGGGTGGCCCGGCTTCAGCAGCTCGGCGGCAGCGTGGCGGTGTCCTTCGGCGGGCTGGCCAACCAGGAGTTGGCCGTCACGTGCACCGATCCTGCCCAGCTCAAGTCGGCGTACCGGACAGTCGTCGACCGCTACCAGGTCAGCAGCATCGATCTGGACGTGGAAGGCGAGGCCCTGTCCGACCCCGCGGCCCTTCAGCGGCGCTCAGTGGCCATCGCAGCGCTCCAGCAGGAGCGCCAGCGCGAGGGCAAGTCCCTGAGCGTCTGGCTGACGCTGCCGGCGGATCCCAACGGCCTCACGGCGACCGGCAGCGACGCTGTCCAGAAGGTGATCGCTGCGGGGGTCGACCTCACCGGCGTGAACGCCATGACCATGGACTACGGCGGAAGCATGCTGCCGGGCCGGTCGATGTACGAGAACGCGGTATCCGCCGCGGAAGCCACCCATCAGCAACTGACCGGCCTGTACCGGGCCGCCGGCACCGAACTCGGCAGCGGAACGGTGTGGCGCAAAGTCGGGTTGACGCCGATGATCGGCCAGAACGACGTCGCCGGCGAAATTTTCACCCTCAAGGACGCCCAGGAACTCAGCGCCTACGCCAGTGCCCGCGGCATCGGCCGGCTTTCCATGTGGTCCCTGAACCGTGACCGCACCTGCAGCCAGAACTTCCCGGACGTCACGAAGGTTTCCGATGGCTGCAGCGGCGTGGACCAGGGAAGCTCGTCCTTCGCCACGATCCTCGGCGCGGGTGTCATGGCCAGCCCGTCGTCTGCGCCTGCCGCCGCGGCTGCGCCGACGCCGGTCCCGGCCGTCAGCGACAATCCCTCCACCAGCCCGTACCCGGTGTGGTCCGAGAACACCGCCTACACCGCCGGGGAGCGGATCGTATGGCATTCGAACGTCTACGAGGCCAAATGGTGGACCCGCGCCGACACCCCGGATGATCCCGTCCTCCAGGGCACCGCGACCCCCTGGCGCATTATCGGTCCGGTCCTGGCCGCTGACCGGCCTACCCCGCAGCTGACGGCACCGGCCGGGACCGCCCCGGCGTGGCAGCCCGCCACGGTCTACCGCAAGGGCGCACGGGTGCTCTTCGAAGGTCGGGTCTTCGAAGCAAAATGGTGGACCCAGACCGACAGCCCCGAAGCTGCGCTGCAGGGATCGCCGGAGTCGCCGTGGTCAAAGCTGCGGGACGAGGAACTGATGAAGCTCATGGCCCCGGCGACGGCGACTGCCACCCCGCTTCCCAGCGCGACGGCGTCCGCGCCGGCGCCCTAAGGGCCCGCTTCACCGGGCCCGGGCCCTCCAGCCCGGGCCTTGTGGCCTGCACGGGCCCGCCTCAACGTGCCTGCCTCAGCGGGCCTGGGCCCGGGCGAGCTTGCGCGCCGTGCGTTCGTGCTGGACCCGCTGGGCGATGACAAGGCCGGCCGCGGCGACGCCGACGGTGATGGGATAGCCCATGAGCCGTTCCAGGGCACCGGGTTCCGGCACGTGCATGCCCGTCAGCCCGCCCGCAATGAGCGCCGCCAAGGACACGGCCCCGCAGCCCAGGATGAACCACCCGAGCGGCGTCTGCCGGAGCCAAAGCCAACCGAGAATCAGGAGCGCCAGGGCGCCGGCGGCGAAGTACATCAGGGCGCCGGCCAGGTGCCAGGCCGATCCCGTGTCCTCGGGCACCAGCCCCACGATGACCGTTCCTGCCCCGGCGGCGCCGGTCAGCAGCCGGGCGGCGGCCGCTGCCACCACCCCTGCGCCCCAGCGCGCGCGGCCGTGCGCCTGCCCCGATACCCGGCCGCGCCGGAGGGGCACTCCGGTCCGCGCGGCACAGCACAGGAGCGCCGAGCCGAGCAGCAGCGCGCCGACCACCATGCCAAGGCCTTGGACCACAAATGACGCGTTCATCAGCAGGTGCGCCGGCGAGCAGACGTCCCGGCCGGAGAACTCTCCGCACGCCACGGCGCCGAGGTCGCTGATGTAGCCCGTGCGGCGGCTGTATGGCTCCGCTCCCGCCCAGGCACCGATCACAGCCGACTCGGCCACGAAATACTGCAGTACGCTCAGCTTCGCCAGGGCCCCGACGTAAAACCTGGTCTCGGCCACATCGGGGTAGTAGAGGGCTCCGGCGGAAAGCTCGGTGGTTCCTGCAGTCATGCCAAGAGCGTAGTACGCGCGCTCACCTTGTATGCTTATATCCGTGTCCGACCGGACCGGCCCCGGCCGCCCGCGGATACCCGCCCTCGTAGCTCAGTGGATAGAGCACGGCTCTCCTAAAGCCGGTGTCGTTGGTTCGATTCCAATCGAGGGCACTTGAACATTCCTGCCCCGGACGAAACCCCGGACACGGGTCCGGGCTTTGACCTCCGCGCCTACCTGCGCGGCTCCTGGTCCGTCGACCGCACCCTGCTGGACCGCAGCACCGGCACCAGCGGAACCTTCACCGGCGTCGTACGCTTCACTGCCGACGACGACGGCGGCCTGTGGTGGCGTGAAGAAGGCACCGTGCGCTGGGCACCCTCGGGCGGCGCGCCGTTCTCCGGCCCGGCGAGCCGGGAATATCTGTTGCGGCCGGCGGACACCCCCGATGTCCTGGGCGTGTACTTCCCGGATGGCCGCCCCTTCCACCGCATGGGCTTCGCCGGGCAAACCAATCAGGACGAGCACTGGTGCGACCCGGACACGTACCGCGTGACATACACCTTCCGCGGTCCGGACCAATGCGGCTACCGCTGGGACGTCACCGGGCCGGCCAAGGACCAGCTGCTGGAGTCCGTCCTGCGACGGCTGAAAGCAAAACCAGACGCAAAACCAGAGGCAAAACTAGGAGCAAGACCAAGTGCAGGAACAGACCCGGATCCGGAGACAAAGCCACGCGTGACGCCGGATGCAACCCCGGATGCCGCGCCGGATGCCGCGCCGGATTCAGGGCGCGCCGGGTGAACCCGCGCATCGTCGTCTCCGCCGTCTGCGTTTTCGATCGCTCCGGACGCCTCCTGACCGTCCGCAAACGCGGCACGGACAAGTTCATGCACCCCGGCGGCAAACCCGAGGCCGGCGAAACAGCGGCCCAGGCAGCGGCGCGCGAGCTCCAGGAGGAAGTGGGGATCGTGCTGGCCCCGGACCGCCTGGACCTGCTGGGTTGCTGGCTGGCGGATGCCGCCAACGAGGCGGCCACCCAGATCGAGGCCACGGTCTTCACGGCGCCCGGGGTGTGGAGCGCCCGGCCGTCGGCGGAAATCGCCGAGATCCGCTGGCTGGACCTGTCCGCCGAGCTGCCCGGCGACCTCGCCCCGCTGCTGACGGACCATGTGCTGCCGGCCCTGTCCGCCAAGCCGTCCTGCTAGGACCTCCACCGGCCAGGACCTCCAACGCCGGCTTCCAAACGGCGGCTCAGTAGCCGGGCACGGATTCCTGTGCCACCGCGCTGGCCTCGGAGAACTGCGTCCGGTACAGCTCCGCATAGCGGCCCTCGGCGGCGAGAAGCTCCCGGTGGGTGCCGCGCTCCACGATCGAGCCGTCCTCCACCACCAGGATCGCGTCCGCCGCACGGATCGTCGAGAGACGGTGCGCGATCACGACGGCGGTACGGCCTTCCAGCGCGGCGCCCAGCGCCTCCTGGACGGCGGCCTCGTTGGTCGAATCCAGCGCGGCGGTGGCTTCGTCGAGGATGACCACCCGCGGCTGGGCGATCAGCAGGCGGGCGATCGTCAGGCGTTGCCGCTCGCCGCCGGAGAGCCGGTAGCCGCGCTCCCCCACCACAGTGTCCAGCCCATCGGGCAGGGACCGGATCATGTCTTCGAGCCGGGCACGGCGCAGCGCATCCCACATCTGCTCTTCGGTGGCCTCCGGCCGGGCCAGGCGCAGGTTGGAGGCGATGCTCTCGTGGAACAGGTGACCGTCCTGCGTCACCATGCCGAGGGTCGCGCGCATCGAGTCGAACGTGAGGTCACGGACGTCCACGCCCGCGCCGGGCGTCGTGCCGCCGAAGCGGATGGCGCCTGAGTCGACGTCGTACAGGCGCGACAGGAGCTGCGCAATGGTGGACTTGCCCGCCCCGGAGGAGCCGACGAGGGCCACCGTCTGGCCCGGCTCCACCCGGAAGCTGATGCCGTGCAGCACTTCCTCGCCGCCGCGGGTGTCCAGGGTCAGCACGTCCTCCAGGGAGGCCAGCGAGACTTTGTCCGCCGAGGGGTAGGCGAAGCGGACGTTGTCGAACTCCACCGAGAGCGGACCTGACGGGGAGGCCACCGCGTCCGGCTTCTGCTGGATGAGCGGCTTGAGGTCCAGGATCTCGAAGACGCGTTCGAAGCTGACCAGGGCGCTCATGATCTCGACCCGTGCGTTTGAAAGTGCCGTGAGCGGCGCGTACAGGCGGGTGAGCAGCAGTGCCAGCACGACGACGTCGCCCGCGTTCAACTGCCCGGCGAGCGCGAGCCAGCCGCCCAGGCCGTAGACCAGTGCCAGTGCCAAGGCCGAGACCAGTGTCAGCGCCGTGACGAAGGTGAACTGCAGCATGGCGGTGCGGACGCCGATGTCCCGGACGCGGCCGGCCCGGAGGGCGAACTCGCGGGATTCCTCGTCGGGGCGGCCGAAGAGCTTGACCAGCGTGGCGCCGGGCGCGGAGAAGCGCTCGGTCATCTGGGTGCCCATGGTGGCGTTGTGTTCGGCGGCTTCGCGCCGCAGATCGGCCAGCTTGGAGCCCATCCGGCGGGCCGGGATCAGGAAGATAGGCAGCAGGATCATGGCGAGCACGGTCACAAGCCACGATTTGTTCAGCATCACCGCGAGGGTCAACGCCAGGGCCACGACGTTGCTGACCACGCCGGAGAGCGTGCCGGCGAAGGCTGACTGCGCGCCAATGACATCGTTGTTCAGCCGGCTGACGAGGGCCCCGGTCCGGGTCCGGGTGAAGAACGCGATCGGCATCTTTTGGACGTGGTCGAAGACCTTCGTGCGCAGGTCCACGATCACGCCTTCGCCGATCGTGGAGGACATCCAGCGCGTCACCAAGCCGATTCCGGCCTCGGCGATCGCGACGACGGCGATCAGGACGGCCAACCAGATCACCGTTGAGGCCTCCGCGTGGGCGATGATCGCGTCGACCACCTGCCCGGCGAGGACCGGGGTGGCGACGGCCAGGAAGGCCATCACGATGGACAGCAGGACGAAGGCGATCAGTTTGCTGCGGTGGGGGCGGGCAAAACTGAAGACGCGCTTCAGGGTCTCCTTCGAGAACGGCTTGGACCCGCTGGAGGCGCGGGTGATGTTGTAGAGGGAGCTCCAGGCGACCCGGTCCATGCTCATTTGGTGTTGCCTTTCGGGGCATCGGCGTGCAGTTCGGTGACGACGCCGTTTTCGACGTTCCAGCGCACGTCCAGGCGGACGTTTTCCAGCAGCCGGCGGTCGTGGGTGACCAGCAGCAGCGCGCCGTCATAGCTGTCGAGGGCTTCCTCGAGCTGTTCGATGGCGGGCAGGTCAAGGTGGTTGGTGGGTTCGTCCAGAACGAGCAGGTTCACGCCGCGGGCCTGCAGCAGCGCCAGGGCTGCCCGGGTCCGTTCCCCCGGGGAGAGGGAGTCCACGGCCCGGTTGGTGTGATCGGCTTTGAGGCCGAATTTGGCCAACAGGGTGCGCACCTCGGCCGGGGTCTGCTCTGTCAGGACGGCCTCAACGGCGTCTGCGAGCAACAGTCTGCCGGCCAACAGCCCGCGCGCCTGGTCGATCTCGCCGACGGCCACGGACGCGCCCATGGACGCGTCACCGGAGTCGGGCTGCTGGACGCCGAGCAGGAGCCGGAGCAGGGTGGATTTGCCGGCGCCGTTGGGACCCGTGATCCCGATCCGCTCCCCCGCATTCAGCTGCAGGTTCACCGGGCCGAGAGTGAAGTCGCCCTGCACCGCGACGGCGTCGCGCAAGGTGGCCACGACGGCGCTGGAGCGGGGTGCCGCCCCGATGCTGAACTGCAGCTGCCATTCCTTGCGCGGCTCTTCCACTTCTTCGAGCCGGGCGATGCGGGACTCCATCTGCCGGACCTTCTGGCCCTGCTTCTCGGAGGACTCGGTGCTGGCCGCCCGGCGGATCTTGTCGTTGTCCGGGTTCTTCTTCATGGCGTTGCGGACGCCCTGGGAGCTCCATTCGCGCTGGGTGCGGGCCCGGGAGACGAGGTCCGCCTTGGTGTTCGCGTACTCCTCGAAACGTTCCCGGGCGTGCCGGCGGGCGACGGCGCGTTCCTCCAGGTAGGCCTCGTAGCCGCCGTCGTATACCGCCACCGAGTTCTGGGCCAGATCCAGTTCCACGATCGTGGTGACGCAGCGCGCCAGGAACTCGCGGTCATGCGAGACCAGGACGGCGCCGCCGCGCAGGCCCTGCACGAAGGCCTCGAGCTTGGCCAGGCCGTTGAGGTCCAGGTCGTTGGTGGGTTCGTCCAGGAGCACGATGTCGAACCGGCTCAGCAGCAGGGCGGCGAGCGCCACGCGGGCCGCCTGGCCACCGGACAGGCCAGTCATTCCGGCGTCGGGGCCCACATCGAGGCCAAGGTCCGCCAGGACGGACGGGATGCGGTCCTCCAGGTCAGCGGCGCCGGAGGCCATCCAGCGGTCGAAGGCCAGGGAGTAGGCGTCGTCGGAGCCCGGAGCGCCGGAGCCCAGCGCCTCCGCGGTGGATTCCATCTCCAGGGTCGCTTGGGCACAGCCGGTGCGCCGGGCGATGTAGCCCGCGACCGTTTCGCCGGCAATCCGTTCGTGTTCCTGCGGCAGCCAGCCGACAAAGGCGTCGGCGGGGGCCAGGCTCACGGTGCCTTCCTGCGGACCGTCGACGCCGGCCAGCAGCCGCAGCAGGGTTGATTTGCCGGCACCATTGGCGCCGACGACGCCGACGACGTCGCCGGGGGCTACGGTCAGGGACAGCTTCGAGAAGAGTGTGCGGTGATCGTGTCCACCGGAAAGATCCTTGGCAACAAGGGTTGCAGTCATTACTTCATCCTCTCACTGCGGCCCAAAACGGGCCTCCCGTCTGGGAGAAACTGCGGGTCCGGACGGGACAGAAAACCGGCCGGGCATAGAAGAACCCGCCGGTCCGGACTTGGGGGGTGTACGGACCAGCGGGTTCGACCATTTAGCATAGTTGAATTAGGACCTCACGCAAAATCCCAGCCCGCACCGCCACACCGCCGCCACCCCCCGCCTCAATCGCTGCTGCCCCACCGCATGCCAGTAGCCATACTGCCCGTCGACTCCGCAGGAAGCCCTAGATGCCACTACCCGCAAAGGCGTTCCAACTCTGGCTTCATCGGGTTGCCCCGTCCGCGAGCACAGCCGATCTCTGCCGGATCTCCGGGATCAAGCGCACCACCTTCGCCCAGCAGTTGGTCCGCGGAAAGGTGGCCGAAACCACCCTGGTCAGCATCAGCCGGGCCCTGGATTTGAGTCCGCTGGCGGAACTCGCTTCCTTCGAGCATTATGCGGAGCTGGCCGCCCCGCCGCAGCCGCCGACCCCGGCCGAACTCGTCAGCCAGGTCGCCACGATGGACCTGTTGCGCGCCGTCATTTCGCGTTCTTCCCCGGCCTACGGCGGCTACGGTGACCAGGGCAGCTCAATGACCCCGGCTCTGAGCCCCGCACCGCACGCCACGTCGGTCCGGAACTGGGTGGATGCGATTGACGATGGTGAATTGCGCCACCGGGTTTCGGCCGCCACCGGGGTGGCACCGCAAAATTACTCCGCGCAGCTCACGGCAAACCGGCTGTCCCCCGAGCTTGCGGTCGCGACGGCCCGCGCGGCGGGCGTAGGCTTCACGGGCGGGCTCGTCGCCACGGGCCTGATAACTGAGGCTGAGGCCGGCTGGACGGCCGGGGCGAAGCAAGCCGCGTTGGACGCTCTTTCCGACGGCGACCTTAGCGCCCTGGCCGGGGAACGTCTTCAGGCGCTCGGAAAATCGCTGCGGCGCCATGAGCAGGAGCAGGCACAAACACAAAAGATTTGGGAGAACCTCGGATGATCGCGATCCTGCAGTGGACCACACTGGCGATATGCTGCGTCGCCACGCTCGTCCGCGTGCCCAGTGTCCTGCGGGGTGAGAACCGGTCCCTGTTCTGGATCCTTGCGCTGATGACCCTGGCGATCCTGCTCAGCATCGATGCCCCGTATCTGGCCGTGGACCAAGCCCTGGGAGGCATGAACGTCGCCAACCTGCTGCTGCGCTTCGTCATTTTCGCCGTCATCTTCTTCCTTGGTCTCCGGATGGCCCGGGGCTTCAGCGCGTGCGACGCCCTGCGGCTCATCACCGGCCCCATCGGCATCGCAGTAGCCGCTGCCGCCTCGGCTGTGGTGGTGGTGGTCTTCCTCATGATGGATACCGCCGGCTCCTCGGCGGGTTTGGTCGCCGTGTTCGCCAAGGACGGCCGCAATGCCGCCCTGGTGGAGTATTACGGGGCCGCCGGGCGCCTGTACCCCGCGTTCATCACCGCGGCCCTGTTTCCGGCGATGCTGCGGACCCTGCGCAGCGGACTTCCGGCCCTTGTCCGGTCCAGCGCCGGGTTGCTGGCCGTGGGCACCGTGGCCATCTGCCTCAGCCTGCTCTCCCCGGTCATCCCTCCGCCCCTCGGGTTCATGCGGTTCGTCATCAACTACTCGGCGGTCCTGTGCCTTGTCCTGGGACTGTGCATGATCTGGCTGGCTAAGACGCTTGCGAAGCGTGCGCCGAAGAAGCATGCTGGCATGATCTGACCACTTTGGGGCTGAGCAGGCAAGCGATGTGGGAGAACCGGGAATGATTGCAACCCTCCAGTGGGGCACGCTGATCATCTGCACCGTGGTGCTCCTCCTCCGCGTTCCGGATGCGATCCAGGGGCGGAACAGGACCGTCTTCTGGATCCTGGTGCTCGCGACCCTGTGCAGCCTGCTCTCGGTGCCCGGCCCCTATGAGGCGATCGATGGGGCGCTGGGGGGATGGAACCTCGCCCACCTGATCTTGCGCTTCCTCGTATTCGCCGCGGTCCTGCTGGTCGGTCTGCGCGTGGCGCGGGGCCTGGCAGACGAGCCCGGCTACCGCCTCATCGCGGGGCCGGCCGGGCGCTGGGCCCTGGCCCTCAGCGCCGTCGTCGTGGCGGTGACCTTCTTCTTCATGGACACCCGCGGGTCGTCGGCCGGCATGCTGGACATCGCGGACAACGGTGGACGCAATGCCGCCCTGGCGCCGTTCTACGCCGCGGCCGGCCGCACCTATCCTGCTTTTGTCTCCCTCGCCCTGCTGCCGGCATTGGTGGCCACCACAAGGAGCCAGCTGCCGCGGCTGGTGCGTGCCGCGGCCCTCCTGACATGCCTCGGCGCCCTCGCCACCGCCTGCAGCGTACCCGCCTCCTTCGCCCCGAAAGCGTGGACCCTCGCTCAGCAGACGGTCAACTATTTGGCCGTCCTGGGCTATGTCCTGGGCCTGGGACTGTTCTGGGCTTCCGGGCTCGCCGCCAAGGAATCTCATAACGCTCGCGCAACATTTCGCAAGAACCAAAAGTAGGCATTCACAAAATCATTAGACCGTGAGAGAATCATGAATGTGTGAAAGCGGCAATCGCTTCGTGTACGGAAGTCAGCCGTGCGAAGCAGAGGCAGCCGTCCAAGCGCCATTGGGGGGATGAGTGGTAGCGGTCCGGTAGGACCGCTCCCACTCAGCCTGTTTAAGGGGTTTTCCGGTTGTTCCCGACAGTATTCGGATTCCCCGACACCGTCGGCCGCATTCCCCTGCGGGAAAGGCGGCGTCAGGCGGCCCTGTCTTTCAGCGCACAAACCTCAGCGTGACCAGCTGGAATGGCCGCAAAGTAAGCTCGGCGGAATCGCGGCCCGCCGTCACTCCCGGGGCATCGACGGGCCGTTCCAACAGATCCACGGCGTGCAGCCCGCGGACCGGGAAATTGGCCTTCACCACGCCCGTGGACCGCTCCCCCAGTGCTTCGTAGAGCCGGACAATCACATCCCCGGAACCGTCTTCAGCGAGTTTGACCGCTTCAATGACAAGGGCCTGATTGAACACGCTGACCAGCGGTTCCACCCCGTGCTCCCCGTGCACCATCCGCGGCGCCAGGTTGGTGCGGTAGCCCTCTTCGACGGCGTCGGCGATCGTGGCGCCCGGACGGACCGTGACGTGCAGCTCGTGCCTGCCCTGGTCCGCGCCGGGATCCGGAAACTTCGGTGCCCGCAGGAGCGAGAGCCGCACTGTGGTGGTGGTGCCGCCGTCGTCCTCCCGGACATTGCGGGTGACGTCGTGGCCGTAGCTGGAAGCGTTGGAGATCGCCACCCCATAGCCCGGCTCGGCGACGTGGATCCAGCGGTGGGCGCAGATTTCGAATTTCGCGGCCTCCCAGGACGTGTTGACATGGGTCGGGCGGAACACGTGCCCGAACTGCGTCTCCGCCGCCGACCGGTCGGCCCTGACATCCAATGCAAAGCCCAGCTTGAGCAGCTTTTCGCTCTCCTGCCAGTCCACGGCCGTAGTGATCGCGAGCGAGTCTGCACCCGGCGCTAGTCTAATCCGTTGGGTCACCGCGGAGGACCCGGCCATCCGCTCCACCACCACGACGGCGTCCGGGTTTTCGCCCCGGGGGTCGCGCTCCAGTGCCACCGAAAGCGCCTGTTCCAGACGGACGACGTTCCTGCGGTAGAAGGCGTCGATGTCCCACGCGTCCCATTCATTGGGCGTGTCCCGGTGCAGCTCCAGGAGGTTTCCCACCTCGCCGGGAGCAATCGCCTCGCGTCCGGTGGCCCGGTCCGTGAGGGAGACCAGCAGTCCGCGGGCATCCACCACGGCACGGATGATGCCATTGTCCAGGATGTAGCCGCCGCCGTCCTCAGTGACCTCTACCGGCTGCCCGGGCCGGACCGGTTCAGCAGCCGCCAGGGCCGGCACGCCCAGGCGCTCGTGCGGGGCGGCGTTGAGCAGGAATTTCCGGCTGCCGGTGCCGAGGGCCGCCGCCGCGGCGTTCGTGATGATCGCTTCCAGTCCCCGTTCGACGGCGGCGTAGTTCCGTTCGGCGTCCTGGTGGACCCAGGCGATGGAACTTCCCGGCAGGATGTCGTGAAACTGCTGCAGCAGGACCAGCCGCCAGAGTCGCTTGAGCTCCGCAGCCGGGTAGCGGTGCCCGGTCCGCACAGCCGCGGTGGCACTCCAGAGCTCGGCTTCCCGGAGGAGGTGCTCGCTGCGCCTGTTCCCCAGCTTGGTCTTGGCCTGGCTGGTGTAGGTGCCGCGGTGCAGTTCCAGGTACATCTCCCCCACCCAGACCGGAAGGGGCTCATACTCGGCCTGGGCCTGGCTGAAGAAGCTGGCCGCCGAGCCGACCCGCACCTTCGGGGATCCTTCCAGATCCGCCGTTCGCTGCGCTGCGGCCAGCATCTCGCGGGTTGGGCCCCCGCCGCCGTCGCCGTACCCGAACGGAACCAGCGACGTGCCTCCGCGTCCGTGGTCCCGGTAGTTCCGTTCTGCGTGCGCCAGGTCCCGGGCACTGAGGTCGGAGTTGTAGCTGTCCACCGGTGGGAAATGGGTGAAGATGCGGGTGCCGTCGATTCCTTCCCAGTTGAAGGTGTGGTGAGGCATCCTGTTGACCTGGTTCCAGGAGATCTTCTGGGTCAGGAACCAGCGGCTGCCTGCGGCCTTGATGATCTGCGGCAGGGCGGCGGAATACCCGAAGGTGTCCGGCAGCCACGCCTCCTGGCAATCGACCCCGAATTCGGCCAGGAAGAAGCTTTTACCCTCGAGGAACTGCCGTACCATGGCCTCGCCGCCGGGCATGTTGGAGTCGGATTCGACCCACATCCCACCGACGGGAACGAACTGGCCGGCGCGGACCTTGTCCCGGATGCGCCCGAAGAGCTCCGGATAGTACTCCTTCATCCACGCGAGCTGCTGGGCGGAGGAGCACGAAAAGATGAAATCGGGATTCTCGTCCATCAGGGCGACGACGTTGGAGAACGTCCGGGCGCACTTGCGGATGGTTTCCCGGACCGGCCACAACCAGGCCGAATCGATGTGGGCGTGGCCCGTGGCCACGAGCTGGTGCGCCGAGGCATAGGCCGGCCGGGACAGGGCTCCGGCCAAGGCGGCCCGTCCGGCCTCCGCGGTCCCGGCAACGTCGTCGGGGTCCATGATGTCCAGCATGCGTTCGAGCGACCGCAGGATGTCGTGGCGGCGGGGCAGGTCCATGGGCAGTTCGTGCATCAGCCCGCTGAGCGTGAGGATGTCCTGCTGCAGTTCCCAGACGGTCTGGTTGCGTTCGGCGATGGCGATCCTGCCGAGGCGGTACTTCGGCTCGCTGCCCGACGTCGCCTTGTCGCCGTAGGGGGTGGCGGCGAAAGTCCAGTTCTGGGACAAGTCGGGATTGGCCGCGGCTTCGACGTAGAAGTCAACGGCCATGCCACTGCCCAGGAGCTTGAGCGGGATGTACTGGTTCCGCGGCGAGATCGCCTTGATGATGGTCCCGTCGGACCGCCAGGCAATGCCTTCGCACTGGAATCCCGGGAGGTCGCCGCTGAAGCCGAGGTCCACGAGGACTTCCACGGAGGTTCCGGCCGCGGTTCCCCAGGCGTCCGGCACCTCACCCCGGAGCCGGAGCCACTTGGTGCTCCAGGGCCGGCCCCAGGCCACGCCGTGTTCCTGGGGCGTGAACTCCTGCCGCAGGGCCTCGAGCACTGGCACGGGTTCGTCCGGCGCGTCCCAGTTGCTTAGCGTCAGCGGCACGCTGCGCGGGTAGACGGCCGGGCCGATCCGGTCACGCAGAAAGCGGTCCAGCCGGACTTCCGTAAGACGGCGGTCGTCGTGCAATGTGATCCTCTTCAGCGCTGGGGGGTCCGATCGACTCCAATCGATGGATAAAACTTACGCCGCGGAGAACCCGTTGGCCAACTGTTGCCCCTAGCCGGCCGCGGGCGCCGGAACGGCTACGCGTTGCTGGCCCGCGTACACGTTCAGGCTGGTCCCGCGGCTGAACCCGGCCAGTGTCATCCCGCTGGCCTCGGCGAGCTCGACGGCCAGGCTGGAGGGGGCACTGACAGCGGCGAGGACCGGGATGCCGGCGAGGGCAGCCTTTTGGACGAGCTCGAACGATGCACGGCCGGACACCTGCAGTACGGTGCCCCGGAGCGGGAGCAGGCCTTCGCGGAGCGCCCAGCCCACCACCTTGTCCACCGCGTTGTGCCGGCCCACGTCTTCGCGCAGGCACAGCAATTCGGCCGAGCCGTCGTCGGAGATCCTGAAGAGCCCGGCGGCGTGCACGCCGCCGGTGACTTCGAAGACCTCCTGGGCGGACCGCAGGGCGTCCGGGAGGGCCGCGAGCGTTTCGACGGGGACGGTCAGCGGATCGTGTGCCGGGCTGTAGTGCGAGGACTTCCGTACGGCATCGATCGAGTCAGTGCCGCAGATGCCGCAGGAACTGGAGGTGAAGACGTTGCGTCCGGTATCGGGTCGTACGACGTCGGGCCTGAGCTGCGCCTCCACCACGTTGAACGTCTGCATGCCGTCGGCGTCTTCGCCGGCGCAGAACCTGAGCGAGACCAGCTGTTCGGGAGCCCAGATGATCCCCTCCGAGACGAGGAAGCCTGCGACGAGGTCGAAGTCATTGCCCGGCGTTCGCATGGTGACGGAGAATGACATGTTGCCGAGCCGGATTTCCAGCGGTTCCTCGACGGCAAGGACGTCCTCTCGGTGCCGGACCGGGAATTCGAGGGCCTGCGGGGACCCGTCCAGGACGATCTTGTGCACCTTGCGGCGCTGTGTCACACGGCCCATCCGGTGCTCCTAAGCAACATAGTGTGCCGCTGTTTGAAGCTAGCGGCTGTTTGAATCTTTGGCTGGTTCCATCATTGTAAGTGCCTGATCCTGGCGGCGTGCCTTGTCTCCGCGCCGGCGCAGCGGGCCAGGACTCAGCCCAAAAGGGCACTCCAGTCCACCGGCCCGTCACTGGCCGAGGTTTTCCTGGCGGTCCGCTTCGCCGCCGGCTTCTGTTCGGCGGCCGCTGCCGACGCGTCAGGCAACGGCGCACCCCACGGGAGGGCGAAGGCGGGGACCAGTTCCCCCAGCTGCACGCCATGGGGCGGGACCACCAGCACACCGTCGGCGGCGGCCAGCCCCCGCATCATTCCCGGGCCGGTGTGCTGCGCCGGCGATGCCATGCCATAGAGCAGCCGGAAGGGCATGAGCCGGGTCCGGCCCGGGTCGGCGTCAATTGTCGAGCCGCAGGGCACCTCGCTGAGCGGGGGGATCGCGCTGTGCCCGAGTGCCGCCAGGAGTGGGGCACCGATCGTGGACAGCGCCATCATGGCCGCTAGCGGGTTTCCTGGCAGGCCGAGGATGTAACGGCCGTCCGGCAGCTCGGCCAGCACGGCGGGGTGGCCCGGGCGCATGGCGATTCCGTCGATCAGCAGGCGGCCGCCGAGCTCGGCGACCGAGCGCCTGAGGTGGTCTGTCCCGGAGCGCCCCGTGCCGCCGGTGGTGACCACGACGTCGGCAGGCAGGTTTTCACCGGCAGGATCGGTGTCCTCGAGGGCGGCGAGCCACTCGGCGTAGGTGTCGCCGACTTTCACTTCTTCGGTACAGATCCCGCCGAGCATTCCCACCACGGCGGCCAGTTGGGGTCCGAAGGTGTCGCGGACCTGCCCGGGTGCCGGCATCCCGCTCGTCACGACCTCGGAGCCAGTGAAAACGAGGCGGACCACGGCCTTGCCGAGCACGGGAAGGGTGTCACTTCCGGCCAGCGCGGCGAGGGCCAGATGGGCCGGGTTCAGGACCGTGCCGCGCTTGATCAGTACGTCCCCGGCGGCGGCTTCCTCCCCGGCCTTCCTGATGTGGTCGCCGTTGCGCGGGTCTCCCGGCTTCGCGGTGCCGCCCAGCTTCAGGACGGGCAGGCCGTCCTCGTCGACGTCGATGATGCCGCTTTCGCTGCGCAACACGGCCTTGGCCCCGGGCGGGATGAGGCCGCCGGTGGCAATCGGGCTGGCCTGATGTGGTGCCAGACGCTGGCCGGGTTCGGCCAGGATCCAGGGGCCGCTGCCGTTGACGGCCCAGCCGTCCATGGCAGAGGAAGCGTAATGGGGCATGTCCTGCCGGGCAACGACGTCCGCCGCGAGCGTCCGGCCGAGCGCCTGCCGCAGCGGAACAGGGGCGGCCGGGATGGGAACGGCGCACTCGAACGCGAGTTGCCGGGCCTCCTGCCACGTGTGGGCCAGGTGCCTGTGCGGCTCCGCGGCAGTGTCCTCGTCCGCTGCGTCCTGGTCCGCGGCGTCCTGGTCCGCGGCGCCCTGGTCCCCTGCCTCCTCGTCCGCTCCATCCTGGTCCGCAGTGTCTTCGCCCGCTGCATCCTGGTGCGCCGCGATGTGAGGGCCACCAGGGCCGTCTACGGGAGCCTCTCCACCGCCATTTCCGACGCCATTTCCGCCGGTATCGTTGACGCCATCTTCACCGCCATCTCTGACGCCATCTCCACCTGCGGCGGTGGTGGGGCCGTTGCCGTCCGGGGCCGCAGCCGTCATGCCCCGGAAGTTTCGGCGGCTGCGTAGTCCTTGGCGAGCTGGCGGGCCACGGCCATCGCGGACTCCATGGACACGGAGTCCGTGGCCTGCCCGGAGCCTGAGGCCAGGCCGGCCGCAAAGCCGGCAATGAATGTGGTCAGCGGTGCCGCCGGGCGCACCACGGAATGGGCGGCCACGCCGGCCAGGGCGAGGACCTCATTCACGTCAATCTCAACTTCGTCCAGCTCCAGGGCCTGGAGCAGGGCACGGCACCAGTCTTCCAGTGTTTCGTCCTGGCTTTTCACCGTTTGCCTCCATGGTCGAGTTCAGCTGTGCAGAGCCGGGCCGGAGCCCGGACCGCCGTCGGGAATCCTGCCGGATACCCCCAGTGCGAACGCGTCATCCCAGGTGTCGACGTCATCCGTGGAACCCGGGGGAACGCGAACTTCCCGCACGTCCAGCCTAGCAAGAAGGGCGAACACCGACGCGTTTTCCAGCCGGTCCCGGGACGCGGCGTCCGCGACAGAACGTTGTAGCACGGCCGTGCCATAAAAGCCCACGAGCGGCTGTTTCCGGCCGTCGGCCGAGACGGCCATGACGCCGTCGGCCGCGTCCCTTTCCGGCGTGCCTGCACCGGACGTGGCCAGCGCCTCGGCCAGGGCACGGACCGCGCCGGCCGACCGGGGCATGTCACACGCCAGGACGAGGGTATAGGGCGCGGCTGCTGCGTGCCGGCTCGCGTGATCGGCGGCCAGGGCGGCCAGCCCCGCCGCGATGGCTGCGGCCGGACCCGCGAAGGGCGGCTCTTCCCGGCAGGTCAGGACGCCGCCGGGCAGGCCCCCGGGGTCGGGGCCGACGACGACGGTGCGCCCCGCCGCGCCGGCGGCCCGCAGTGACCGCTCCAGGAGGGTGGCGCCGTCGTAGACCAGCCCGGATTTGGGCACGCCGCCGAGGCGTGAGGACCGGCCCCCGGCGAGAATGATGGCATCGAACTCCATCGTTTCAGCCTAGCGCGGCGCCAGCGGCCACCGAACAAGCCGTCACGTGCGCCGGCAGCGTCTTCACCGGCTGATCAATCAGCAAGGGGGCAGATCAGGCAGCCGATTCAGGCAGCAGGAACGGATCCCAGGCCGGCGTCGGCTTCTCGAGTTCCTTGATCTGCCAGATGGCACCCT
This sequence comes from Arthrobacter sp. 05T410, assembly GCF_056396505.1. Lineage (NCBI taxonomy): Bacteria > Bacillati > Actinomycetota > Actinomycetes > Micrococcales > Micrococcaceae > Arthrobacter > Arthrobacter sp. 05T410. The sequence goes on along the minus strand of NZ_JBFTLP010000008.1, from coordinate 26,469 downwards.
TTGGCGGGCCCGGAACAAAACCGATCTTCCAGCCCATCTCCGCCGGCGTATGGTCGCTCTTGGCGTTGTTGCACCGCAGGCACGCCGCCACCAGATTCTCCCAGGAGTCGGCCCCGCCCCGCGATTTGGGCTGGATGTGGTCGATGGTGTGGGCAGCCTTGCCGCAGTACGCGCAGCGGTGGGCATCCCGGCGCAGCACGCCGCGGCGGCTCACCGCAGTCATCGTGTTGTACCTGGGCCGGATGTAGCGGTTCAGCAGGATCACGGACGGGCGGCCCAAAATGTCCTGGGGGCCGACCACGGGGTCGTCCCCTTCGGCCACCACGCTGGCCTTTCCGGTCAGGACAAGGACGAGCGCCCGGCGGAAGGTGATGACCGCCAGCGGTTCATATCCAGCATTCAGAACGAGAGTGCGCATCCGCATACCTCTTCACGGCCGCACCCGCCAGCGGCACGAGGGCCGGCTGCCCTCTGCATGGTCGGGCTATGGATCGACAACACAAGAGTAAACACTCAAGTGCCGGATCACCGAATGTTTTTTCACCGGCGCGGTCCCCGGCGCGGAAAGTTCACTGCACAGCAACGCAAAAGACCCCCGCCGGGAGGCGGGGGTCTTTTGGAATGCTGGGGTTCGTGCTTAGGCGCCGACGCGGATGAAGACCGGGCCGGAGCCGACGTTGACGCTGTACAGCGCGGTGGTGCCGCCGTTCCAGCCGCCGTGCACTGCCATGCCGTTGCCGACGTAGACCGCGATGTGAGCCATGCCCACGCCGCCGTTCTGGTAGTAGGCGAGGTCGCCCGGGCGTGCCTCGGCGGCGCTCACGGTGCGGCCCAGGGACAGGTAACCTGCCGGCCAGCCGTGGTAGTGGATGCCTGCCGCGGCCAGGGCGTTGGTGGCGAGGGCGGTGCAGTCCTGCGCCACGCCGATCTGTGCGTAGGCAGCGGCGGCGATGGTCGCGCCTGCGCCGCTTCCGATGCCGGCGGGGGCCTGGGCAGCGACGCCGCCGCTGACGCCAAGCTCGGTGCCGCCGGCGCGGGTGGCCGTGGCGTCCTGGACCTTGACAACGGGCTTGGGAGCCTCGACAACGGGAGCCGGCGTGGTGGTCACGGCGGGCTTCTCGTAGGAGATCGCGATGGTGGAAGCGGCCGAGATGGTGGCCGGAGCTGCGGACTGGACTTCCAGGGCCGAAGCGGAGGTGGATTCGCGCTGAACATTGGTTTCAGCAGCGTTGGCTGCGATTCCGCTGGTCAGGACCAGACCGGAAGCTGCGGCGATGACCGCGGCCTGACGGCCCACGCCGCCGGCGTTGTCGCCGACAGCTTTAGCAATAACAGCCAGCGAGTTGGTCTTGGTGACCTCGGCGCGGTGCCGTGCAACGTTTGCACGAGTAGTCATTAAGTTCTCTCTTTCGTGATCCTTGGACCGCGCGCTTTCGGGCACGGACTGAGGACGCTCCGGCATCTTGGGGGTACGCCGGATCGCCCCGAAATGGGTTACTTAGCGAAGGGTGTACTGCGAAGACGCGCCAAAAGCGGAAACTGCATGCTGTCCGGGCTCGCTAGAGATTGAGCCTGCGGAACGTGATCCAATCCGGGCGCCGGCAAGGGCGGCACGTGATGTGGATTCCAGCGGGCTCGACAGAGCCTCGCCGGTGCGCATGCGCGCATAATTGTGGCGTGAAGACACGAAAGTAGCCTCTCCCAATGCCTACGAGGTGAGCTGTCGGATTCGGATGGGAGTCACCCGGCCGCGCTGCTTCCTGGGAAGCTTTACGACTTAACCCCAAGGCCTTCTTTCGAAGGCCAAAATTGGTTCCCCCGCCCCTGCCAGACGATGTAATGCGAACGGACCTTGAGCGGTGGCAGAGCTAGGCAATCCACTCAAGAGCGCCAACTTCGGAAAAGTTGGCGTGCTTCAAACCCTACAGCAGTCCGGATCCAATGTCACATTCAGATCACGGCGTGTCACAGGAAGTTGAGAGCAGCCCATCGTCTTTTCAGAGCCAGCCGAGCGGGTCAACGACATCGCCGTTGACCATCACTTCAAAGTGGAGGTGGCAGCCCGTGGAGGCGCCGGTGGTTCCGCTCATGGCGACGACGTCACCGCGGGAAACCTTCTGGCCGACCTTGACCGAGGCCGAGGACAGGTGGTTGTACGTGGTCTCCAGGCCGTTGCCGTGATCGATGACCACGCGGTTCCCCCCGCCGAAGGGATGCCAGCCGTTGAAGGTCACGGTGCCGCTGGCGGCCGCGTGGACCGCCGTGCCGCACTGGGCGGCGAAATCCTGACCGCGGTGGAACTCCCCCGCGCCCCCGGTAATGGGGCTGACACGGTAGCCGAAGGGCGAGGCCGTGACCAGCTGGTCGAGCGGCGCACCCAGGGTGCCGGCCGATGCCGCGCGGGTGATGGTGCCCACAGACTGGGCGCTCAGCAGCTGCTTGAGTTTCCCGTCCGGATCGCCCTTCGTGGTGACGGCCGTGCGGTTGAAGTCGACTTTGGCGGCGGCGGCAGCGGTGACATCCGGCTGCACGGCAGCGGAGAGCGCGCCGGACCCGCCCGGATTCGAAGCCATCACCGGGCTCGTGACGGGGACCGTCACGGTCAGAACCAGACCAGTTGCGGCCAGGGCGATCCCGGCCTTCTGCCCGACCCCGCTGGCCGCGGCAAAGTCCGTGACCTGGCGGAACGGACTGCGACGGCGACGGCGTTCATCCCGGTGCACGTCCCGCGGGCGTTCGGCCGTGTGTGCGACGACGGGACGCGGCTCCGGAGCGGGACCGGTCGCGCGGCGACGGCCCCTGGAGGTCTGGGTGGTCAAGAACGGTTCCTCTCTGGATGGCCTGCGAAGTTAGCTGTCGGATTCGGGTCAGAGAGATCAAAGACCCGGTCCGCCGTTGCAAGCAGCCACGCACAGATGCATCCCCAGGGGATCCTTCGGTGGAAGCTGCTTGCCGCTGACGGACTTCACCCCAAGGCTGCCGAAGTAGCAGCCGAAAGTGGTTCCCCCGCCCCTGCCAGGAGGTAGTTCTGCGACTGATCCGCTGGCAGGGCTCGGCTTCGGATCAGGTAACGCTTTGGTATCGGTACTGGGCACTAACTATAGGCGATTAAGCCGCCCGGTAATAAATCCGTAACCGCAATTGTGGACAACTCATGGGTCGTCCCATGACCGGCGCGTAGTGGCTGGTCAGGCGACTGTTACAAAGACGTGCGCGGCAACCTCCGGCGGCAGCTCCAGGGCACCTTCGATATCGGGGACGCGGACCGAGATGTACTCCCCCACCCGCTCCAGCGAGACAAGCGCGCCAGGCCTGATTCCGCCCTCGTCGAGCTGGGCCAGAAGCTCCGGCTCCACCTGGATCGGCTCCGCGAGCCGGTTGACCGTAACCCGGGAAGTTACCCCGTAGCCGGCCATGGCCTCCAGCAGGTTCACAGGCCTGTCCACGGGGGCGCCATTGGGCACGCCGCCAAGATCCGCAAGCCCCGGAATAGGGTTTCCGTAGGGCGAGACCGTCGGGTGGTTGAGCATCTCGAAGATTCTTCGCTCGACGCGTTCGCTCATGACATGTTCCCAGCGGCACGCTTCCTCGTGGACGTAGGCCCAGTCGAGCCCGATCACGTCCGCGAGGAGGCGTTCGGCCAGACGGTGCTTGCGCATGACACCGATTGCACGTTTCCGTCCGGTTTCCGTCAGTTCAAGGTGCCGGTCGCCGGAAACGACCACCAGCCCGTCGCGCTCCATCCGGCCGATCGTCTGGGACACAGTGGGGCCGGAGTGGCGGAGCCGTTCGGCGATGCGGGCGCGGAGGGCAACGATGTTTTCTTCTTCAAGTTCCAGAATGGTCCGAAGATACATCTCCGTGGTATCGATCAGATCCGTCATTCAGCTCAGCTCCTCGAGCGCAGTCCTAGCGTCATTCCCACCGTACCGCGTGCGGGCTGCATGCAGGATGCGCCCAGGCGGGAACCGCCGTACGTTCGCATGCCAGCCTAGCCTATTTTGAATTACTCCGGATAATCTTTCGATCGACCTGGAGCTATTGTCCCAGCCCCAGCCGGCCGGCCGTCCCCGGCGTCTCAATGACCGGACTATGACAGGCCTCTTTCCGTATCGCCGGGAGCTGTCAGGCAAAATAAGACCGGCAGAATAAAACAGGCAGAATGAAAAGGGGTGTCCGTGGTATTCATCCCTGCCCGCCACCTCCCAGCCACGCTACGAACCAGCCGAAAATTGGAGCCACTGTGAGCGACACCAGCATCACGATCCCCGCCAACCTCCTGCCCAAGGACGGACGGTTCGGCGCCGGCCCGTCCAAAGTCCGGCCTGAACAGATGGACGCCCTGGCCGCGGCATCGTCGACGCTGCTGGGGACCTCGCACCGCCAGGCACCCGTGAAGAACCTGGTCGGCTCGGTGCGCAGCGGCCTCAGCGAATTCTTCCGGGCACCGGAAGGCTATGAAGTCGTGCTGGGCGTCGGCGGATCTACCGCGTTCTGGGACATTGCCACCTTCGGGCTCGTGGAGAACAAAGCGCAGCACCTGTCCTTCGGCGAGTTCGGCTCGAAGTTCGCCTCCGCCACCAACAAGGCGCCGTTCCTTGCCGAGTCCTCCATCATCAAGGCCGAACCCGGCACCCGCCCCACCGCCCGCGCGGAGGCCGGCGTCGACGTCTATGCGTGGCCGCAGAACGAGACCTCAACCGGCGTAGCCGCCCCCGTCCAGCGGGTGGCCGGCGCCGACGAGGGGTCGCTGGTGCTCGTGGACGCGACCTCGGCCGCGGGCGGGCTGGACGTGGACGTGGCGGAGTCGGACGTGTACTACTTCGCGCCGCAGAAGAACTTCGCGTCCGACGGCGGCCTGTGGCTGGGCCTGTTCTCCCCGGCCGCGCTGGAACGGGCGGCACGGATCAAGGCCGGCAACCGCTGGATTCCCGACTTCCTTGACCTCCAGACGGCGATCGACAATTCCCGGCTGAACCAGACCTACAACACCCCCGCACTGGCCACGCTGGTGACCCTGGACGCCCAGGTGCAGTGGCTCAACGCCAACGGCGGCCTGGACTTCGCCGCCGGCCGGACCGCGGATTCTGCCGGCCGCATCTACCGCTGGGCCGAAGCGTCCGAATACGCCACGCCGTTCGTGGCCAAGGCCGAGGACCGCTCGAACGTGATCGCCACGATCGACTTCGATGACTCGATCGACGCCGCGGCCATCGCCAAGGTGCTCCGCGCCAACGGCGTCGTCGACACCGAGCCGTACCGCAAGCTGGGCCGCAACCAGCTGCGCATCGCCACCTTCGTGGCGATCGAGCCCGACGATGTCTCGGCACTGCTCGAGTGCATCGATTTCGTCGTGGCGGAACTGAAGAAGTAGCCCCGCGTCCGGCGTCGTCACGGCCCTGAGAACCTAAGCCGTGACGGCGCCCTCGTCGTTTCAGGTCCGTCCGCCCTGCTGTGCCTCCGGCAGCGCGTCCCTGCCGGCACCGGCCGCCCCGGTCCGGCTTTCGACGCGGAAGTACCGCAGCCCGTGGGCGCGGCGGTTGAAGTGGAGCCGCAGGTGCTTCGCGCGGATGATCCACACCAGCCCGATCAGGGCCGCCAGCAGGCCGGCGCCCGCCGCGACCGCCATGGACCAGCGGGGGCCGGCGGTGTTTGCCACCCAGCCGACGAGCGGCGCACCAAGGGGGGTTCCGCCCATGAAGATCGCCATGTAGAGGGCCATCACCCGGCCCCGCATTACGGGCTCTGTGGTGGTCTGGACGTACCCGTTGGCGCTCGTCATCATGGTGATCGCGAACAGCCCCACGGGCACAAGTGCGACGCCGTACCAGAAGTAGTTCGGGGCCATCGCTGCGATGCCCGAGGTCACGCCGAAGGCGGCGGCCGCCCCGAAGATGACCCGCAGCCGTGGCTTGCCGCGCCCGGCGGACAGCAGGGCCCCGGCTACGGATCCGATGGCCATGATCGAATTCATCAGGCCGAAGGCCCCCGCGTCCAGGCCGAATTCGGTCCCCACCATGGCCGCGATGAACAGGGCGAAATTCAGCCCCAGGGTTCCCACGATGAAGATCGCCACCAGCACCACGACCAAATCCGGACGGTACCTCACATAGCGCAGCCCCTCCCGGATCCTGCCCTTGCCCGCCGGTGCCCGCGGCAGCCGGCGCAGCGACGACGACGGGATTTTCGCCAGGCTCAGCAACAGGGGCACAAAGGTGAGCGTATTAATGAGGAAGACCCAGCCGGGCCCGACGACGGCCGTGAGCACGCCGGCGACGGCCGGACCGATCATCCGGGCAACATTGAAAGACGCGCTGTTTAGGGCCACGGCGTTGGGCAGGTAGTCGTCCTGGACGAGTTCCGAGACGAAGGTCTGCCGGACGGGGGCGTCCAGGGCGGAGACCACCCCGAGCATCAGGGCAAAGGCGTAGACGTGCCAGAGCTGCGCCGCGCCCGTGACCACCAGGATGCCCAGCCCCGCGCTCAGCAGCGCCATGGCGGACTGCGTCAGCACTAGGAGCCGCTTGCGGTTGAACCGGTCGGCGACCAGTCCGGCCACGGGTGCCAGGAAGAGTTGCGGGCCCAGCTGCAGGGCCATCGTGATTCCCACCGCCCCGGCATCGTGCGCCGTCAGGTGGGCGAACACCAGCCAGTCCTGGGCGGTGCGCTGCATCCAGGTGCCAACGTTGGAAATGAGGGCGCCGACGAACCAGATCCGGTAGTTCAGGATGTGCAGGGATTTGAACGTGGACATCAGCCCCAGCCCTCCCCAGACACGCTCCCGGACGCTTCCAACCGCTAGTCGGCCTCGCCCGTTGAGCGTTCGCGCTCGTCGTCGTCGGCGTCAGTGTCGGCGTCAGTGTCGGCGTCGGTGTCAGCGGCGTCGTCGGCGTCGGCGTCAGCGGCGTCGTCGGCGTCGGCGTCATCCTGCTGGTCGGCGTCGGACGCCTGTGACGGCGCTTCGGAACCGGACGGCGCCTCGGCAGCCTCGGCAGCCTCGTCAGCCTGCGCGTCTTCCGGGCGGACCCGTTCGGCCCACGGAACCCAGGCCGGTGCCAGGATGGAGTCCTCGGAGGGCAGGAGTCCAAGTTCGTCCACCGTGACCACCTTGGAGCGCGAGTTGCGTGTCAGCACGGCGTACCACTGCCAGCCCAGGTATCCGGGGAGCCTGGATTCGAACAGGTGGGTCACCAGGCGGTCGCCCTCGCTCCGGGCACCGATGTGCTCGCCGATCTGCTCGGCGGGGGCAATGCCCTCCACCGCGGTGCGGGCGACGTCGACGGCGGCGGCCAGGAAGGCGTCAGGCTTGCCGGTGCGCCAGACGGGCACGCCGGCGCGCGGGCGGATTCCCTGCTTGGAGCCGGTTGCTTTGGCCCCGGCGGGCGCTGCGGTTCCGGCGTCCGGCGCCGGCAACTGATCAGGTTCCTGAGTCATCAAAAGCCTTATACGTCCAGCTCGTCGGCAACCTTACGGAGGGCCGCTGCGATCGCCTTGCCCTTGTTGCCTTCCGGGTACTTGCCCGCGGACAGGGTCCCGGACAGGTTATCCAGCACGCTGACGAGGTCCTGGACCAGCGGGGCAAGGTCCCTGGCGCTGGGCCGCTTTGCCTTGGCGATGGACGGCGTCTTGTCCAGCACGCGCAGGCCCAGGGCCTGGGCACCCTTGCGTCCGTCGGCTACACCAAATTCAACACGCGTGCCGGCCTTGAGCTCCGTGATGCCTTCGGGCAGCGCGGACTTGGGCAGGAAGACTTCCTGGCCGTCCTCGCCCGCGAGGAATCCGAAGCCTTTTTCCTTGTCATACCACTTGACCTTGCCGGTAGGCACGTAATCAACCTTCTTCGTTCTGCGGGGACACGGCCGGCGGTCACCGCATCCGCATGGATACGCGGGTTCAGGGTATGACTGCCCGGACCGTGTTGGTCTGTATCTCCAAGGTTATCCTGCCTGGTTCACTTTAACGGCTTGAGGCGCGGGCGATGCCGGACTGTTAGCGTTGCCCCCATGACACTGACGCGTTACCGGCGGCCTTTGATGATCGTAGCGGCCACCCTTGCTGTGCTGTCCCTCGTTGCCGTCGGCGCTGTCATGGCGATGGCCTTCAACAATGCCGTGGCGCCCGCCTGGATTACCTCGACGGCCCTCTACGGCCTCCCAGTGGCATTCCTGCTCATGCTGGCCCTCGTTGTCGACGCGGTGGCAGCCCGGCGCCGCCCGCGCGGGCCCGGCGAAAGGTAACGTTGGAGCGATGTCCCTCATCCGCGCGCTCAGCAAGGAACTTCAGGCACGAAGCGACGAATCGTTGCGGGCCCTGTTCTCCGCGCGGCCGGACCTGATTTCTCCCGGCGTCCCGGACTTCGCCGCCCTCGCCGCCCGCGCCAGCGGACGCGTCAGCGTCCAGCGGGCACTCGAACGGCTCAACCGCCCGCAGATGCAGGTCCTGGAAACCCTGCACCTGTGCACCAACGCCGATACCGGGCACAGCGCGTCGGCGGCGATGCTGAAGAAACTGATCAACGGCTCCTCGGTTGCCGCCGTCGACCGGCTCCTCCATTCCCTGCAGGAACTGGCCCTCGTCCACCGCGCCGATCCGCCGCACGGCGCGACCCCCGCCGCCGCCAAGCAGCGCCACTACCTTCCGGTCGGCAGCCTCAAGGACGTGATTGGCATCTACCCTGCGGGGCTGGGGCGCAGCTACACCGAACTGGTGCGGCTCCAGCCTGCTTTTGCGCAGCGCGTGGTGCAGCTGGTGGGGGAACTTCACCGCGCCGGGGCGTCCGTCTCCCCCGCCACGACGCCGATGGAAGCCGCCCTGTCCCTGCAGCACTGGACGGCAACACCGGAATCGCTCCAGCAAATTCTGGCCACCGCACCGGACCGGACCGCCGCCCTTCTGGCCCGGTTCGGGAACTGGGCCATGGGCGCCGTCCCGCAGGCGCAGCGCCGGGCGTCCGTGCTCCACGAAGGCGCCGACGTCGGCCCCGTGGACTGGCTGCTGGCGCGCGGGCTGCTGGTACCGCTGGACGCCGCGCACGTCGAACTGCCGCACAGCGTCGGAGTGTCGCTGCGCGGCGGGTTTGTCATCGAGAACTTTTCGCTCACGCCGCCCGTCCCCCGGCTGGGCAACACGAGCGCGGGGCTGCGCCGAAACGCCGCGCTGGGCGCCATCGCCGAGACGCTGCGGCTCGTCGGCGAAGTGCTCTACACCGTGCGCGAACAGCCGCTGGCGACGCTGCGCAGCGGGGGCGTCGGGGTCCGGGAGATGAAGCGGCTGGCGGATTCCCTGCGGATGGACGTGCACGAGGCCGGCGTCCTCGCGGAGCTCTGCGGAATGGCCGGTCTGCTGCGGCTGGACGTCGACAGTTCTGCGTGGGTGCAGCCGCCGCAGCTGGAGTGGCTGTCGCTGCCGCGGCAGGAGCAGTGGCTGTGGCTGGTCAACGCCTGGCTGGCCAGCGAGCGCGCACCGTCCCTCGTGGGCCAGCCGGTGAATGCTGCCGCCCCGGGCCCGGCAGGGCACCGAGGGCCGGCCGGGACCACCATCAATGCGCTCTCCGCCGAGGCGCAGCGGCCGGACGCCCCGGTGGTCCGCAAACGGGTCCTGGAAATCCTGCACGAACTCACCCTTGAGGCCGTGGCGCCCGACGGGCAGGCCCCCGTCCTCGATGCCGCCGCCGTGCTGGAGCGTGCCGAGTGGACGCAGCCCCGGATGGCCAGGCGCTTCAGCTCGCTGATCCGCGGCATCCTCGCGGAGGCCGAGATGCTTGGCCTGATCGGCTCCGGGGCGCTGAGCCAGCTGGGCGCCGCGATCGCCGCCGAGCAGCCGGACGACGCCCTGGGGATCCTGGGCGAACACCTGCCGGCGGCCCTGCAGCACGTGTTGCTGCAGGCGGACCTGACGGCGGTGGCGCCGGGCTACCTCGACCCCGAACTGAGCGAACGGCTCCTGACCATGGCCACGGCCGAAGGGCAGGGACCGGCCACCATTTACCGGTTCTCCGTCTCCTCCGTGCGCCGGGCCCTCGACACCGGCCAGGACGCCGCGGCGATGCTGGACTTCCTGCGCCAGCATTCGGCCACCGCCATCCCGCAGCCCCTCCAGTACCTCATCGAAGACACCGCCGCGCGCCATTCCCGGCTCCGGGTGGGGGCCGCGGCCAGTTTTATCCAAAGCGAGGACGAGGCTGCCCTGCTGGAACTGCTCAACGCCCCGGCCATGGCTGGCCTCGGGCTGGTGCGCATCGCGCCCACCGTGGTCGTCTCCCACGCCGCGCCCCGGGAAACCGCCCAGGCCCTCCGGGGTCTGGGGCTGGCCCCGGTCCTGGAGGAAGCTGCCTCCGCCATCGTCCGGCTGCGCCGCAGCACCCCTGCGCCCGGCAGCGGCCGGCCGGTCTACACCGCCCCTCGGACCGCTCCGCCGGAGGCCGACATCGAGGCCCAGCTGGCCGTGCTGCGCGCCAACGGGTCCCGGGCGCCGGGCTCCGGCGCCCACCCGCCGGCGGCACCGGGCAGCGAGGAAGCGACCCAGCTGGGCCTCGAGACCCTGCTGAAGGCGATCCGCCTCAGGCAGCGGGTCATCATGAATGTCGTGGACAGTATGGGGAATGCCACCCGCGAGACGGTTGTTCCGGTAGCAGTGAATGGCGGGCGGGTGCGGGTGTTCGATCCGGACAAGGAAATCGAGCGGGTCCTGTCCATCCACCGCATTATCGACGTAGAAGCTACAGAGGAATTGTTCCAGTGAATGACGGGCCCCTGATCGTCCAGAGTGACAAGACCATCCTGCTGGAGGTCGACCACGAACTCGCAACGGAGGCCCGGCACGCCATCGCGGCGTTCGCCGAGCTGGAACGGGCCCCGGAGCATGTGCACAGCTACCGGCTGACGCCGCTGGGGCTCTGGAACGCCCGGGCGGCCGGGCTGGACGCCGAAAAAGTGCTGGACACCCTGCTCACGTACTCCCGTTTCCCCGTGCCCCATTCCCTGCTGATCGACGTCGAAGAGACCATGTCCCGGTACGGCCGGCTCCGCCTGGAGAAGGACCCGCAGCACGGCCTGGTCATGCGCACCTCCGACTACCCGGTGCTCGAGGAAATCAGCCGCGCCAAGAAGATCGCCCCGCTGCTCGGGCCACGGATCGACGGCGAGACGGTGGTGGTGCATTCCTCCCAGCGCGGCCAGCTCAAGCAGCTGCTGCTCAAGCTTGGCTGGCCGGCCGAGGACCTGGCCGGCTACGTGGACGGCACCCCGCACCCCATCATGCTCAACGAATCGGGCTGGAAGCTGCGGCCCTACCAGCAACTGGCCGCGGAGAACTTCTGGGCCGGCGGCAGCGGCGTCGTCGTCCTTCCCTGCGGCGCCGGCAAGACGCTGGTCGGCGCGGCCGCCATGGCCACCAGCTCCACCACCACACTGATCCTGGTGACCAACACCGTCGCCGCGCGGCAGTGGAAGGACGAGCTCCTCAAACGCACGTCGCTGACCGAGGAGGAGATCGGCGAGTACTCCGGCTCCGTCAAGGAAGTCCGGCCGGTCACGATCGCCACCTACCAGGTCCTGACCACGAAGCGCGGCGGGCTGTACCCGCACCTGGAGCTCGTGGACGGCAACGACTGGGGCCTGATCATCTACGACGAGGTCCACCTGCTGCCCGCGCCGATTTTCCGGATGACGGCGGACCTGCAGGCCCGCCGGCGGCTCGGGCTGACCGCCACGTTGGTGCGGGAGGACGGCCGGGAGGGCGAGGTCTTCAGCCTGATCGGGCCGAAACGCTACGACGCGCCGTGGAAGGACATCGAGGCCCAGGGCTACATCGCCCCGGCCGATTGCGTGGAAGTCCGGGTGGACCTGCCCCGCGACGAACGGGTGGCCTATGCCATGGCCGAGGACGCCGACAAATACCGGCTGTGTGCCACCTCCGAGACGAAGACCCGGGTGGTCGAAGAACTCGTCGCCGAACACGCCGGGGAACAGCTCCTGGTGATCGGGCAGTACATCGACCAGCTCGACGAGATCGGCGAGCGCCTGGGCGCGCCGGTGATCAAGGGCGACACGTCGGTGAAGGAGCGCCAGCGGCTGTTCGACGCGTTCCGCGCCGGCGAGGTGCAGACCCTGGTGGTGTCCAAAGTCGCCAATTTCTCCATCGACCTGCCCGAGGCGTCGGTCGCGATCCAGGTCTCCGGTTCATTCGGGTCCCGCCAGGAGGAGGCCCAGCGCCTGGGCCGGCTGCTGCGCCCGAAGAAGGACGGCCGCTCCGCCCGGTTCTATTCGCTCGTGGCCAGGGACACCCTGGACCAGGATTTCGCCGCGAAGCGGCAGCGGTTCCTCGCCGAGCAGGGGTACGCCTACCGGATCATGGACGCCAAGGACGTCGGCACCGCGGGCTAGGCGGGTGCCGGGGATGCGGCCATGCAACACACAACCTCCATTCAGAAAACTCCCAGAGTCTGGGAGCATCATGGGAACATGAAGAAGAACGGTCCCGAAGCCAAGCTCCTCGTCGTCGATGACGAACCGAACATCCGCGAGCTGCTCTCCACGTCCCTGCGCTTCGCTGGTTTTGAAGTCGTCTCGGCCGGCAGCGGACGCGAGGCGCTGGCTGCTGCTGAGTTGCACTCCCCCGATCTGGCGGTGCTGGACGTCATGCTGCCGGACATGGACGGCTTCACCGTTACCCGCCGCCTGCGCGCCGCCGGCAAGCACTTCCCGGTCCTGTTCCTCACGGCCAAGGACGACACCGAGGACAAAGTCACCGGTTTGACCGTGGGCGGGGACGATTACGTCACCAAACCGTTCAGCCTCGACGAGGTGGTGGCCCGCATCCGCGCCGTACTCCGGCGCACGCAACCCCAGGTCGACGACGACGCCGTGATCCGGGTCGATGACCTCCAGCTCGACGACGACGCCCACGAGGTCCGCCGCGGCGGGACCGTGATCGAGCTCTCGCCCACGGAATTCAAGCTCCTGCGCTACCTCATGCTCAATCCGAACCGGGTCCTGTCCAAGGCCCAGATCCTCGACCATGTATGGGAGTACGACTTCAACGGCGACGCCTCGATCGTGGAGTCCTACATCTCCTACCTGCGCCGCAAAGTGGATATCGATCCCGATGCCCCGGCACTGATCCAGACCAAGCGCGGCGTCGGCTACGTCCTGCGGACTGCCGAGAAGCGCTGACCTTGCTGTACCGCTGGAAATCGGCGTCGCTGCGCTCTCAGCTCGTGGCCATCATGATGGCGCTCATGCTGGTGGCCCTCACGGCTACCGGGGCGGGCACGCTGACGCTGCTGCACAGCTTCCTGCAGGGCCAGGTGGATGACAAGCTCCGGGCCGCCGTCGAATCCGCGCGGCAGCAGCAGTCCTTCAGCCAGTTGCAGGAGACCAACTCCACCGTTCCCACCGACTACTCGCTGATGCTCTTCAGCCCCGGTCTTCCGCCCTACACGTTCGGCGGCGACAAGGAATCCCACCCCGCGCTCAGCACCTTTTCCTCGGTCGAGGCCCGGGAACGCCAGCAGATGCCCTTCCAGGTCCGCGGATCCGAGGGCGGCAGCTGGCGGGTCGTGGCCGTCAGCGTGGTGGACAACAACAACCGTGGCGCCGTCGTCGTGATCGGGCTGCCGCTGGACCCCGTGGATTCGGTGATGGAACACGCTGCCCTGGTGGTGGTGGGTGTGGGCCTGCTGACGCTCGTGCTGGCATTCTTCATTGCCACCTGGACTGTTTCGCGGTCCTTCCGGCCGCTGGCCCGGGTGGAGAAGACGGCCGCCGCGATCGCCGCGGGAGACTTGTCCCAGCGTGTGGAGGTGGAGAACCCGGGCACGGAGGTGGGCCGGCTCGGGAGCTCGCTCAATGCCATGCTCGCGCACATTGAGACGGCCTTCGCCGCCAGGATGGCGTCCGAGGCGCGGATGCGGCGCTTCGCCGCCGACGCCTCGCACGAACTGAGAACCCCGCTGGTGACCATCCGCGGCTTCTCCGAGCTGTACCGGCACGGGGCGTTGTCCACCCCGGAAGACGTGGCCACGGCGATGGGGCGGATCGAAAGCGAAGCCAAACGCATGGGAGCCATGGTCGAAGACCTGCTGCTGCTGGCCAGGATCGACGAACAGCGGCCGTTGCAGCAGAAGCCCGCGGACCTGCTGCTGCTGGCCAACGACGCCGTGGTGGACACCCAGGCGAGCGACCGCAGCCGCACCATCACCCTCACCGGGATTGACGGCGCGGCCCCGGCCGCCGCCCCGGTGCTGGGCGACGAAGCCAAACTGCGCCAAGTGGTCAGCAACCTGGTCGGCAATGCCCTGCGCTACACGCCGGAGGGCACCCCAGTCGAAATTGGCGTCGGGGTCCGGACCGCACCGGACGGAACACGGCAGTCCGTGATCGAGGTCCGGGACCACGGACCGGGGGTTCCGGATGAGGAGGCGGCCCGTATTTTCGAGCGCTTCTACCGGGCCGACACCTCCCGGACCAGGGAGACCGGCGGCAGCGGACTTGGCCTGGCGATCGTGGCCGCCATCGTCGGCTCGCATTCCGGGTCCGTGCGGGTCGGGAAGACCGACGGCGGCGGTGCCACGCTGGTGGTCAGCATCCCGCTCCTGGACGAAGAGGCCACGGAACGGTCCACAGCGGACTTATCCACATAGGGGCCGACGGCGGTGTCCGGCCGGCGCGCCGCCCGCCTACGCTCGAGGTGTCCGGAAGATCCGGATGAGGCAGCCGCTCCCCGCCAGCTCTCACCGAAAATGTCACCGCAATACCTCACCGCAGACCCGCTGACGTTCACCGTGCTCCGCCGGGCCGCGGCCGCCTCCCGAGCATTCGAGAGGCATTTCCATGAGCATCATCTCCGTCGATACCGAACTCCTCCAGCTAAAGTCCGCCAACGTGCAGGCCACAGTGGAGAGGATCAGCGCGGACGTCCACGCCATGAAACGGGGGCTGGACGAGCTCCAGGGCAGCTGGCGGGGCTCCGCGGCGACTAATTTCCAAACCCTCGTGGCCGAGTGGACGCTGACCCAGGGCAGGGTCGAGGCGTCCCTGGCGTCCATCAACCTCGCGCTGAACTCCGCTGCCGCCACCTATGCGCAGGCGGAACTGGGCAATGCGCAGCGCTTCACGTGAGCCGCACGCGCCCTCAGGCCTCGGGTGTGCCCTGGTGGAAGCGCAGGCGCCATTGGGCGCCTTCAAGGACCCACAGGGAGCTGCGCAGGGCTGATCCCTCACGGGTGTGGCTGCGGTAGGTCAGCAGGATGGTCTTCTCACCCAGCCGGTCCGCGCCCAACAGTTCCAGCTCCACGGCTCCGCCCGGGTTGTCCTCGAGTGACATCATCATGGCGTCGCGGGTCCAGATCCGGCCGGAGCTGCCGATTTCGGTGAAGTCCGGGTGGAGCAGCACGCCCGTGCGGCCCAGGTCTGCCCGGGTTTCGGGGCGGAGCAGTTCGCGTTCGAGGGACTCGACGACGGCTTCGGCGCTGGCCTCCGCCCGGTCTACGGCAGGTTCTTCTTCGAGTTCGCTGAAGAGGTCCGGTTCGTCGTAGGTCCCCGGCGCGCCAAAGAGTTCCTGCTGGCCGGCTGGCGCCGGGGCTGCCTGCGGCCGGGTCGCGGCCGCAGGGGCGGCTGCGGGTGGGGCGGCGGACTGGGCGGCGGGCTGCATCTTGTCCTGCTGTGTCTTGTCCTGCTGTGTTTTGCCCGCTGGGGGTTCGCCCGCTGGCGGTTCGCCCTCCGGGGTGCCGAACCCGGGACCCTGCCGGACGGCCACGCCCTGCTGGTACGCCGTGGCCGCTGCCCGGGCGCGGACGTCCGCCGCCTCGTTGAGCTCGTGCCCCGCGTGGCCCCGCACCCATTCGAAGGTGTACTTGCGGCCCACGAGCGCCTGGTCGATGTCCTTGAGGAGGTCCACGTTCAGCACCGGCTTGCCGTCGGCTTTGCGCCAGCCCTTGCGTTTCCACCCGGGCATCCACTTGGTCACGGCGTTGATGACGTACTGGCTGTCGCAGAGGATCAGCAGGTCTTCCCCGGGCATGTGCGCCGTTGCCCGGAACAGGTCCAGCACCGCCATCAGTTCGCCCTGGTTGTTCGTGCCGTGGGGCCACCCCCCGGCCCGCCAGCAGTCGTCATTCACGTACCAGGCCCAGCCGGCCGGGCCAGGATTTCCTAAGGCCGAACCGTCGGCCGCTGCTGTAATCGTCACTGACCTATCCTGCCAGAACCCGCCGACGCCCACCGACGCTCCCTTGGACAGGGGCAGCGCTTAACCGGCGACGGCGGCCCCACCCGAAGGTGGGACCGCCGTCGTCGAACAGCCGGTGATGGCTGGCGCGGGTGGTTAGAAACCGCCCATGCCGCCCATGCCGCCCATGTCGTCGCCGCCGCCCATCGGGGCGCCACCCTTCTCGGGCTTGTCGGCTACAACGGCCTCGGTGGTGAGGAAGAGGCCGGCGATGGAAGCCGCGTTCTGCAGGGCAGAGCGGGTTACCTTGACCGGGTCGTTGATGCCGGCGGCCAGCAGGTCGACGTACTCGCCGGTGGCGGCGTTGAGGCCGTGGCCTGCGGGCAGGCCGCGGACCTTGTCCACGACGACGCCGGGCTCGAGGCCGGCGTTGAAGGCGATCTGCTTCAGCGGGGCGTCGATGGCAACGCGGACGATGTTCGCGCCGGTTGCTTCGTCACCGGAGAGCTGCAGGTTCGCGAATGCCTTGGCGCCGGCCTGGATCAGGGCAACGCCACCGCCGGCGACGATGCCCTCTTCGACAGCAGCCTTGGCGTTGCGGACGGCGTCCTCAATGCGGTGCTTGCGTTCCTTGAGCTCGACCTCGGTTGCGGCGCCGGCCTTGATGACTGCAACGCCGCCGGCCAGCTTGGCCAGGCGCTCCTGCAGCTTCTCGCGGTCGTAGTCGGAATCGGAGTTCTCGATCTCGGCGCGGATCTGGGACACGCGGCCGGCGATCTGGTCGGCGTCGCCTGCACCCTCGACGATCGTGGTCTCGTCCTTGGTGACAACAACCTTACGGGCCTTGCCAAGGAGTTCGAGTCCGGCGGTCTCAAGCTTGAGGCCGACTTCCTCGGAGATGACCTGGCCACCGGTGAGGATGGCGATGTCGGCCAGCTGCGCCTTGCGGCGGTCGCCGAAGCCCGGAGCCTTGACGGCGACGGACTTGAAGGTGCCGCGGATCTTGTTGACGATCAGGGTGGCCAGGGCCTCGCCCTCGATGTCTTCGGCAATGATCAGCAGCGGCTTGTTGGACTGCATGACCTTTTCCAGGACAGCAACCAGTTCCTTGACGTTGGAGATCTTGGAGTTGACGATCAGGATGTACGGATCCTCAAGGACCGTTTCCTGGCGCTCAGCGTCGGTGACGAAGTAGGCGGAGATGTAGCCCTTGTCGAAGCGCATGCCTTCGGTCAGCTCCAGCTCGAGGCCGAACGTGTTCGACTCCTCGACGGTGATGACGCCTTCCTTGCCGACCTTGTCGAGGGCTTCGGCGATCAGGGCGCCGATCTCGTTGTCGCCGGCGGAGATGGACGCGGTGGCGGCGATCTCTTCCTTGGTCTCGATTTCCTTGGCGGAGGCCAGGAGCTCGACGGTGACCGCGTCAACAGCCTTCTCGATGCCGCGCTTGAGGGACAGCGGGTCAGCGCCGGCCGCTACGTTGCGCAGGCCTTCCTTGACCAGGGCCTGTGCCAGCACGGTTGCCGTGGTGGTGCCGTCGCCTGCGACGTCATCCGTCTTCTTGGCAACTTCCTTGACCAGCTCGGCGCCGATCTTTTCGTAGGGATCGTCCAGCTCGATCTCCTTGGCGATGGAAACACCATCGTTGGTGATCGTGGGGGCGCCCCACTTCTTTTCGAGGACGACGTTGCGTCCCCGCGGGCCGAGGGTGACCTTGACGGCGTCGGCGAGGATGTTCAGGCCCCGCTCAAGACCGCGGCGTGCCTCTTCATCAAATGCAATGATCTTGGCCATAACGGCAGTAGTCCTTTCGGGACAGTCGTTAAGAATGAACCTTCGCTGTGGTGCCCGCGACGGACGATCCCAACCCCGCGGCCTCTGTATGCCGCCGGGTCCGGGATCTCACCCCAGCAAGGTGTTTCTTTAGCTCCTGGACCGGCTGCCCCACTTCGCGGCCGGGCGGACCGGGCGTCGTGTTAGCAGTCAGTGCGCTGGAGTGCTAAATCAATAATTAGCACTCCCCCGGGGAGAGTGCAAGCAGTGGCAGGCCGGAACCGGCCACCACGCGGGCACAATACGCTACGAGCGATCAGCCGCCGCTGCTGCTCGCGGCTTCTGTGCCGTCCACCGTGGGCAGGTTGTCCTCGCCGTAGGTCGAAACCATGTAGTTCGCTTCGGTGATGTCGCCGTGGGCATCAAAGTTGATCCGTCCGGACTGGCCGTCGTAGTCCGGCCGCTGGCCTGCCCGGAGGACGCCGACGCAGTCTTTGTAGCTCGTGCATGACTCGCTGGGCGGCTGGCTGCCGCCGGCCCCGGTTCCGCCTGCTGCCGGGGTTCCGCCGGAGACCGCGACGAGGGACGCCGCGATGGAAGTGCCGGCGTCGTCCTCTGCGGCGGCGGCGGCGACGGCGGCCAGGACGACGGCGTCGTACGTCTCGGCGGCGAACACCATGTCCTTCAGCCCGGGATCAACGGCCACGAGGTCCGCCTGAAAGGCGGCGGAGGGAAACACGCCGGGCAGGATCCCGCGTGCACCCTCGAGCGCCCGGGCGCCCAGGCCAGAGCCGTACTTGCTGACTGCTCCGTCACTGAGGACCAGCTTCTTGCCGGCGAGGCCGGCGTTGTTCAGCTCGGCGATGGCGCCCTGTGCGCCGTCGCGCGAGACCAGGATGACGGCGTCGGGGTTGGCGGCCTTAGCGGCGGCGACAGCCTGCTGAGCCTGGCCGGGGGTGAACTCCGAGTCCGCCACGACCTCCAGTCCGGACTGTTTCGCCGCGCCGCCGACGGCGGCGGCGACGTCTTTGCCGTAGTCGCCTTCCTCATGCAGGACCGCCAGGGTCCTGGCGCCGCCGTCTTTGACCAGTTTGGCGAGGACGGATGCCTGGGCGATGTCGGCGGCCGAGGTGCGGAAATAGTAGCCGCCGCTCTTGTAGTTGCTGAGCGCGGCGGCGGTGTTGGCCGGGGAGATCACGGCTACCTTGGCGTTGGCGAGCACGTCGATGGCGGCCGGGGCACGGCTGGAATCGGTCGGGCCGATCACGACGTCGGCCTTGGCGGCAACCAGCGCTTTCGCCTGGGCGGCGGTGTCCGTGCTGATGGTTTCCGGCAGCAGCTCCACCGGTTTGCCTTTGTGCCCGCCGGCAGCGTTGATCTCCTTGACGGCAAGTTTGGCCGCCGCGAGCTCGGAGGCGTTGAGGAAGTTCTGCTTGCCCGTGTTGTCCAGGATCAGGCCGATGCGCAGGATGCCGTCACCGCTGGCGTCGGCGCTGGCCACGCGGGCACTGCCCGCGGGGCCCAGGCAGCCCGTCAGGGCCAGGGCCGCTACTGTGCCCGCCGCCAGGGCGCGGCCCAGCGGCAAATGTCCTCCGCGGCGCCCGGCCGCGTTCCTTGGGGCGTTCGTGACGGCAGCCAGTACCACTAGGCGGGCCGGACGCTTTCGGCCTGCGGGCCCTTTTCGCCCTCGCCGACTTCCAGTTCCACCCGCTGGCCCTCGTCCAGGGCGCGGTAGCCTTCCCCGACGATCGCTGACCAGTGCACGAAGACGTCGTTCTCG
This sequence comes from Arthrobacter sp. 05T410, assembly GCF_056396505.1. Lineage (NCBI taxonomy): Bacteria > Bacillati > Actinomycetota > Actinomycetes > Micrococcales > Micrococcaceae > Arthrobacter > Arthrobacter sp. 05T410. The sequence goes on along the minus strand of NZ_JBFTLP010000008.1, from coordinate 6,749 downwards.
GAACCGTCCACGGCGATGAAGCCGTAGCCCTTTTCGGCGTTGAACCATTTGACGGTTCCCAGTGCCATGGTGTCCACACTTTCAGCTAGCTTGCGTGCGGCCCACCTCGATGTGCGCCGCGGACTGCGAAGAGAAATCCGCAGATACTGTACCCACAGCGTCCCCCAGGAACGCCGGCGGCGGGCAGGGCCGCCGCCTAATAGTTATTGAGGCGTAACCGGATTGGCTACTGGTAGCCGGGGCCGAGAACGACGACAAGGGGCATGTTGAACTCGGCAGAGTCCACGAGGGTGTCGACGCCGAGGAGGGCTCCGAGTGCCTCCGCATTGTCCTTCTGCTCGACGCCGCTGTAGAAGATCACCGACGTCTGTTGCGGGACACCGCCCCAGTTGCCTGTCTCGCCCAGGACCCAGCCGTCGGAGGTGACGGTGCCGCCGACGCGGGTGGCGAGGCCGGCGGTGGTGGTCGCGTTGTAGATCGTCACCGGCTGCGTCTTGTCGACGGCGGCGGCTGTGGCGCTCGGCGTAGCTGACGGCGAAGCCGCCGGCGCGGCGGCGGCGTCCGTGCCGGCCGGCTCCGGGCTCGTCGGCGTGGGACTGGGGCTCATGGTGCTCGTGGCGGACGGGCTGCTGCTGGCAGATGCGGACGCGCTGCCACCGGCCGTCACGGCCGCGGCCTGGCCTGCGGAGAAGCCGAGCTTCGGCAGGATCAGGAAGGCCACCAGGCCGATGGCCAGGGCTACGCAGCCAGCCGCCAGGATCGGCGCCAGGCTCCGCCGCCGCGATGCCGCGACGGCCCGGTGGACTCCCTGCCGGGTAGAGGTCTCCGGGACCCGATCAAATTCATCCCGAGCGTATTTGGTCATGGTAAAACGACGTCCTTGCTGATTTCATACGGGGTGCCCGAGGCCGGAACGGACGCAACAGGACGTGCGCATCCGGCTGCTCGTGACGCGACTTTACGAATCTGTTCCCAGACGACGGGCAGTGCGGGCACGTTGGCGTGATGTACGTAGTCTACGCAATCTCTTGACCAGCATGGGATCGTGGGCCAGCGCATCCTCGGTATCGATGAGGGCATTGAGGATCTGGTAGTAGTGCGTGGCGGACAGATCGAACAGCTCGCGGATGGCCTGTTCCTTGGCCCCGGCGTACTTCCACCATTGCCGCTCCAAGGCCAGCATCTGCTGGTCGCGGGCGCTCAGCGCAGACTCCGCGGACACCCCGTCCGGGCCCGCGCCGGCGGTTGGGAATCCGGCAGAATCCCCCGCGAGCACGTGCTCTTGCGCTGTTTCGGCCACGACACACTCCTGGTTGATTCCGAAAAACCTGGCTGGTATCCGTTAAAAAGTCAGTCCCAATGCTACGGCCGAATGACAGGGTTGTCATTCGGGCGGGCGCAGAAACGGGCCTTAGCTGGGGAAGAATGGGTGCTGTGTTTGATGCCGAGTTTGACCCCGCCAGTGAATCCGACGCGCTGTTCGAGCTGGAGCCCGCAGCCGCGGACACCCTTAGCTTCGCGGACCTGGCACGCAGGCCGCTGGACGCGCTGGTTGCTCCGGACTGGGCGGGACCGCTGGCGACGGTGGAGGCGCAGTTGCGCGAAGCCCTCGCCTTTGTCGCGGGCGAAGTGGCCGCCGGGCACGGCGTACTGCCCTCGCCGGCAAACCTGCTGCGGGCTTTCCGGCAGCCCCTGGCCGGCGTCCGCGTGCTGGTGGTGGGCCAGGACCCGTATCCGACGCCGGGGCACGCCGTGGGGTTGTCCTTCGCCGTGGACGGCGCCACCCGGCCGATCCCCCGCAGCCTGGCAAACATCTACAAGGAACTTCAAGCCGATCTCGGCTTCCCCCCGCGCGTCCACGGGGACCTCAGCCACTGGGCGGACCAAGGCGTACTGCTGCTCAACAGGGTGCTCAGCGTCCGTGCCGGCGCGGCGGGCTCGCACCGGAACAAGGGCTGGGAGGCCGTGACGGCGGCGGCCATCCGGGCAGTCGCCGGCCGCTCGTCCGTATCCGGTGCGGGCCATGCCCCTCTGGTGGCGATCCTGTGGGGCAAGGATGCCGAGTCCGTGCGGCCGCTGATGGGGTCCGCCGCCGTGATCGCCAGCGCCCACCCCAGCCCGCTCTCGGCCTCGCGCGGCTTCTTCGGGTCCCGGCCGTTCAGCCGGGCCAACGCCCTGCTGCTGGAACAAGGCAGCGGGACGGTCGACTGGGAGCTTCCGCCGTTGCCGTAACAGGCCTCCGCGCAAAGCCCCCGCCGGGGGTTCTTGGTTAGGCTTAGCTGCATGACATCCGTCCCCGCAGCCACCACCGCCACCCGGAATTCGCGCCCCCAGACCGATCTGACGGTCCTGCGCAGGGAGCAGCTCTCCCCGCACATGGTCCGGATCATCGCCGGGGGCCCTGGCTTCGCCGGGTTCGTCAACAACGACTATGTGGACCGGTACGTCAAGATCGTCTTTCCGCAACCCGGCGTCGAATACCCGGATCCGCTGGATTTGTGGGCCATCCGGGAAACCATGCCGCGCAGTCAGTGGCCGCATACCCGGACCTACACGGTCCGCTGGGTGGACCCGGCGGCGCAGGAACTGGCCATTGACTTTGTGATCCACGGCGACGAGGGGCTCGCCGGCCCTTGGGCGGCCTCGGCCCAGCCCGGCGATCGCCTGACTTTCACCGGCCCCGGCGGCGGGTACAACCCGGACCCGGCCGCGGACTGGTACCTGTTTGCCGGCGATGAATCAGCGTTGCCGGCCATCGGCGCGGCGATCGAATCCCTGCCGGAAGATGCCCGCGGCCTCGCCCTGCTCGAAGTGGACAGCGACGCCGACGTCCAGGCCATCGCCGGGCCGGCCGGCGTCGAATTGCGCTGGCTGCTGCGCGGCGGCGCACCCGCCGGTGAGAGCGAACTGCTGGTCACCGCGGTGCGCGACGCCGAGTGGCCCGAGGGCCGGGTGCAGGTCTTTGCCCACGGCGAGCGGGGCTACATGAAGGGCCTCCGGGACGTGTTCTACGTGCAGCGCGGGCTGGAGCGGGCCCAGGTGTCCCTCTCGGGCTACTGGGCCAAGGGCCGGGTGGAGGACGACTTCCAGGCGGAGAAGAAGCTGCCGATAGGCAAGATCTAGCGGGGCAAGATCTAACGGCGCAAGATCTGGCGGCGCGAGATTAGGCGGCGCGAGATTTTGCGCTGCGGAGTTTCCCCACCTTTGCCACCACGACGCCGGGACACGCCGGCGCGGCGGGCTGACATGCCGTCGCGTCCCGGCAAAAGTGGGGAAACCCGGCGCCTTAGGGGAGCCGGACGGGCATTCCTCGCAAGATCTAGCGGCGGCGGGCCCTGCGCCGTTCGTTGCTCGCCAGGCTCCGCGTCAGGGGCCGCGCCAGGGTGTCGCCGAGCACGATGCCGGCAGCGACACCGAGCACGATGGCTCCGGCGTTGAGCATGCCGCCGGCGCCCATGAGAATCTCCGATTCCTCGATGGTCAATACATACATCGACCGGAATATAGTGAGTCCGGGGAGCAGAATCAGCGCGGCGGGAACGGCCACCACCAGCTGCGGGGCGCCCATCCGGAGGGCCACGACGCGGGCCAGCAGGCCGATCACCACGGCAGCGAGGGCCGGGGCGAAGCGGGATCCGATGCCCAGGGCGTCGCCGCCGATGAGGACCAGGTAGCCCACCACCCCCACGGCCGCCGTCGGCAGCAGCAGCTTCCAGCTGGTCTGTTCGGTGATGCCGATCATCAGCACCGCGATGGCGATCAGGATGACCACGGCCCACCACGGATACGCCGGAGGGAATGTTTCGGTGACATTGATCGCCTCCATGCCGGTCATATCCCCGACTACGAAGCCGACGGCAATGCCGGCAACGAGCGCGCCGAAGGTCAGCATGGTGGAGAGGAAACGGCCGGCCGCCGTGACGGGGAAGCCGTTGATCGCGTCCTGCACCGAGGAGACGAGCCGGCCGGTCGGCAGTAGCAGCAGGATTCCGCCGACCACCACGATGGCCGGCGGTATCTGGATTCCTACCATGCCGCCGAAACGCCATAACAGCAGGGCGATGAAGGTGACCAGGAAGGAACACGAGGCGGTGACGAAGAAGTCAGGTGTGCGCCACCGCCCTAGCTGCCTGGCCAGCAGGCTCACCAGCAGGTTGGAGACGAAAGCGACCGCAGAGGCTCCGAGGTCGCCGCCGAGAACACCGACGAAGACGGCCGAGAACACGCCGAATGCCACGGTGACCATCCAGCGCGGGAATGGCTTGGAACTGTGGGTGATGTCCTCAAGCCGTCGCACAGCCTCCTCACGTCCCACGCCGCCGGAGACGATGTCCGTGACGAGCTGGTGCACCTTGGCCAAGCCCGCGTAGTTGTTGGTCCAGGACCGCACGACACGAAGCAACGTGATGGGCGTCTGGTCCTTCGGGGCATAGTTGATGGCCACCGACTGGTTGGTGATGTCCACTTCGATGTTCTTCAGTCCCAGGGCGGCCGTGATGGCGATGATGCTGGTCTCAACTTCCAGGGCTCCGGCGCCGTAACGGAACATCGATTCCGCCAGATGCAAGGCAAAGTCGATCGTCTTGCGGGCCGAGGCGTCGACGCCGCCGACCTGGATCATCGGGTTCGCATAGGGGCTGCCGGCGAGCCGGTCAACGATGCTCATGGGCGCCGTCGGCGGGTTCTCGCCCTGTACCAACCTGCGCAACATGCGCTTCGCGGCGGCGTTCTGGCGCACCTCCACCGGCGACATCGGCTGCGTTCGGGGCAGGCCGTCCGTGGGCGGCCTGCGGTGGCCGCTGTATCCGTTATTCATTCCGGCCTCCTCACTGTCCTCGTCGGCTGTTTAGTAAAACTGCTGGCCCGTGCGCCGGGTGTAGACCTGGCGGGCCACGCGCTCCCCCGCCATCATCCAGGCCTTGTACTTCAGCGGGCTCAGGACCTGGTCATAGCAGCCGACAAAGTCGGTCACGGTTTTGCTGAAGCTGGTCTTGAACAGGCCCAGGCCATGGAACGGGTTTGAGGTGTCCTTGAGCTTGTCGCTCGGCGGCGTGCCGCAGAAGTCGTATTCGGTGCAGCCAAGGTCCTTGACCTGGTTGATTGCGGTCCACTGCACCAGGTGCGAGTCGCCGTACTGGCCACGCTTCTGCAGGGAGCCGCCGTCCTTGTACGTTCCCTTGCGGCCGTAGTTGATCACGAATGCGCCCACCGAGGGCACCCCGTTTTCGTACACGAAGAGCAGCCTGCCCTGATCCCGCTTCAGAAAGTTGGTCCAGAACTGGCGGTAGTACTCGTACTCGCGCACCCGGACCTGGGACTTGGCTTCCACCGTGGTGGTCATCAGGGCATACATGGCCCGGAAGTTCTCTTCCGTGGGCTCGACGTTGTGGACTTCCACGCCCTCGCGGATGGCGCGGCGCACGGCGTTGCGGCCCCGGGAGTGCAGGTTGCGCAGCAGCTGGTTTTCCTCGGGCGCAATATCGAGCAGCGCCGTGGAGTCGTTCGGCTGCAGGTTGTGGGTCTTGACCAGTCCGGCGGCCTCAAGGATCCGCGCGGCGTCGTCGGACAAGACAACATCCGGTTCGATCTTGATCGCGAAGACGCCCAGCTTGGCCCTTTTGACGAAGTCCGCGTTCGCCGCGACGATCCCGGGGATGTCCTCGACCGACGCCACGTCGGGTCCCTTGATCAGGTACCAGAGCTTGCCGAGGACCGGAAAGGACTTCTCCAGGATCAGGTTGTAGCTCGTGTAATCGGCCGACTCGTACACCAGGTGCAAGGGCTTCCAGCCAAAGTGCTGTTTGACCTCGGCGAAGGCTTCCGATTGCAGGAGATTGCCGCCGTTGGGGTTCGCCGTGACGTGGGCATCCCAGTTGGCAATCTCTTCGGCAGAGGCAAAACGGGCAGTGAATTCTCGCAAGGGTGCGGTATCCAATCATTGCGGTACGAGCTTCGGCGGCATGCGGACATGCAGCCCCAAGTCTATCGGTCCGCACCCTGCCGCCGGTCCGGGTCAGGCGGTTAGGCTGGTCTCATGCAGGCTCAGCAACAACCGCTGGAAGGCCGTCCCGGGGCGCCCGGCGGCCACTCTAAGGGCGTCGGAAGCGGCGCGGGCAGCGGCTTCTCCCAGGTGGTCGCGCTGCTTCTGTTCCTCGGCGCGTCGGCGCTCGTTGCGGCCTTGGGCGGCCTGGCCACGGCCAACCACGTCAACGGCTGGTACGCCACCGCGGACAAGGCCCCGTGGTCCCCGCCGAACTGGGTTTTCGGGCCCGTCTGGACGGTCCTGTACGCCGCCATGGCCGTCGCGGCGTGGCTGGTCTGGCGCAGCCGCGCCCCGGGGTCCAAAGCGGCCCTGACAGCCTACGGCGTGCAGTTGGGGCTGAACCTGCTCTGGACGCCGGTCTTCTTCGCCTTGTACCCGGCGCTCGGGACGCCGGCGCTGTGGATCGCGTTCGGGATCATCGTGGCTTTGGCCGTGGCCGTGGCCGCGACGGTGGTGCTCTTCGGACCGATCAGCCGGGCGGCAGGACTGCTGATGCTGCCCTACCTGTCGTGGATCGTGTACGCATCCTCGCTGAACCTGTGGGCGGCACTGCACAACTGATATGTAGGAGTTCTTTGTCAAGAGGGCAAGGGTGAGCGGTCCAAGGCTGGTTTGTCTTGGACCGCTCTTTGTGTCCGTTCCCTGTCTGGCCCGGGCGGCCGGCGCGTCGTGATCGACGGCGCTGTCAGACTGATATGCGCGGGTT